>JBPYDO010000408.1:0-11555 GCA_051985755.1 Reyranella sp. | reverse complement strand
CGGCGGCGCTGGCGGACCCGGGCCAACGCCAGCAGGCTGGGCAGCGCCGCGCCGGACTCGTCTTCCCAGCTGATGGAAAGCGGCAACTGCCAGCGGCCCGTGGTGGTGCCGGCCGGGCCGGGGTGGGTCGTCTCGATCTCCGCCATCAGGAGTTCGCGATCGCCGCCCGGCAGCCTCGCGAGGTAGGTAAAGCGTACCGATTGCAGCGACTGGTCCTTCGCCGAGTACCACCGGCGCTTGGCGAGGTAGGCGGGCAGGACGTCGGGGGCGCCCAGGGCCGGCGCCTCACGCTCGACCGCCTCAGCCAGGCCCTCGCGCAGGACTACTGTGACGTAGTCGGGCATCGGCTCGGGCGCCGGCGTATGCCAGGACGGCGCCTCGCTTTGCTGGGCGAGGATGAACCAGTAGAAGCCGAACGGCGGCAGGGTCAGCAGGTAGGTGAGCTGGCCGATCGGCGGAAAGAGCGAACCGCCGCTCAGTTCGATCGGCACGCGGCCTTCGAATTCGGACAGGTCCAGCTCGACCGCCTGCGGCGTGCGCGAGACGTTGGCGACGCACAGGATCGTCTCCGCGCCGTGTTCGCGCAGATAGGCCAGGACCTTGCGGTTCTTCGGGTAAATGAAACGCAGCGCGCCGCGGCCGAATGCGGCGTGCGTGCGCCGGATCGCCAGCATGCGGCGCATCCAATGCAGCAGCGAATAGGGGTCGCGCGACTGCGCCTCAACGTTGACCGTGTCGTAGCCGTAGAGCGAGTCCATGATCATCGGCACCGCCAGGGCCGCCGGGTCGGCGCGGGAGAAGCCGCCATTGCGGTCGGGGGACCACTGCATCGGCGTGCGCACGCCGTCGCGATCGCCCAGCCGGATGTTGTCGCCCATGCCGATCTCGTCGCCGTAGTAGATGACGGGCGTGCCCGGCAGCGACAGCAGCAGGCAGTTCATCAGCTCGATGCGCCGGCGGTCGCGCTCGAGCAGCGGCGCCAGCCGGCGGCGGATGCCGAGGTTGATGCGGGCCCGGCGGTCGGTGGCGTAGGTCTGCCAGAGATAGTCGCGCTCCGAATCGGTCACCATCTCCAGCGTCAGTTCGTCGTGATTGCGCAGGAAGATCGCCCACTGGCAGGTTTCGGGGATCTGCGGCGTCTGCCGCATGATGTCGGTGATCGGAAAGCGGTCCTCGCGCGCCAGCGCCATGTACATGCGCGGCATCAGCGGGAAGTGGAAGGCCATGTGGCATTCGTCGCCGTGGCCGAAATACTCCTTGGTGTCTTCCGGCCACTGGTTGGCCTCGGCGAGCAGCAGCCGGTCGGGATAGGCGCGGTCGATCTCGGCGCGTATGCGCCGCAGCACCTCGTGCGTCTCCGGCAGGTTCTCGTTGTTGGTGCCCTCGCGCTCGACCAGGTAGGGCACGGCGTCGAGTCGGAGCCCGTCGACGCCGAGATTGAGCCAGTAGCGCATGACGCCGAGCACCGCCTTGAGCACGCGCGGATTGTCGTAATTGAGGTCGGGCTGGTGCGCGTAGAAGCGGTGCCAGTAGTAGGCGCCGGCCACCGGGTCCCAGGTCCAGTTCGAGCGCTCGACATCGAGGAAGATGATGCGCGTGCCCTGGTACTTCTGATCGTTGTCGGACCACACATAGTAGTCGCGCAGGGCCGAGCCCGGCCTCGCCCGGCGGGCGCGCTGGAACCAGGGATGCTGGTCGGACGTGTGGTTGACCACCAGCTCGGTGATGACGCGCAGGCCGCGGCGGTGCGCGGCCGCGATGAAGCGCTTGAGATCGGCCATGGCGCCGTATTCGGGATGGACGGCGCGGTAGCTCGAGATGTCGTAGCCGTCGTCCAGCCGCGGCGAGGGATAGAACGGCAGCAGCCACAGCGTGTTGACGCCAAGGTCGGCGATGTAGTCGAGCTTGGAGATCAGGCCGGGGAAGTCGCCGATGCCGTCGTTGTTGGAATCGAAGAACGACTTCACATGCAGCTGATAGATGATGGCGTCCTTGTACCAGTGCGGGCTGGGCGCCTCGCTGGCCAGGTCCTTGCGGTTCAACTCTGTAGACTGGACATTCATGCTACGCTCCGCTGCCGGTCCATAGCCGCCAGATCGCAAACGGCAGGCCGGCGGGATCGAGCCGCACCCGCTGATGCTTGCCGTGCCACATGCTTCTCGCGCCGGTCATCAGGTCCTCGACGTGAAGCGAGCCGCTGTCAGGCAGCCGCCACTCCCAGAGCGGAATCTCAAAGCCCGCCTCCTGCACGTGATGCGGGTCGAGGTTGACGGCCACGAAGATCATGTCCTCGTGCGAGGGCAGCGCCTTGCCGTAGACCAGCACCTGCTCGTTGTCGCAGTTGTAGAAGGTGACGCCGCGTTGGCTGTGCAGCGCGGGGTTTGCCCGGCGGATTCGATTGAGCGCGGTGATCTCGGCCACGATGTTGCCGGGAGCATCGAAGTTGCGGACGCGGATCTCGTACTTCTCCGCGTCGAGATATTCCTCGCGGCCCGGCAGGGCCGCCGCCTCGCAGATCTCGAAGCCGGAATAGACGCCCCACAGGCCCGATAGCGTCGCCGCCAGCACGGCGCGGATCAGGAAGCCAGCGCGCCCGGAGGTCTGCAGGAAGAAGGGATTGATGTCGGGCGTGTTGACGAAGAAGTGTGGACGGAAATAGTCGACGACGTCGGTCCGGGTAAGCTCAAGCAGGTAGTCCGTGAGCTCGCGCCGCGTGTTGCGCCAGGTGAAGTAGGTGTAGGACTGCGAGAAGCCCACCTTGGCCAGGCGGTACATCACCTTGGGCCGCGTGAAGGCTTCGGACAGGAACACGACGTCGGGGTGCCGGCCGCGCACGTCGGCGATCAGCCATTGCCAGAAAGCGAGCGGCTTGGTGTGCGGATTGTCGACCCGGAAGAGGCGTACGCCCTCGCCGATCCAATACTCGACGACGTCGCGCAGCGCCTCCCACAACTCGGGCACGGCGCCCTTGGCGTAGAAGTCGACGTTGACGATGTCCTCGTATTTCTTGGGCGGGTTCTCGGCGTAGCGGATCGTTCCGTCGGGACGGCGACGGAACCAGTCGGGATGCTGCTTCAGCCACGGATGGTCGGGCGAGCACTGGATCGCGAAGTCGAGCGCGATCTCGAGTCCTTGCGCGCTCGCTGCCGCGACCAGCCTGCGGAAGTCTTCGACCGTGCCCAGCGCCGGGTGCACCGCGTCGTGTCCGCCCTCGGGGCCGCCGATGGCATAAGGGCTGCCCACGTCGTCCGGTTCGGACAGCAGCGCATTATTGCGCCCCTTGCGCGCGGTGCGGCCGATCGGATGGATCGGCGTCAGGTAGAGGACGTCGAAGCCCATGGCGCGGATCCGCGGCAGGCGGGTGATGACGTCGGCGAACGTACCGTGACGCCGCGGATCGTCGGTCTGCGAGCGCGGGAAGATCTCGTACCAGCTGCCGAAGCCCGCGGCGGTGCGCTCGATGTCGATCGGATAGACGGCCGATCGGGTCGCGAAGGCGCGATGTTCGCCGGCCGCCAGCAGCTGCCGTTCCTCGGCCAGCTCGACCGATACCTCGATGCCCGCCTCCTGCTTCAGGCGCTTGGCGCGCCGCACGGTGGCCAGCTCGTCGAGCCAGGCCTCGATCGCGAAGTTCCAGCGGCCGGTCCGCCCCAGGGTGATGGTCGCGCGCCAGCGGTCGTTGCCGAGCGGCGTCATGGGGGTTCGCTCCCACGCCTGCTTGTCGATCGCTTGCCAGACGACCTCGACGGCGATCTCGTCGTGGCCGTCGATCACCACATCGGCTTCGACCACGATCGGCTCGCCGACAAGGCGCTTGGCGGCGAACCGGCCGCCGTCGACCGCAGGCGTCACGTTCACCACCGAGATCCGCGGCGCCTTCGCATCGGGCAGCGCGCTCAGGTGGCGGCCATGAGGCACGGCGAGGATCGGCGGTGCGGTCCCGAACGTCGCGATCTTGGTTTCGCCCGGGGCCAGTTCATCGCACGGCAGGCTTGCGGCGAGCTCGGGCGTGGGACGGGCCGGGCGCTCGAGATCGGCATTGACGCAGAGCACGAGATGGCGGGCGGGCTGGTGCACGACGGCAACCGGGCTCGCAGGACCGCTCAGGCTCTCCCAGTCGCCATCGGGGCCGCGCCGGCCGAGCGCGTCGACCAGGGCACTGGCGACCGCTATCTCCTTGGAAAGATCGGCGTCGGCGTCGCGCACCGCGTCGGCGAAGTCGCCCGGTTCGGCAAAGCGGGCGTCTATGCGTTCGCGTGCCATGACCTCGAAACCCATCGGCAGCAGCAGGCCGTCGCCCGCCGAGGCCGCGAGATGCAGCGAGCGGCGATAGAGCGCCTGTCGCACCTCCTTGACCGGGCACTGCGCCGCGAGGCGGTAGGCGAAGGGCGGCTCGGCGACGCCGATGATAGGTGCGACGAGGCGCAACGCGTTGTGCTCCTCGACGTACCAGCTCGCGCGCGCGTCCCACCATGCTGTCGAGGCGAACACGCCGTCCAGTCCGCTGCCGGCGAGCGCCGAGATCTGGCGCCACGAAAGGCCGGGCGTCCAGCCGAGGAACCGGCAGTCGGGCGCGTGCCGGCGGACGGAGGCAACGATCGCGGCGAGCGACTGGGGCGGCACGCAGTCGAGGCCCAGCAAACGAAAGCCCGCGACGCCGGCATCGGCAAGGCGGGCGAGGCGATCGCCCCACCAATCGGCGATGCCCGCCTCGCCGAACTGCGTCAGCGCCGCGCGCGTCTCGCGCACCGGCAGCCGCGGATCGACGACGGCGTTCGAGGCGGGAACGAAGTACGCCGGGAAGTCGCGCGTCGTCGCACCGTCGCGCGCCACGCGGTCGAGCACGACATCGACCAGCAGGCCCAGATCGAATTGGTCCGCCAGGTCGGCGATCGCCGCAGCCGCATCCGCCGGCGAGCCGTCGAGGCCGAACGCGGGATCGACCCTGTCGTGATTGTCCGTCAGGAACACATTGCCGTTTGCAGCCGGCGCAAAGAGTTGTGTGAGGCAAACATGGTTGAGGCCCATGGCCTGCGCACGCCGCAGATGCGACTCCCACTCGCCGAGCGGTCCCGCCAGGCGCGGATAAAGGTAGTAGATTTTAAGAGCCGCGGGAGGGGGAGGAGCGTCCTCAACCACACGATCAGAGCGGGCTCTCGGGGCGTGAAGTTGCTGCGCCATTTGGGAGAAAACGCAAGCAAGCCAAATGGTTCCGCGCCAGACGCCATTTTGTGACCAATGAAGGGACTGGACTTTCCTCCGGTCGCTGCGCTCTATTGAGATTGAGCGGCGGCATTGAACGGCGGCAAACGCTGTTCGGGGCGGCCTGTTCTTGGTGCGATCGTTCGCGCTCGCCCGATCAATGCGATCGGGCGGACGAGAGGGTGTTGCTGCGCGTCAGCGATCGCCGACGAAGCAGCCATGCAGCGGATAAGGCACGTGGTGCGACAGGCGCGCGACGAACAGCGGCTTGGCACCAAGGTCGCGCGCATCGAGACCGGCAATCGCAGTGCACTGCCGGGCGGCGTCGTAGACCAGGACCACGACGGCTCCGTCGTCCTCTGCGCCGTTACCGGGCCGCGGGATGAAGAGCGGCTCGCCGACATAGCCGTCGGGGCCAAAATCGTGGCGCACCACCGCGCCGCTTTCGAGATCGACGCGGACGACCTGTTGCTGCAGACCGATCGCGCGGTCCGCCGGGTTACAGGCGATATAGGCGTAGCGATAGCGCCGGCCGACATGCCCGGGATGGACGATGGGAAACTCGTTGGCCGACCCTGCGTCGTAGGATCGCACTTCGACTTTGCCGTTGGTGAGATCGACCCTGAGCCGCGTGAGGTTCGCCATGCCCTGCGACGGCCAGTCGGAACGCCAGTAGGTGCGCAGCGCCTCGCCGATCGTGTTGAAGTCGGGATAGCGCGCCAGGTCGAGGACCAGCGCGCCGCTCTCCTCATAGCCGTTGGCGAAGTGGAACTGGAAGAACGGCTCGGTCTCGATGATGCGGTTCGGTCCCTTGCCGTCGCGCGGCACCAGCAGGATCAGCGTCGGCTTGCCCGACTCCCAGTGCAGCGCGCCGTCGAAGGACATGAAGCCCAGCAGGAATTTCAGCGAATGCAGCAGGATCGGGCCGAGGCAGAACACCAGGTGATTCCGCGTCAGCACGAAATCGTGGTTCATCACGGGGTAGGGCAGGGTCACCGCCGGCAGCTTCGACGCCGCACCGCGCAGGATGCGATAGGGCGTCAGCGTCGTCTTGCGCCCGTAGTCGATGCCGAAGTTGAACAGCTCGCCGCTGTCGGGGTCGACCTTGGGATGTGCCGAGAACGCCCTGAGAGTGCCGCCGAAATCGGCGACGCCGCGCGTCTCGAGCGTCGCGGGATCGAGCTCGTAGGGCGGGCCGCCCTCCCACAGCGACAGGAGTCGCCCGCTCTCGACGACGACCGACGTGTTGGAGACGTTACCTGGCATGCGCAACGCGTTGGCCAGCACACCGCCCGGCCGCATCTTGCCGAAGCCGCGATGCACGATCCGTCCCGCGGCCGACTCCTGGCGCCAGTTGTCGGTCGCGACGTAGCGATTGCGAAACCGCACGCCCTCCGGGCCGAAGGTGATGGCCGAGATCATGCCGTCGCCGTCGAACCAGTGCGCGAACCATTGGCCGCCAAGCTCATTGCGGCCCGAGCCGTTGCGATAGAGCGTGCCGCGCAGCCAGGACGGAACGGCGCCCTCGATCAGATCGGCTGGCTCGTCGTACTCGCTTTCCAGCGAACGGAAGCCGCCGCTCCACGGATGCAGCGTCATGGCCGCGCCCGGCGCCCGCGTCAGTACTGCATGTGGACCGGCCAGGTCGACGCTCCGCCGGTGTATTTATAGGCGGCCGAATCGAAGCTGGGCGGTCCGAACGAACCCTTGGCGTCGCGCGAGAAACCGTAGCCGAGCTTGGGTATGCCGAAAGCGCCGGTCGGCAGTGTCTCCTCGTTGTGCTCGGCATGGAACAGGGCGACGGCATAGGAGCCGGGCGGCACATTGCCGAAGACGCAGGTCGCCTTGCCGCCGGAGATCTTGGCAATCACGCCCTTGTATTCCTTGCCCGGCTCGCGGAACCCGACCGGCGAGTTGTAGAGCCCGCAGCGCACGACGCCCTGGTCGTTGCGCACGCCGTCGACTGCGACGGTGATGACGTTGTTTTCGTTCTGGGCAAGCGCTGCGCCCGCCCAAGCCAATGCCGCCGCGACGGCGGCCGCCATAGTCAGTACCCGCATTTTCCCCTCCCTTGACGACTCAACGCTAACGACCGACGCCGAACTTATAGGCAAGGCCGGCGCGGATGGACTGCATCGACGGCTGCAGGGCCGCGCCGTTCGCCGCCGACACCTGGCCGAACTCGCTGTAGCGATATTCGAAGCGGGTCGACCAGCCGTCGGCGATCTGAATTTCAAAGCCGGGCGCCACCGTCCAGCCGGTCACGGTGTTGTCCTGGGAAAAGAAGGTGTTGTTGAGCGCCGTCGTCGAGGTCGTGAAGGTCATGCTGGTGACGCCGGCAGCGGCATAGATGAGGGTCGAGGGCGTGGGCAGGAAGCCGACGCGACCCAATACGCTCCATCCCATGTTGGCGCGCTGCTGCACGGTTGCGACCCCGCCGCCCACCGTCGTGGTGTTGGTGGCCTGCATGCCGGGCTATGTCAGGTCGCCCATGACGCCGACCAACGCCTGGTCGGCGAACTGATAGTCGGCGCCGGCAAAGACCGAGCCCAGCACGCCCTGCCCGCCCACGTCGGCGACGGCCGCTACGCCGGGCAGGGTGGCGCTGTTGTGGCTGGTGAAGATGCCGGCGCCGCCCGCGACGCCGCCATAGAGGCCGGTCCAGCTGGTGGGACGCTCGCCGGCTGCGGCTTCGTCGGCGGCCTGCTGCGCCGCGCCGCCGAACTTGTAGGCAAGGCCGAAGCGGATCGCCTGGGTCGAGGGCGAGAGCGTGATCATCGTGCCCGGCAAGGTCTGCTGGCCGTACTGGCTGTAGCGGTACTCGAGCTTGGCCGACCAGCCGCCGCCCAGCCGGTTCTCGATGCCGGCGCCCGCCGTCCAGCCGTTGAACGTGCTGTACTGCGAGAAGCCGGCGAAGGCCGCGCCCGCCTGGGCCGTCGCGTTGATCGAGAGATTCTGCCCGGTATAGCCGCCCAACACATAGAGCAGGGTCGAGGGCCGCGGCAGGACACCGGCGCGGATTAGGGCCGCCCAGCTGAGGTCGGCATGCGAGTAGAATGTGGCCGAAGCGCCCGGCAGCGCGGCCGAGGCGTTGGAATCGAGGCCGCCGTAGGACACCTCCGCCAGCATGCCGACCAGCGTCTTGGGCGTCAGCTGAAAGTCGACGCCGCCATAGATCGAGCCCAGGGGACCGCGTCCGGCAAGCCCATCGAAGTTGAGCGCCGTGCCTCCGCCGGCACCGATGTTCGCGCGGTCGAGCAGGGTGTCGACGCCGAAGGCCGCGCCGACATAGACGCCGGTCCACACCGGCCCGTAGGCCGAGGCCGGAATGTCGATCGGTTTGGTCTGGGCCTCCGCCTCCGCAGCGCCGCCGGCAAGCGCGGCAGCAGCGGCCAAGGCTGCGAGGCGTGGCCTCAGCAGGCCTGAAGTCTCCCCTTGCATTGCTGCAAAACTATCACAGAAATCCGCCAAACCATAGGCGGTTCAAGGCCTTATGACCCTTTGCTCACGGGTGCTCATCACCTTCGTGTCGTCCCGAGCGTAGCGAGGGACCTTTGTTGGCGCCGATGAAAGGTCCCTCGCTTCGCTCGGGATGACACCGGGTGGCGCCAGCGATTCAAATTCACCGGAAACTGCTCTAGCGGCTTCTTGCGTTCTTGTTCAGGACGGCGAACCGCTCCTTCGGTGCCTTTTCGCGCGCCTTGGGACCGTAAGTCCCGAGCTCCATGCGATGCGGGATGGTGAGCATGTAGTTCTTGAAGGCGCCTTCCAGCGCCTGGCGCCAGCCCTGGGCGTCGAGGGTCTGGTTGACCGAGGCTTTGGCGAACTTCAGCGCATAAGGATCGCGCTCGGCGATCCTGAGCGCCAGCGCCATGGTCTCCTCCTCGAGCTCGGCGCGCGGCACGACGCGGTTCACCAGGCCCGCCTTCTCGGCCTGGTGCGACGTGATGAAGTCGCCAGTGAAGAGATACTCCTTGGCCTTGCGCGGGCCGATATCCCACGGCAGGGCGAAGTACTGTACATGCGAACCGCCCCAGCCGATCGAGCGGTCGGCGAACAGCGCATCGTCGCTGGCGATGATCAGATCGCAAGCCGAGGCGATCATCATGCCGCCCATGATGCAGTAGCCCTGGACCTGGGCGATGGTGGGCTTTGGCAGGTCGCGCCAGCGCATGGTGTTCTCGAAGTAGCGCTCCCACAGGCGCCGGTACTCGCCCTTGAAGCCGGGCTCCAGCGGCGTCTTCTTCTGGTCCTCCAGCTCCTGCGGGCTGCCGAGATCGTGGCCGGCCGAAAAATGCTTGCCGGCGCCGGCCAGGATGATCACCCGCACCTCGGGATCGTCGGCGGCGCGCAGGAACGCGTCGTCAAGCTCGGCGAGCAGGACGCGACTCTGCGCATTCAGCACCTCGGGCCGGTTGGTCGTGATCTTCAGCACCGAGCCGCCATTCTCGGCCGGCGTGCGTTCCTGCAGGAGTGTCGTGTAGGTCTTCATGCTGTCCGCCTCAATTCGGGCGCCAGGCCGGCGCCCATCAGGTCGATGAAGTTGTCGCAATAGAAGCGCTGCTTCTGCGCCTCGCCGATGCCGGCGGCTTCCATCGACGCCTCGAAGCGCTTGATGGGATGGCGGCCGCCCTCGACGTGCGGGTAGTCGGAGGAGAAGAGGCAGACCTCGTCGCCGGAGTTGGCGATGATCCAGCCCGTGTCTTCGTGCGGGTAGGGCGTGACGCGGACCTGACGCTTCACGAACTCGCTCGGTTTGAGCGACATCTTCTGCAGGCGCTCCTCGTTCTTGTAGAAGGCGTTGTGCGCCGAATCCATGTTGCGCATCCAGCCTGGCACCCACGAAGCGCCCTGCTCGATGACGCCGAACTTGAGCCGCGGGAAGCGATCGAGCACGCGGTCGACGATCAGCGCCGTCAGGGCCTTCATCGGCGGGTAGGCGATCGCCATGTAGTCGATCGACCGGAAATTGTCGTCGCCGCCGTGGAAGTCGGGCACTGGTGGCAGGCCGTTGTTGAAGTAGGCGTCTTCCAGGAGCTTTCCGCCACCGCCGACATGCAGCACGATCGGCAGGCCCGCCTCCTCGGCCATCGCCCACAGCGGATCGAGCCCGATATGGCTCGGCGAATGGCCGTCGGGACAGCGTGACGGGATCAGCAGCGCCTTGGCGCCTTTATCGATCGTCTCGCGCGCTGCCGTCTTCGTGCGCTCGAAGTCGAGCAGCGGAACGTAGCCCGAGGGCAGGAGCCGCTTGTCGACCGAGCAGAACTCGACCATGTGGCGCGTGTGAGCGCGCGCGACGGCATAGGCGAGCTCGTGATCGCCGCCGCTCTCCAAGAGATTGGAGAAGTTGAGCAGCGCCGTGGTGAACATGAGCTGGCTGGAGAAGCCCAGGAGATCCACCGAACGCGGCCGGTCCTGACTGCGCCACGAGCCGAGCGCGCTCCAGTTCTTGGCCAGCATGATCTGCGAATCGTCGAAGGTCTCGCCCTTGGCGCGCTCGGCGTCCTTGAGGCGGCTTTGAAAGCCGTCGCGGCGCGGGAACAGCGCCGTGTCGGTCACCAGCGCGCGATACTTCGCTTCGAGATGAGCGGCGAGGAAGCCTGGCATCTCCATGACATGCGCGTCGGCGTCATGGATGACCCGGCCGCTGGCATAGGGCATGGGCGTTTCCCTCCCTTCAGGCGAGCAGGCGGCGGGCGTCGCGCACCAGCTTGGCCTGCGCGGCGGCGCTACTGACGTTGAGGCGCGTCCAGTCGCCGTCGACTTTCAGGTCGACGAAGATGCCGGCTGGATCCTCGTGAAAATGCAGGAAGGCCGAGCCGCCGCGATAGAAGGTGCCGGGCTTCGTCTCTCGCAGGCCCGAAAGGGCGCGAAGCTTGCCGAGGAGGTCGGGGATGCGTCGCAGGGTGGCGGCACTTGCGTGCTTCATGGCGAAAGCCTACAGCCGGCTACTCCGGAGAAGCAACCCGGGGAGGCAATATGGCGACCTTCGACCCATCGCAGGCCGTACGCGCCCTGCTCGAGGCGCGGCGCTCGGGCGTGCAGACGGCGCCGCCTTTCGCCCTGCCGGATCGTGCCGCGGTCTATGCCATCCAGGACGGCGTTGCCCGCGCCACCGGTCCCGTTTCCGGATGGAAAGTGGGAGCGCGCACGCCGACCGCCGAGCCCAATCCGGCGCCTTTGCTGGCCGGCGCCCTGGTGAAATCTCCGGCGCGCTTCGACGGCAAGGCGATGCACATGATCGGCGTGGAGATCGAGATCTCGTTCCACATCGCACGCGATATCGCTGCGCGCCTGGACGCCGTCGGCCGCGACGAGGCGCTGGCCGCGGTGGGCGACGCCTTCGTCGG
>JBPYDO010000407.1:0-3690 GCA_051985755.1 Reyranella sp. | reverse complement strand
ACCATCGACGTCGACAGCGCAAGGCACGTTGCATCTTTGGCCAAGAAGGCCGGCTTCGAAATGCTGGATGCTCCGGTCTCCGGCGGCGTCGGTGGGGCCACGGCCGGCACGCTCACCTTCATGGTCGGCGGCGCGCCGGCGACTTTCGCCAAGGCGAAGCCCATTTTTGAAAAGATGGGCAAGAACATCGTGCTGGCGGGCGACGTCGGCAGCGGCCAGGCGGCCAAGATTTGCAACAACATGATGCTCGCCATCTCGATGATTGGCGTCAGCGAAGGTTTCATGCTGGCCAAGCGCCTCGGCCTCGATTTCCAGAAACTGTTCGACATTGCCTCGACCTCGTCGGGCCAGTCGTGGGCGATGACGACCTACTGTCCCGTGCCGGGACCGGTGCCGACCTCGCCAGCCAACCGCGACTACCAGGCGGGCTTTACGGCGGCGATGATGCTGAAGGATCTGTTGCTGGCGCAGCAGGCGGCCAATGCCGCCGGTGCCAGCACGCCGTTGGGCGCAAGTGCGGCGCAGCTTTTCAACATGTATGTCAACAGCGGCAATGGCGCGAAAGACTTCTCCGGCATCATCCGGATGATTGACGGAAAGTGACTCCTGTGACTATCGCGAGGCGTAACTATTCCGTAGCCTCGCTTGGCTTACGTTGAGGCGTTGTCGTCACCAGAGTGGAGGATCTGAAATGAAGTCGCTTGCGCTCCTTGCCCCGATCGTCCTCGCTGTCGCCTTCGCCCCCGTCGCCTTCGCGGAGGACAAGGTCGGCATCGAGGTCTGTGACAGCTTCCTCGACAAATACCAGACCTGCGTGAGGGACAAGGCAGGCGACCAGCGCGAACAGCTGGAGAAGATGATCACGCAACTGCGCACGCAGTGGAAGCAGCTGGCCGACAATCCCAACACCAAGGGAAAGCTCGAGGAAGCGTGCAAGCAGACCATCGAAAACGTCAAACCGACGCTGAACGCCGAGCCGTACAAATGCGGCTTCTGACGGCATGAATTTTTCGCCGATGGCGGCGACGGGCGAGGTGCTTGTCCGTCGCCGCTTTCTTTTGCAAGCTCGTTCAATGATTACACTCTACGATCTCGTCCTGGAGGACGACCGCCGCCCCAGCCCGTTCTGCTGGCGCGCCAAGTTCTCCCTGAACCACAAGGGCCTGCCCTATGCCGTGGAGCCGATGGGCTTCACGGAGAAAGACAAGATCGCCTTTGCCCAATCGCAGACCGTTCCGGTGATCAAGGACGGCGCGAAGGGCGTAAAGGACAGCTGGTCGATCGCCACCTATCTCGACCAGGCTTATGCCGACAAACCGCTGTTCAAGAGCGAGATGGCGCTCGCCTACGCGCGCTTCGTGGCCGGCTGGGTCGACACGGCGGTGCACCCCGCGTTGTTTCCCATCGTGGTCGGCGACCTCTACGACCGCGTGCGGCCGGTCGATCAGCCCTACTTCAAGGAATCGCGCGCAAAGCGGTTGGGCACGACCGATTTTGCCAGCTTCCAGACCAAGGCGCGCGAGAAGGGCGTCGCCGCGTTCCGCGCCAGCCTCGAGCCGGCGCGCCGTATGTTGCGCGATCAGCCCTACCTGGCGGGCGCCCATCCGGCCTATCCCGACTATGCGCTGGCGAGCGCGTTCTTTTGGGCGCGCACGGTGAGCCCGTTGTCGCTCCTGGAAGCGGATGATCCGCTCCAGCCGTGGCGCGAGCGCATGCTCGACCTCTACGACGGCATGGGTCGCAGGGCCAAGGCGGCGTGAGGTGGTGCCGGCGGCGGACAAGCCGTTCGATCCAGCGGAGCATCGCTTCGGGCCGACGCACTGGTTCGAGGACCTGAAGCCCGGGCAGAAGTTCTACATAAACTCACGGACCCAGACCGAGGCGCTGTTCGCGGCCTTCCAGTCGGCGAGCGGAGACAACCATCCGATCCACTACGACCGTGAATACTGCAAGGCGCGTGGCCATCGCGATCTCCTGGCGCACGGCCTGCAGGTGGCGATCCAGGGTGCGGCCGGCGCCGGCATCTTCCCGCACGTGATCGGCGATTCGCTTGTGGGCTTCCTCGAGCAGTCGTCGCGCTTCCTGAAGCCAGTCTACTGCGGCGACACGCTCTACCCGATGCTCGAGATCAGCGATCTGAAAGCCGGGCGCACGACCGGCGTCGTCACGCTCAGGCTCACCATCCACAATCAGTCGGGCGTGCTGGTGTGCGACGGCGAGCACAAATATCTCGTGAAGAAGCGGCCGCCGTGAGCAGCCGCGCCGGCTCGCCTAGGGTGTCGGCTGAAAGTGCGGCCGCGGCTTGTCGCGCAGGAAGGCCACGACATCCCACGCCTCCTGCAGGCTGAGCTGGGGGTGCGAGGCGTCGGCGCCGCGCGGCATGTTGCGCTGGATGAAGCCGACGGCGCGCTCGAAGCGGTGCATGCCGGCGCCGTCGTTGAAGCTGTCGGGACCCCAGAGCGGCGGGAACTGGTAGCCGTTGGCCTCGCTTGCGGCGCCGTTGCGCACGCCCTGGCCGTCGGGCTGGTGGCAGGCCGCGCAGACCCGGGCATAGACCTCGGCGCCGCGCGCCGCGTCGGCAGGCTGGGACGCGGGAGGAGCCGCCACGGTCTTGAGCGGCGCCGGCCCATCGATGAACCGAAGGTAGGCGAGATAGGCCGCCAGCTCGCGCGAATCCTGTGGCATGGCCCGGCCATTCATCGAGCGGCCCATGCAGCGATTGACGCGCTCGCTCAGCGAGAGGACGCGGCCATCGATTTGGTTGAACTTCGGAAAGGTCTTGGCCACGCCGACCAGCGGCAATCCGGTGCGGCTGGTGCCGCCATCGAGGTGGCAGCTTTGACAGGCGAGGTTGTTGCCGGAGAAGCGGCGCGACGCATCGGGCGTGTTCGGTCCTATCTCGGCGAAAGTCTGCGCCACCAGCCGGTAGCCATAGGCGATCAGCTCGCCATCGGGCGTCTGCGGCGCCACAAATCCCGGGCCGCCGGCGCTGTAGTCCGGCCAGAGGGGGCCGGTGGGCTGCTGGGTGGCGGCCGAGGTGACGGGTGCCGGCCGATAAGAAGAAAGCGCCCCCGCGGCAACGGCGAGATAGACGATGAGGAAACCGCCGGCTACCGACTTCAGCGTCATTTGAGCCCGCTCGCGATCAGCGACAGGCCGGAGAGGCCAAGCATCACCAGCACGATCCGCCTGAATTGCAATCCATCGATCCGGCCATAGAGCGCAAGTCCAAAGCGAGCGGCCAGCAACGTCGAAGGGATCGCCATCGCGGCCCAAACCAGAAACGTTCGGTCGATGTAGCCCGCGACGACCGCCGAGAGCAAGGCCGTGGTGAGGATCGACATATTGTACGGCTGGTTGACGCCGCGCTGTTCGTGCATGTCCCAGCCGCGCAACTGCGCCCAGATGGCGGGCGGCGGCCCGCAAACGCTCGCCATGCCGCCCAGCAGGCCGCCGATGAAGCCCACGGCAGAGTCGGCCCAGCGGCCGCCACGGTAGACGACGGGCGGCCGCCGCACGAACGCCATCCAGGCGCAGTAGGCGATCAGCACCAGGCCGACGCCGAGCTTGAGCGGCTGCACCTGGACCTGGTCGAGCAGGAGAGTGCCCACCGGCACGCCCAAAAAGCCGGCGACGAGGAAGGGCCACAGCCTCGACCACATCACGCCGTGCCAGATGCGCGGTAAGGAC
>JBPYDO010000406.1:0-4381 GCA_051985755.1 Reyranella sp. | reverse complement strand
CGGTCGCTTCCCGCTGTGGCTGGCGCCGACGCAAGCGGTAGTGGCCACTGTGGTCAACGACGCCGACAGCTATGCCAACGAAGTCGCGGCCAAGCTTCGCGCTGCCGGGTTGCGGGTCGAGGCCGATCTGCGCAACGAAAAGATCAACTACAAGGTCCGCGAGCACTCGCTCGCACACGTCCCACTGATCCTCGCCGTCGGGCGTCGCGATATGGAAAATCGGACGGTCGCGGTGCGGCGGCTCGGGTCGGATAAACAGGAGGTCCTTGAACTCGGGGCCGCCGTCACTACACTCTCATCAGAGGCCCGGTCGCCCGCCTGAGGGCGTGCCGGGCCTCGTTTTCCGCCCTGAGGCAGACCAAGGGGCATCAACGAGGGAGAAGGAAGCCATAGCTCGACCTGCTCAACAAAGCGCACCGCTCCGCGAGGGGCCGCGCGTCAACGGCGAAATAAGAGCGCCGCAAGTCCGACTGATCGACGAGAACGGCGATATGGTCGGCGTCGTCAGTACCCGCGAAGCATTGGAGATGGCGGAAGAAGCCAGTCTCGATCTGATCGAGATCTCGCCCAATGCGGCCCCGCCGGTGGCCAAGATTTCCGATTACGGCAAATACAAATACGAGGCGCAGAAGAAGGCGCACGAGGCCCGCAAGCACCAGAAGGTGATCGAGGTCAAGGAAATCAAGATGCGCCCCAACATCGACGACCACGATTACGAAGTGAAGATGCGCGCCATGAAGCGGTTCATCGAGGAAGGCGACAAGGTGAAGGTCACCCTGCGCTTCCGCGGCCGCGAGATGGTCCATTCCGAGCGCGGGCTCGAAGTGCTGAACCGGGTGCGCAGCGAGATGGATCCGCTGACCAAGATCGAATCGATGCCGCGCATGGAAGGCCGGCAGATGATCATGGTGCTGGCACCCAAGTAGCGACAAGGCGGGTGGAGGACGGGGGTGAGAGCCGCAACAGCTTGGGCAGCGACGGCTCTCGCTGTCGTCTGCGCCGGGCCGGCATCGGCGCAGCTCAATGCCGCCGCCCAGAAGGCCTACGCCGACTACGAACGGCGGGCTCCCCACCGCGTCTTCATGCTGGCCGCCGACGGCCGCACCTACATGTGGTCCGGGTCCACCGGCGCCGATCCGGGCGCGGCCGTCGAACGCGGCCTGAAGTTTTGCGAGGACAAGTCCAAAGCCAGGTGCACGCTCTACGCCGTCAACAACGTCGTCCTGAACGGCCGCGACTGGAAGGCCGCCGCGCCGCCGCAGTCGCCACAGATCGGCCGGCTGCGAGGCGAGCCTTACTGGCAGAACCAGGGGCCGCAGGCCGCCGCCGGCTTGATCGTCTGGAGCCATGGTTACCTGGAGGGTGCCGACGCGACCGCGTCGCCGCCGCAGGGAGAGGTGACCAATTTCACCGCCGCCGGTTACGACCTCTACCGCTTCGATCGCCAATACATACGCGACTGGCCAGGCGACGCCACTCAATTGGTCGAGGCCACCAAGCACGCCAGGGCCATGGGTTACCGACACGTCGTCCTGGCAGGTCAATCCGCTGGAGGGTGGGTATCGCTTGCGGCCGCCTACCGTGGCGCTTCGGTCGATGGCGTGATCGCGGTCTCGCCGGCGCATCATGGCCAGGTGAAGGACATGCGCGACACCTCCAAGCCACGCACCGAATGGCAGCAGATCGTGGGCGGCATCAAGCCTGGTCCCCGCGTGGTCGTCGTGATCTTCAAGGACGACACTTACGACGTCGGCGGCCGCACCGACGATGCCTTGGCCGCGTTCAAGGCGTCGGGCGTCGAATCGATGGTCATCGCCTATCCCGCGGGCTTCGCCGGCCACCGCGCGGCGAACAGCCCTGCCTTCCCGAGTAAGTTCGGCGGCTGCATCCACGCCTTCATCGAAAGCGGCGCGCACCAGCCGCCCTGCTCCTGATCCTAGGGCATGTAGGAGCCGCCGTTGACGTGCAGCACCTGACCGGTGGTGGCACTTGAATCATCCGACGCGAGGAATACGGCGGTGCGCGCGATCTGGTCGGGCGTCAGCATTTTGCCGCCGAGCGGCACGTTGATCCTCGCCATTTCGACCAGTTCGGCATCCGAGTTGCCGTAGCGCGGCTGGGCCGTGTCGGTGGTGCCCGGCGCGATGGCGTTGACGCGGATACCGTGCGGTGCGAGCTCGAGCGCCATGGCGCGCGTCATCGACACGACGCCGCCCTTGCTCGCCGAATAATGCACCCCGCGCACGGCGCCGCGCACCGACTGCGAGGAGAGATTGATCACCGAGCCGCCCTTGCGGCCGGCGGCGATCAGGGCCTTGGCCGCGGCGATCGCCGCAAAGCAGCCGGCCTTGAGGTTGATGTCGAGCACATAGTCCCAGTCGCTCTCGCGCATCTCGAGGAATTTCACCCGCGGATAGACGCCGGCGTTGTTGACCAGGATGTCGGGCGGCCCCAGGACGCGCGTCGTTTCGGCGACCATGGCCTCGATCTCGGCAAGTTTCGCCATATCGGCGCGGATCAGGGCGGCGCGCCGGCCGTACTGGCGCACGCCACCCGCCACCGCTTCGGCCGCCTTCTCGTCGTCCAGCCAGTTGATCGCCACGTCGGCGCCTTCGCTCGCGAAGGCAAGCGCGATCGCCGCCCCGATGCCCTGCTGTGCGCCGGTCACCAGCGCCACCTTGCCTGCCAACTTCATGCGGACTTCCTTTGCTTGCGTGGCCGCCGGTTGCGCATGTCGATTGGCATGGCTATAAGCCCCCTTCTTTGGCGGCCTGGCCTAAAAGGGCATTGCCTCGGCTGCCTATCGTAACCCTTTGAAAAGGAAAGAAAATGCCCAAGATGAAGACCAAGAGCGGGGCCAAGAAGCGTTTTCGCTTCACCGCCACCGGCAAGGTGAAGCACGGCGTCGTCGGCAAGCGCCACGGCATGAGCAAGCGCTCCAACCGCTTCCTGCGCCAGCAGACCGGCATGACGCTCGTCTCCGAGCGCGACACGCGCATCATCAAGCGCAACTTCTTTCCCTACGAGAGGTAAGCCATGGCACGCGTCAAGCGGGGCGTGGCCGCCCATGCTCGCCACAAGAAGGTCCTCAAGCTCGCCAAGGGCTATCGCGGCCGCGCCAAGGTGGCGTTCCGCGTCGGCATCGAGAAGGTCGAGAAGGGCCTGCAGTACGCCTACCGCGACCGGCGGACGAAGAAGCGCAACTTCCGCGGCCTGTGGATCCAGCGCATCAACGCCGCCGTACGCGAGCACGGCCTCACCTATTCCAAGTTCATGAACGGCGTGGTGAAAGCCGGCATCGAGCTCGACCGCAAGGTCATGGCCGATCTCGCGGCGCGGGAGCCCGCGGCTTTTAAGGCTTTGGTCGAACAGGCCCAGGCCGCCCTCAAGTAACGTCCGCCGCGTCGAGGGGCGCAGCGGATAGAGATAGAAGAGAGGGAGCCTGGGTCTCAGGCTCCCTCTTTTCGCGTGGAGCGAAGGATGGACGATCTGTCGGAGATTCGCAGCGAGGCGCTCGGCGCCGTCGAGAAGGCAGCCGACCTGGCCGCCCTCGATGCGGCGCGCGTGGCGGCGCTCGGCAAGAAGGGCAGCGTCACTGGCCTGATGAAGACGCTCGGCACCTTGGCACCCGCCGAGCGCAAGGAGTTCGGCGCGCGCGTCAACCAGCTCAAGGGCGAGATCGAAGCGGCGCTCGAGGTGCGCAAGGAGGCGCTGAGCGCGTCGGCGCTGGCCGCCAAGCTCACCAACGAGCGCGTCGATGTCAGCCTGCCGGCGCGGCCGCAGGAACAAGGCAGCCTGCATCCGATCGGCCAGGTGATGGACGAGATCGCCGCCGTGTTCGGCGAGATGGACTTCAAGTGGGCCGAGGGTCCCGATATCGAGGACGACTGGCACAATTTCACGGCGCTCAACATCCCGCCCGATCATCCGGCGCGGCAGATGCAGGACACCTTCTACCTGCCGCCGCGCGCCGACGGCACGCCGATGGTGCTGCGCACCCACACCTCGCCGGTGCAGGCGCGCACCATGCTCGACAAGGCCGTGCAGAAGATGCTGGCCGACGGCGGCTCGCTTCGGATCATCGTGCCTGGCCGCACCTACCGCATCGACAACGATGCGACCCACACGCCGATGTTCCATCAGATCGAGGGGCTGGTGCTCGACCGCACCACCCACATGGGGCATCTCAAGGGCTGCCTGTACGATTTCTGCCGTGCCTTCTTCGAAGTCGAGGGCGAGCTGCCGATCCGCTTTCGCCCCTCCTACTTCCCGTTCACCGAGCCGTCGGCCGAGGTCGATATCGGCTGCTCGTGGAAGGACGGCGAGCTCAGGATCGGCGCCGGCGATTCGTGGCTGGAGATCCTGGGTTGCGGCATGGTGC
>JBPYDO010000405.1:0-7493 GCA_051985755.1 Reyranella sp. | reverse complement strand
TTGGCCCAGGGCAACATGGACGATGCCGCCCAGCGCGACCGGTATTGCGACCAGGGGCACAGCGAGCAGCCACGCGTCACGCGCCCAGCGCCGGCCCGACAGCAGCGCCAGCGCCGCGGCTGCCACGAAAGCGACGGCCGTGGTGTGGGTCAATACCAGGCAGGTCGCCAGCGCGATCAGCACCGCAGCCTTTGCTGCGATGATCGCCTGCGGCTCAGGCGAGACCAGCCGCCAGACGCCCAGAAGAAACACCGGCAGGATCGCATAGACCAGATTGTGCGAGAAGACCGACTGCTCGTTCACGGCGACGAACAAGCCAATGAAGATCGAAACCGCGATCGACTGAGCGGTCGATACGACCAGCCCCGATTCGCGGGCGACGATGCGAACAAAGGCGACCCACAGGACGGACTGCAGCAGGACGAGGGCTGCGGTGGCGATCAGCAGGATCCAGACGGTCGGGCCGAACGCGGCGATCCAGGCTGCCAGGTAGAGCGAATAGAGCGGCGGCCAGGAGTGGATCGGATGGCCGGAGAAATAGGTGTAGCCCTTGCCGGCGACCAGCGAGATCGCCGCCTGCCACGCCGCCCAGCTGTCGGGGTCGAGGGCCATGCCTTTCCAGTGAAGCAGGACGTAGGCAACGAGGGTGATTGACGGGGCAATCGCGTCTTTGACGGTCATTGGCGCATGACCGCACGCTGCCCGAACGTATAGAGGCGATGGCCGAAGAAGCTCGTGAGGGTAGGCACGGCGACGCCGATCAGGTGACTGATGTCCTCGGCATGCCACGCGAAGCCCAGCGCCGGGAAGGCGAGCCGCGCCAGGCCGACGCTGACGAGCCATACCAGCACCAGGGAGAAGGCATTCACCACGACGAAGCGGCGGACCTCCGAAGGGATCGAGCGGCCCGATGCGGGGAAGACGAGGAGGCGCATCAGCACGTAGGCCGTCACCATTCCCAGCAGGTAGGCGACCACGACGGCCTGCTCGAACGGTATGTACCGGTTGAGTGCGTAGCGGCATACGAGGTTGAAGACGGCGGCGATGCCGCCGCTCACGACGAATCGCAGGAACTGGCTACGCATCGCTCGGCACCGCCGGCTACTAATGACAAGCGGCGCGGTTTGCAACCCCGGCAGTGCCGCGCGGACCCGGGCGCGCTGTACACGACACAGTGCCGCAACCGACGCGCGTTGCCTGCGCCGACCGGTGCGGCCTACAATGTCGGATGATCTACATACCGCGGGTAATCGCGCGGATTCCGATCCTGCGGGGTGTCGCGAGGCTGTTTCTCACCGGATACGCGCGGCTGTTCTGCGATCGCTACATGATCGAGCGACGCATGGGCCTGCGCTTGCTGCTCGACCAGGAAAACGCCATCGACTGGCAGTGCTTCATCAAGGGCAGCTGGGAAGATGAGCAGTTCAGCTACTTTTTCCGCCTCGCTACCGAACAATGGCTTCGCCCGCATGGCGGCGCGGTTTTTTTCGACATCGGCTCGCACTGGGGCATGTACGCGCTGGAGGCGCACAAGCGCGGCTTGTTCGAGCGCATCGTCGCCTTCGAGCCCGACCCGACCAACTTCGCGCAGCTGCAGGCCAACCTCTTCCTGAACGGCCTCGAGCGCGCCATCGAGCCGTTGCGGCTGGCGGCGAGCAACAGCGAGCGCAACCTCGGCCTGGCGCTGGACACGCACCGCAATCGCGGCGGCACGCGCGTCGTTCCGCTGGACCGCCCGCATCATGCCGAGTGTCGCGGCGTGCGCATCGACAGCCTGTTCGACTTCGCGGGCAAGCTGCTGGTGATCAAGATCGACGTCGAAGGCCACGAGATCGAGACACTCGCCGGCCTCGCCGGGCTGTTGACCAAGAACCACTGTCTCGTCCACGTCGAGGCCGACGAGGAGGCTTTCCCCGGCCACTTCGAGAAGGTCGCCCGCTTCCTCGAGCAGCACGGCCTCAAGTTCATCAAGACGATGTACATCGACCACTACTTCATGTCGGAGCGGCGAGATTGACAGCGCCGCGCCGAGCGCGCCGTGAGCGCGCCCGCTCAGCCTGAAACGGCCTCCTAGGAGCGGCCGAGGAAACGCTGTGCCGTCTTCCAGCGCACGCCTTCGGCAAGATCGGCCGGCAGCGGCGCCAGGTGCTCCTCGAGCTCGGTGACGGCGCCCGGATAGGTGCAATCGTAGTGGGGGTAGTCGGCACCCCAGAAGACGCAGCCGTCGACGCCCATTTCCTTGAGCCGCGGCAGATGATGCGCCTCGTCCGATTCGATCGAGATGAAGCACTGCTCGCGAAACAGCTCGCTCGGCTTGCGCTTCATCCACGGCACGTGCTGGTGCATGGACTCGAAATGGCCGTCGAGCCGGTCGAGCCAGTATTCCAGCCAGCCCAGGCCCGATTCGAGGAAGGCGACGCGCAGCTTGGGATGGCGCTCGAGCACGCCGCCCGCGATGATGTCGAGCACGGCCGCCATCTGCTCGAAGGGATGGCAGATCATGTGGCTGAAGAAGAGGTTGTCATAGCGGCCGGAGGCGAAACTCGGCATCAGGGCACCGAAGCTGCCGTGCACCGAGGCGAACAGCCCGTTGGCCGCGATCCTTTCCCAGAACGGCTTCAGCCGTTCGTCGTAGAGCGCTAGTCCCTTGTAGCGCTCGGGCCGGAAGCAGGCGCCCTTGAGGCCAAGCTTGGCGATATGCTCGACTTCGCGCGCGGCCGCCTCGGGGCTCTGCAGCGGAATGATGCCGACGGCCGACAGCTTGCCGCGGCCGTCGCGGCACATGTCGGCGATCCATTCGTTGTAGCCTGCGCAGGTCGCGGCGGCGACCTCGGGATCCTCGACGTCGCCCTGAATTAGGTGAAGCGATGGATAGAGCAAGGTGTGCTCGATGCCTTCTTCCTCCAGGACCTTGGCGCGCGCGCCGCCATCGTAGGAGCCGGGCAGGATGTCCTCCCAGGTCGGCACGTTGTTGGGATCATCCATGCCCCAAGGCGTGCAGGCCGCCGCCGGACGCAGGTTGTGCCGTATCCTGCCGTTGATCGAGAGCCAGTCGCGCCCATCACTGTCGCGCTCGACCCGGATGGTGCGGTCGCGGTAGGGCTTGGCGACGTACTCGTTCCAGACCGCGGGCGGCTCGCAGATATGGCCGTCGGCGTCGATGACGCGATTTGCCATGGCGTTCCCCTCGTCGTTGTCCGGGCGAGAGGATAGGCCGGCCGGCCTAGTGCCGCCAGTCGAGGCCGATATCGAGCACTTGGGCGCTGTGGGTCAGCCAGCCGGCCGAAATCAGGTCGACGCCGGCCGCGGCGATGGCCGGCGCCGTCGCCGGCGTGATGCGGCCCGAGGCTTCGGAGATGGCGCGGCCGTCGATGGTGCGCACCGCCGTGGCGAGCGTCTCGGGCGTCATGTTGTCGAGCAGGACCGCATCGACGCCGGCCTCCAGGGCTTGGTCGAGCTGGTCGAGCGAATCGACCTCGACCTCGATCTTCACCAGATGGCCGACCGAGGCGCGTGCCGCCTCGATGGCGGCGCGCACGCCGCCCGCCGCGGCGACATGGTTGTCCTTGATCAGCACCGCATCGTCGAGGCCGAAGCGGTGATTGCTGCCACCGCCGACGCGCACGGCGTACTTCTGCAGGGCGCGCAGGCCGGGCAGCGTCTTGCGCGTGCAGCAGATCCTGGCCTTGTGGCCGTTCACGGCGTCGACCAGGGTGGCCGTGGCGCTGGCGACCCCGCTCAGGTGGCCGAGGAAGTTGAGCGCGACCCGTTCGGCCGTCAGCATGCCGCGCGCCGGGCCCTCGATCGTGGCGACCAGGTCGCCGGGCTTGAGCCGCGTGCCGTCAGGGCGCTCGACCTTGACCTCGATCCCCGGTTCGACGAGCTGGAAGGCGAGTGCCGCCACGTCCAGTCCGGCGACGACGCCGGCTTGCCGTGCGACAAGGGCGGTCTCGGCGCGAGCCTGCGCGGAGACGATGGCGTCGGTGGTGATGTCGCCGGCGCGGCCCAGATCCTCCAACAGCGCGGCGCGCACCACGGGCTCGAGCATGATTCTGGGGAGGGCAGGGATGGTCATGCTTGGTCTCCCTCAGATGGCGAGCATGCGCTCGACGGCCCGGCGTGCCGGCTGGGCCACGGCGGGGTCGACCGTCACCTCGTGCGTCATGGTCTCGAGTGCCTGGCGGATCTTGGGCAGGGTGATGCGCTTCATGTGCGGGCAAAGATTGCAGGGCCGGATGAACTCGACCTCGGGATGCTGCACGGCCACGTTGTCGCTCATCGAACATTCGGTCATCAGCACGACGCGGGGCGGCCGTTCCTTGCCGACATAGTCGATCATCGCCGCCGTAGAGCCTGCGAAGTCGGACTCGGCCACGACCTCGGGCGGGCATTCGGGATGGGCGAGCACGACGATGCCGGGATGCTGCCGGCGCAGCCGCCTGATGTCGTCGGCGGTGAAGCGTTCGTGCACCTCGCAGTGACCCGCCCAGGTGATGATCTCGACGCCGGTGTCGCGTGCGACGTTCTGGGCCAGGTACTCGTCGGGCAGCATGATCACGCGCGGCGCGCCCAGGCTTTCGACGATCTTCTTGGCGTTGCCCGAGGTGCAGCAGATGTCGCTCTCGGCCTTCACCGCGGCCGAGGTGTTGACGTAGGTGACGATGGGCACGCCGGGATAGCGCTGGCGCAACAGGCGCACGTCGTCGGCCGAGATCGATTCGGCAAGCGAGCAGCCGGCTCGCAGGTCGGGGATCAGAACGCGCTTGGCGGGATTGAGGATCTTGGCGGTCTCGGCCATGAAATGGACGCCGGCCAGCACGATCACGGCCGCGTCGGTCTTCATGGCCTCGCGGGCGAGCGCCAGGCTGTCGCCCACGATATCGGCGACGCAGTGGAAGATCTCGGGGGTCTGGTAGTTGTGCGCCAGGATGACGGCGTCGCGCTCGCGCTTCAGACGCAGGATCGCATCGATATCGGGCGCGAAGGCTGGCCATTCGATCGATGGAATCACCGACTTCACGCGGTCATAGAGCGGGGCAGTGCGAGTCATGAGATCGGGGGAGAGGGTGGAAACGTTCATGACGGCCTCTTTTGCTCAGCGGGAGTATTTATAATATGCTAGGAATGAGCATTAAGGACGTCAAGGCGTCAATCCGAGGATTTCGCGGGTCAGGCTTGCTTATGCCGAGCGGCTGAGGGGCAGCTTGGTGCCGCCAAAGGCGCGCTCGAGCACGACCTCGCGGCGGTAGCGGTAGAGCTTGGCCGGCCGGCCGCCGGTGCTCGACGACATGGCGCCGGTGCTCTCGACCAGCCCCTGCTGCTCGATCAGGCGCCGGAAGTTCTGCTTGTGCAGCTTGCGCCCGGCCAACGCCTCGACGGCGCGCTGCAGTTGCAGGAGCGAGAAACTTTCGGGCATCAACTCGAAGACGACGGGCCGATACTTGATCTTGGCCCGCAGCCGCGCGATGGCGGTTGCCAGGATGCGGCGATGATCGTGCCGCATCGGCATGCCCGACAGGGCATCGGCGATCGCGCGGTGACCCCTGCCTGCCTCCGGCACCATCCCGGCTTCGTAAAGCAGCTCATAGCGCTGCAGCACCAGGTCCTCGTTCCAGCCCTCCGCGCCGTCGCCAAAGTTGACGGCGATGCGTTGCTGGCGCTCCCGGCGCGCCTGCTGCGCTGCGGCCTGCGCCCACTTCGCAAGCCGCGGCAGGATCTCGCCGGCTACCAGTTGCGGCGGCCCAGCGCGCCAATCCTCCCAGGGGAAGTAGCGATACCAATTGCGCCATTCGGGATCGCGCGGACCACGCGACAGGCGCTCGTGCGTCAATCCGAGGTAGCTGATCGACACGACCCGCCCGCCGCTCAGCTCGTCGGCGCGGTTGCGATCGGCGAAGGTGTAGAGCTGCTCGACGTAGCCGAGCGGATGGTGCGTCTGCTTCTCGACCCAGGCGCGCAGGCCGGTCTGCAGCGTCGGGTGTTCCGATTCGAACGGGCCCGACGGCAGGAGCGCACCGTCCTCCAGGGTCAGCACTTGCGGTTCGTTGGCCGTGAATGCCACGAGCACCGCGTTGAGTTCGATGGCAACGGGGCTGGCGGCCGGCGGCTTCATATCGTTGTCATTATGGCGAAGCGCGCTCGCGGCCAAAAGGCCGGTCGAGTAAGAAGAACGGCATGACCCGCCCCATCCGCATCGCCGTTCTGAACTTCGCCCACGAAACAGTGACGTTCCTGCCGAACGACACGACACGCGAAGACTTTATCTACGAGGGCTCGCCGGCCAGGGGCGAGGCGCTGCTCGGCTGGGAACCGCGATCCTACATGGGCGGCTTCGTGAAGGTGGCGCGCGAGCATGACGGCGTCGAGCTGGTCGGCATCGAATCACCCCTGTGGCCGAAGACCGGGACGGGTTCGGGCTGGATCACCGAGGACGCCTACCGACACTTTCTCAGCCGTCAGATCGCCGAGCTCCAGGCGGGCGGCAAGTGGGACGGGGTCTATCTTGCGCTGCACGGCGCCATGGGCGTGCGCGGCGTGCCAAAGCCGGAGGCCGACATTGCGCGCCGGGTACGGGCGGTCGTGGGCCGCGAGGCTTTCATCGCCGGCACCTTCGATCCGCACGGCAACGAGGACGAGGAGTTCCTGGCGGCGGCCGACATGGCCTTCACCGTGAAGTACTTCCCGCACTACGACTCCCACCTGCAGGGCGAGCGCGCGGCGCGCATGCTGATGCGCGCCATCCGCGGCGACTACAAGCCCGTCACGATCACAAGGAAGGTGCCGATCCTCACTCCGTCGGTCGTCCAATGGACCGGCGCTTCGCCCTGGATGGACCTAGTGCAGCGCGTTCTCACCTGGGAGGCCCGCGAGCCTGATCTTTACGTCAATGTTTTCTTCGGCTTCGCCTATGCCGACGTGCCGGATGTCGGCATGACGATCCAGGTGATGAGCAACGGCAAACCTGATCTGGCGCGCCGCGCATCCGACGACATGGCCGCCTGGGCATGGGCTCGACGCAAGGAGCTGGTGGGCGCTGCCAAGGTCCATCGCATTGCGGAAGGCGTAAAGCTCGCCAAGCAGGCGATTGGCAAGGGCGCTGTCCCGGTCGTGCTGGCCGACCACAGCGACCGCTCAGGCTCGGCGACCTGGCTCTTGAAGGAGGTGATCGAGCAGGATGTCGAAGGCGTGCTGTTCGCCACCATCGCCGACGCGAAGCTCAGCGACCGGCTCAAGGCCGCGGCGGTCAAGGCCGGCGACCCCTTCGACTATGACGTGGGCGGCCTGGTCGACGAATCGGCGGGACCCGCGGTTCGCATCAGGGGCACCGTCATGAACGCCGTCGAGGCCAAGGGCCAGCTCTGGGTCGTCGTGAGCTTCGGCCGCGGCAACGTCCTGGTGCTGAGCCGCTACCTGGTGCAGGTCCAGGAGCCGCTGCCGCTAAACGCGCTCGGCTTCGATGTCAGGAGCTTCAAGGCGATCGCCATCAAGTCGCG
>JBPYDO010000404.1:0-12225 GCA_051985755.1 Reyranella sp. | reverse complement strand
GCGGCGTGATCGACGAAGGCGACGTGAAGGCGGGCAAGGTCGCGGTGATCGCGCCCGACGGCTTCATGGAGGCGCTGGGCGGCGAGAACGTGCTCGCTGGGCCGCCCATGGTTCGCCGGGCGCAATTCCAGTTCGGCCATCTCTTGCCGCGCGGCCCGCGCGGCCAGGTCGATGCCGGCCTGGGCAAGGCGACGGCGCGCGGCACGCCCGGGCTGATCGCGCCCACGCAACTGATCGTCGAGCCGGTCGAAGAGCATACGATCGACGGCATGAAGGTCGTCTTTCAGCTGGCACCCGAGACCGAGGCGCCGGCCGAGATGCACATGTTCTATCCCGAGCTCGGCGTGCTCAACATGGCGGAGAATGCCTGCCCGCTCTTGCACAACTTCATCCCGCTGCGCGGCGCGGTGGCGCGCGATCCGCGCGTCTGGTCGAGATACATCAGCGATGCCATCAAACTCTATGCACCCCACAGTGATGTGCTGATCGGCCAGCACCATTGGCCGACCTGGGGCAAGGCCGCCGTCATCGACCATCTCGAGGCGCAGCGCGATCTCTACAAGCACATTCACGACCAGACCCTGCGCCTGATGAACAAGGGCTGGCGGCCGGCCGAGATCGCCGAGGCGATCGACCTGCCGTCGGGACTCGCCGAGCGCTGGTCGGCGCGCGGCTACTACGGCACGGTCAGCCACAACGTGAAGGCGGTGTATCAGCGCTATCTCAGCTGGTACGACGGCAATCCCTGCAATCTCCATCCGCTGCCGCCGGCGCAGGCGGCCACCAAGTTCGTCGAATACATGGGTGGCTCTCGCGCCGTTCTGGCGCGCGCCCGCGACGACTTCGCCAAGGGCCAGTTCCGGTGGGTGGCGCAGGTGATGAAGGAGGTCGTCTACGCCGAGCCCGCCAACCGGGAGGCGCGCGCGCTGTGCGCCGATGCGCTGGAGCAGATGGGCTACCAGGCGGAGTCGGCCACCTGGCGCAACGCCTTCCTGTATGGCGCCATGGAGTTGCGGCACGGCGTGTTCGAGATGCCGGCCCGCATTGCCCTAAGCGCCGACCTGCTGGCCGGACTGAGCACCGACGTGCTGTTCGATGCGCTCGCGATCCGGCTCGATCCGGCCAAGGCGGCGGGGCAGGGCTTCAGCCTCAATTGGCGTTTCACCGACCGTGACGAAATGCTGGCCCTGACCCTCAGCAACTGCACGCTCACCCATCGCATGGGCGAGCTTTCGCCGGTTGCCGGCGCGTCGGTGACGACGACCCGGACGACGCTCGACGCTTTGATCTTGCGCAAATCCACGGTGCAGGAGGCGCTTGCCTCTGGCGCCTTGCGGATCGAGGGCGATGCCGCACGGTTCGCGCTGCTGTTCAGTATGCTCGACCAACCCACCGGCATCATGTTTGACGTGCTGACCCCGGGGAATCGGCCGGGTTGAGCCGTCGCGTCCCGCTCGGAGCTTGACATCGGGCGGCATGGCTTCTGTGATGCAGCCCAACAACAAGACCAATAGCGCTGCATCTGGGAGAATCACCATGACCAAGGGCAAAGTCGTGCGCCTGTCGGGCGCGTTCGTGGCCGCTGTCGCGGCGCTCGGCCTCGCTGCCGGCGCTCAGGCCCAGGAAAAGAAGATCAAGATCGGCGTCGTCTACGATCTCACCGGTCCCTTTGCGGGCGGCGGGTCGGAACTGCAGTACGACGGCGCCAAGATCATGATCGACTACTTCATCAAGCAGGGTGGGGTCGAAGGCTACAAGATCGAGCCGATCTATGCCGACGCTCAGAGCAAGCCCGACGTCGCCATCAACGAGGCGGTGCGGCTGGTCGAGCAGGAGAAGGTCGACATGCTGCTCGGCTTCTACTCCTCGGCGCAGTGTGTGCCGGCTGCTGCCAAGGTCGAGCAGCTCAAGAAGTTCATGTGGCTCACCACCTGCATTTCGAGCGCCGTTCTGGACAACAGGCACCTGCACTACGTGTTCCGGCCGCAAGTCAGCGGCAACCTCTACGGCGTGGCCGCGACCGATATGATCGCCCACTACGCCAAGTCCAAGTTCGGCAAGGATCCGAAGGACATGCGCGTGGCCATCGTGCACGAGGATGGCGCCTACGGTGTCGACGTCGGCAAGGGCGACGAGGCCGGCTCCAAGAAGCACGGCTTCAAGGTGGTGCTGAACGAGGGCTATTCGATCACCGCGCCTGACCTCTCGCCGCTGGTCACCAAGCTGAAGCGGGCCAAGCCGGACGTGATCTTCCATACCGGCTACAACCCCGACATCACGCTGTTGCTGCGCCAGGCGCGCGAGCAGGGGCTCAAGGTCGGCGCCATCGTCGGCCAGGGCGCCGGCTACAGCGTCTACGACAAGCTCAAGGAAGGCCTCGGCAAGGACGCCAACGACCTGTTCACGATCGATCCGATCTCGATCTGGCTCACCAATCCCAAGAGCCTCAATCCCAAGCTCCTGCCGGTCATCAAGATGATCGGCGAGGAGTTCGACAAGATGAAGCCGGGTGCGTCGCGGTCGGCCCATATCGGCATGGCCGCCAGCAACAGCTACGTCTTCTTCACCGAAGTGCTGCCGCGCGCCATCAAGAAGTACGGCGGCATCGACGGCGAGGCGTTGCGCAAGGCGGCGCTGGACGTCGATCTCCCTGAAGGCGGCACGATGCTGGGCTTTGGCGTCAAGTTCGCGCCGGAGGATGCTGAATTGGCCGGGCAGAACATGCGCGCCTTCCCGGTCGTCACGCAGTACATCGACGACAAGCCTTACGTCGTGTGGCCGGAGAGCCAGCAAATGCGCGAGCCAGTGCTGCCGCTGCCCGCCGGGTCGACCTACAGCTACAAGTAGGAGGCTCAGGGGTCGCGTAGGCGTGCGGGACGGGCAGTGCTCGTCGTCGAAGGTCTGGGCAAGCGTTTCGGCGGCTTCACCGCCGTCAGCAACGTTTCGTTCAACGTCGATCAGGGCGAGATCCTCGGCCTGATCGGCCCGAACGGCTCGGGCAAGAGCACGATCTTCAACATGTTGTCGGGCACGTTCGCGCCCTCGGCGGGCTCGATTAAATTCGAGGGCGAGGAGCTTTCCGGGCTGGCGCCGCACACCATCATCAATCGCGGCATCGGCCGCACCTTCCAGATCCCGCGGCCGTTCCGCCGCTTGTCGATCTTCGAGAACGTCGAGCTGGCGGGCTTCTACGGCCAGAATCGCCATAGCCGCCGCAAGGCCGACGAATCGGCCGAACGGGCGCTCGCCATGGTCGGCTTGCCGACCAGCCGCAGCGCCATGGTCGACGGCCTCGGAGCCGCCGGCTTGAAGAAGCTCGAGCTCGCCAAGGCGCTCGCCACCGGCCCCAAGTTGTTGCTGGCCGACGAGAGCCTGGGCGGCCTCGACGAGAAGGAAATGGACCAGGCCGCCGACATGCTGCGCCGCATCCGCGACGAGCTCGGCATCACGATCATCTGGGTCGAGCACATCATGGGCGTGCTGATGCGCGTCGTCGACCGCGTCATGGTGCTGGACCACGGCGAGAAGATTTCCGAGGGACTGCCGAGCGCGGTGGCGGCCGATCCGCGCGTGATCGAGGTCTATCTCGGTACCGACGCCCAGGCGACTCAGGTCGCGGCGGCCGAGCGGCGTCGCTGAACGGATCGCCGCATGCTCGAACTCAGGAAAGTCGACGCGGGTTACGGCAGCTTCCAGGCGCTGTTCGGCATCGATCTCGAAGTCAAGGCGGGTGAGGCGGTCGGCGTCGTCGGCCCCAATGGCGCGGGAAAGACGACCTTGATGCGGATCATCTCGGGTCTGCTTCGGCCGCGCGCCGGGACGATCACCATGCAGGGTGTGGACGTGCTGGCGACGCCGGCGCACCGCATCGTCGGTCTCGGCATCGCCCATGTGCCCGAAAACCGCCGCCTATTTCCCGGCCTCACCGTCGAGGACAACCTCAAGATGGGTGCGTTCATTCGTGAGGCCCGCGCCAAGCACGACCGGCGCCTGGAGATCGTGTTCGAGCTGTTCCCGCGGCTGAAAGAGCGGCGTCACCAGATGGCCGGCACGATGTCGGGCGGCGAGCAGCAGATGTGCGCCATCGGCCGCGCCCTGATGAGCGATCCCAAGCTCCTGCTGCTCGACGAGCCCTCGGCCGGCCTCGCCCCCGTCGTCGTCCAGCAGGTGTTCGAGCTAGTGCGGCGCATCCGCGAAAGCGGCCTGACCGTGCTGATCGTCGAGCAGAACGTGCAGCAGGTTCTGCACGTCGTCGACCGCGCCTATCTCCTGGAAGCAGGTACGATCCGTGCCTCCGGCAGCGCCGATGAGATGCTGCAGAGCGACACCATCAAGCAGGCGTATCTCGGGGTGTAAGGGCGGCCGATGCAGGACTTCCTCGACCTCTTCGACATCTACTTTCTCGAGGCGATGCTGAACGGCCTCCTGCTGGGCGGCGTGCTGGCGTTGCTGGCGCTCGGGCTGAACCTGATCTTCGGCGTCATCGACGTCGTGTGGATCTGCTACGCCGAGCTGATCATGATCGGCATGTACGGCATGTACTACCTGGTGTCAGTGTTCGGCGTGCCATATTGGGCCGCGGCGCCGCTATGCATCCTGCTGGTGGCCGGCCTGGGGACACTCCTGCATTTGCTGGTGATCGAGCCGTTGCTCGCCGCGCCGCCGATCAACCAGCTGCTCGCCACCGGCGGCGTGCTGTTCTTCCTGCAGAGCTTTGCCACCGTCGCCTTCGGCATCGACTTCCGCAACCTCGGCATCCAGCTGCCGGTGCTGGCGCTGGGCGACATGCATTTCAGCTACGCGCGACTGCTCGCCTTCATTGCCGCGGTGGTCGGCATGATCACGGTCTACGTCTTCATGAAGAGGAGCTATGTCGGCACGGCGATTCGCGCCATCGCCCAGGATCGGCAGATCATGGTCCTGATGGGCGTCGACACGCGCCGCATCTATCTGATCACCTCGGCCCTGGGCGGCGCGCTGGCCGGGCTGGCGGCCTGCCTTCTCGTCCTGCTGTACGACGTGCATCCCTTCATCGGCCTGTCGATCGGACCAGTCACCTTCCTGATCTGCGTGCTGGGCGGTCTGGGGAACTTCATCGGCGGCTTCGTGGCAGCCTTCGTGTTCGCCGAGATCATCTCGCTCGGCGGCCTGTTCTCCGACCTCGAATGGGGCTACGTGCTGGCCTTCGGTTTCTTCATCCTGATGATGTTTGTGAGGCCGCGCGGCCTCCTGGCGAGGCGTCCATGAACGGCGTCGTGAGCAGCCGTACCGGCGCCTGGCTCGCCGCGGCAGTCGTCCTGGTGGCGCTGCCGTTCGTCCACCGGGATCCCTATCACATGCACATTCTGGTGCTCATTCTGATCTGGTCGTTCGCCTACACGTCGTGGTCGATGATGGGCCGGTTTGGCCTCACCTCGCTCGGCCATGGCGGCTTCATGGGGGTCGGCGCCTATGTGACGGCGCTGTTGTGGAATCACCTCGGCCTGTCGCCATGGCTCGGCATACCGCTGGCGCTGCTGGCCGCCGGCGCGCTCGCCCTGATCGTGGCTTATCCCTGCTTCCGCTTCCGCATCACCGGGCACTATTTCGCGCTGGTCACGCTCGCTCTCTCCGGCATCGTCTTGCAGGTCATAACCGCCACGCGCGACTGGACGGGAGGATCGCTGGGCTACACGCCGGAAGCCGCGAAGGGCAGCAAGTTCCTGGCCCTTCAATCGAGCGACAAGATCACCTGGTACTTCGTGGCGCTGGCGCTGTGGGCGGCGGGTCTGCTCATCTGGTACTGGGTCGATCGCAGCATGGCGCGCCACGCCATGGAAGCGATTGCCGAGGACGAGGACGCGGCCGCCGCGGCCGGAGTCAACGTCACCGCCGAGAAGCTCAAGATCACGGTGCTCAGTGCGCTGATGACGGCGCTCGCCGGTGCGGTCTATTGCCAGTACCAGATGTTCATTTCGCCCGACACGGTGAGCGGCATCGCCGTCAGCCTGCAGATGGTGTTCGCGGCGGTGGTCGGTGGCCTTTATGTGGCAATGGGGCCGACGGTCGGTGCCGTCATCACCATCCTGCTGGCCGAAGTGCTGCGCATCGGCTTCGGTACCAAGGCGGTTGGTTGGGACAACCTCTTATACGGCGCGGTCTTGGTGCTGTTCATCATCCTGTTGCCGCGCGGTATCCTCGGCACATTTCTCCAGCGCGTGCGCGCGCGCCGCTGACGTCGCCACGAACTTGCCGCGGTGTTGCCACTTATTGGCGCGCGAAGGTCAGCTTTCTGTCAGCCAGCAGTCATAGCGTCGGAGGTTCCGGGGAGAAGAAGACGTACGTCCAAACTCCTAGGGAGGTCTCAATGAGAAAGTCGCTTATCGTTGCTGCAGCGAGTGCGTTCGCGGCTGGAACGCTGGTTGCTGCTATTGCCAGCGCCCAGACGCCCAATAGCCCGAGCTTCGGCCACGATTCCAAATCCTGCAAAGGCATCAATGCCTGCAAGGGCCAAGGCTCCTGCAAGTCGGCGACCAACGCCTGCAAGGGCCAGAACTCTTGCAAGGGCAAGGGCTGGGTCGAGACGTCCAGCGTTCTTGCCTGCCAGGCGGCTGGCGGCGTGGTTGGCAACGGACCAGGCGCCTGATCGTCGTCTGAAACGCCCAGTATAGAATCCGACGCCCCCGGGAAACCGGGGGCGTCAACTTTTGCGCGCATGCACTGGTTCGAGGGCATACGCGCTCGACACTGATTTTCCGCGAGAATGCCGCGGCCTTGCCGCCAACCCGCGGGCCAGGGACAGAGTTGATTCAGTGGGCGGTAATGCCGCTCCGAATCCGGGGAGAAGACTCGGGTCTTAACCCAGGAGGAATCATATGAAGACCTCACTGATCGCGGCCGCGGCAAGCGCATTCGCTGCGGGAGCGCTCGTTGCCTCCGTTGCAAGCGCCACCACGCCGATGAGCCCTTCGTTCGGGCAAAACTCGCTCGCCTGCAAGGGCATCAATTCTTGCAAAGGGCAGAGCGCCTGCAAGTCGGTCACCAACTCCTGCAAGGGGCAGAATTCCTGCAAGGGCAAGGGCTGGCTGCCGGCCCAGAGCTCGCTGGCATGCCGGGCCGAAGGCGGCTCGGTGGGTGGTGGGCCTGGGGCGTAATCGTCGCCTGAGCGCCTAAGGGACTTCGGCGCCTCGGCGATGCCGGGGCGCAGCCGTCAAGCGCGCGAGAGCGCTGCGACACCGAGGGGAGCCGCGCGACCGCGGATCGTGAGCGTCGGCAGCTTTTCTGTGCACAAATCCGCAGGCACCTGGGTCCGCTCCAGCAGGTCAGTCGACACGAGCACATCGCGGCCGAGCGTCTTGGCTGCCTCGAGAAGGCGTGCCGCGACGTTCAGCGTGTCGCCGACGTAGGCGATCTCGCGCCGCACGTCGCCGATTTCGCCGGCCACTATCTCGCCGAAGTGAACCGCCGCGCGGAAAGTCGGCGTTTCGCCGTACTTGGCGAGATATTCGTGCCGGCGCTTCTCCATCAGATCGCGGGCGATGAACGGGCATTCGAGGCAGGCGCCTCTCGCCAGAGCTTCGTCGCCGCGCCAGGTCAGGATGGCTTCGTCGCCCACGTATTTGTGGATCTCGCTTTCGCATTCGAGCGCGGCATCGGCGAGGTCGCGGAAGAAGTCGTTCAGCAGCTCGTGGAAGCGTATCGACCCCAGCCGCTCGGCAAGGCCGGTCGAATCCTTCATGTCGATCAGCAGAAAGGCGCGATCCTCCGAGCGCGGCTGAACATAGCGGCCGGTCAGCAGGTTCTTCAGCGTCCCGAAGCCCAGAAGGTCGCCCATCTCGAACACCAGGTTGGCGCTCACCGACATGATCACGGCGAAGACGATCGAACGCCTGAAGACGCTGTCGAACTCGATTCCCTCAACATCCGAATTGAAGGCCGAGCGGCCGAGGATCAGCCCCACCAGGATCACCGCCAGATAGAAGAGCACCTTGGCAGCGAAATAAACGGCGAGCGGCTGGCGGCGCAGGCGACGCATCACGGTCGACCGCGCCCCCTTCAGCTCAACAAAGCTGATCGTGGTGGCAATCATCAGGGACGTGGCGATCCCCCGGAGGGCGGCCTCGATCACGGAGCTGCCGGGCGTCCTGACGGACATGCCGAAATAGGCGCTGACAACGGCGCTAGCGACGCCAACCCAGAGGATGATCCGCCATTCTCGGCGCTCGCGTCGCGTCATGGTCATGGGCCGCGGCGCCGATCGAGGGCGCGCCTGAACGTCTCGTGGTCGACATTGCCGCCGGAACAGACGACGGCCACGGCGCGGCCCTTGACCGGCAGCTTGCCCGTCAACGCCGCCGCCAGCGCCACGGCGCCGCCGGGCTCGACGACGAGCTTGAATTCGCGGAAGGCGGTTTCCATCGCATCCAGCACTTCGTCGTCGGTCACGACCAGCCCCGGTGCGAGAAGCTTCTGGGCGAGCGGGAAGGTGACGTCACCCGGCGTCGGCGCCAGCAGGGCATCGCAGATCGAGCCGGAGAGCTTGTCGTTCTTCTCCTTCCTGCCGCTTTTCAGCGAGCGCGCGAGATCGTCGAAGCCGGCAGGCTCGCCGGCATGCACCAGCGTGTCCGGGCTGAGCCCCTTGACGGCGAGTGCAATGCCGGTCGACAGGCCGCCGCCGGAGCACGGTGCGGCCACGGCATCGAGCCTGGCGCCCATGGCTTTGGCCTGCTCGACGATCTCCAGGCCCGCTGTGCCCTGGCCGGTCAGGATCCAGGGATGGTCATAGGGCGGCACGACGGTGGCGCCGGTCTTGCTGGCGATACCAAGCCCCAGCTCTTCGCGGCTCTCCTTGACGCGATCGTAGAGCACGATCTCCGCACCCGAGGCGCGCGTGTTGGCGACTTTCAATGCCGGCGCGTCGGCCGGCATGACGATGGTGGCTTTGACGCCGAGAAGCCGCGCCGCTTCGGCCAGCCCCTGGGCATGGTTGCCCGAGGACCAGCCGACCACACCCTTGACCCGGTCGGCCGCGCTCATCAGGCTCAGAAAATTGAAGGCACCGCGCAGCTTGAACGAACCAGTGCGCTGCAGGCACTCGGCCTTGACCAGCAGGCGCCCACCGAGCTGCGCATTCACCCGTGCGTTCTCCACCAGCGGTGTGCGCACCACGACAGCTTCGAGGCGCCGCGCGGCAGCCTCGACATCGGCGAAGCTCGGTGGCGTGCTCACGGCGAGACACCGAGAAGGTTGGGCAGCAGGGACAGGTCCTTGACCTGAGCGGCGATGGCGCCCGGAAGGACGTCGTCGGGCGCGCTGCCACGGTTCACCCATACGACCTTGAAGCCGAAATGCGCCGCGCCGTGCGCGTCCCAGCAATTCGAAGAAAGGAAACACACTTTGTCGGGCTTGATGCCGAAGCGCGCCTCGACCAGGCGGTAGACCCTGGCATCGGGCTTGAAGACCCGTGCTTCATCGACGCTCAGCACCGCGTCGAACCGGTCGGCGAGGCCCGAGGCCTTCACCATGGGCTCGAGCATTTCGGGATTGCCATTGGACAGGATGGCGCGCCGCACGCCGGCCCGCTGCAGCCTGTCGAGCATGGCCGGCACTTCGGCGAAGGTCGAGAGCGCCAGATAGGATTTCATCAGCATGTCTCGCACCCTGGGATCGCCAATGCGATGCGCCGCGAGGCAATGGTCGAGCGCCTCGCCGGTGACCTGCCAGAACTTTGCATAGGCGCCCATGCTGTTGCGCAGCCAGGTGTACTGGATCTGCTTGGCGCGCCACATGTCCGACAACGCGTCGGCTGACGGTCCCATGTCAGCCCGATGACGCGCCACCGCCGAATTGAAGTCGAACAGCGTGCCATAGGCATCGAACACGCAAATCTCGGTTCCTGCCAGCGCAGCACTCATGCCTTGCTCCAATTTGCTCGAGAGGGGTCGGGCTTCTAGGCTAACAAGCATGTAGCGCAGGTCCGTCGCAAGGGAGGAAACGATGCAACGCCGCAGGTTTGGGCGAACCGGTCTGGAGATCTCCGTGTTGGGCTTCGGCGCCGGAGCCGTCGGCGGGCTGATGACCAAGGGCGCGCCGGCCGATCAGGAACGGGCGATCGCGCGCGCCGTCGAGCTCGGCATCAACTACATCGACACCGCGGCGCTCTACGGTAACGGCGCTTCGGAGCGCAACCTCGGCCGCGTCCTGAAATCGCTGAAGCCCGATATCGTGCTGGGGACCAAGTTTCGCCTCAAGCCGGCCGATCGTTCGCGCATCGCCGAGGCCGTGGCGCAGTCGACCGACGAGAGCCTGCAGCGTCTGCAGCGCGACCACGTCGACCTTCTGCAGCTTCACAATCCGCTGGTCGCGACCGACGCCGACGATCGGCTCGCCATAGATATCGCGCTCAACGAGGTGGTACCGGCGATGCAGCGCCTGCAGAAGGCGGGCAAGACGCGGTTTCTGGGTTTCAGCGGCGTCGGGCAGACGCCGGCGCTCTTGCGCGCGATCGAGTCCAGGGCCTTCGACACCATGCAGGTCGTCTATAACGCCCTCAATCCCAGCGCCGGTGCGGCGATGCCCAAGGGCGCTCCGGGACAGGACTATGGCCGGTTGCTGGAGCGCACGCGGGCCAACGACATGGGCACCATCGTCATTCGCGCGCTGGCGGGCGGCGCGCTTTCCGGCACGACGGTACGCCATCCGATCGCCATGCAGGTCGTCGACCCGATCGGCTCGGCGCCCGATTTCGCCGCCGACGTGGCGCGCGCCAAGGCACTCGAGCCGTTGGTGCGCGACGGCGGCGCCGGCAGCCTCACCGAACTTGCCGAACGCTTCGTGATCGCGCATCCCGCGGTGACGACCATGCTGGTCGGCTACTCGACCCTCGACCATCTCGAAGCCGCCGTCGCCGCGGTCAACAAGGGTCCGCTGCCGCAGGCCGTGTTGCGGCGCATCGCCTAGATGAGCGCCGACGAATCGGAGTCCCCGTTCGGGCGCCCCGTGCTGGGCGGGCCGGTCGCCAAGTTGCCGCGGGCGTTGGTGCCGGCGCGCGCCACCATTGAAGGTCTTTATATTCAGCTCGAGCCGCTCTCGGCGGACCTGCACGCGGCCGATCTGTATCGTGCTTCGCACGTTGGCCCCGAGGCTCTTGCCATTTGGGACTATCTCCCCGTCGGACCGTGGCCGTCGCAGGCCGAGTACACGGCTGCGCTGCGCCGGCAGAGTTCGGAATTCGACCGCATCTACTATGCCCTACGGCCGACGGCCGGCGGGCCGGCTTGCGGTCAGGCCTGCTATCTCGACATCCACCCCCAGGACGGAGTGATCGAGATCGGGTCGATCTGGTTCGGCCAAGAGCTTCGTCGCACGCGCGCCGCCACCGAGGCGCTCTACATGATGATCCGCTATGCGATGGATGATCTCGGCTATCGCCGCATGCAATGGCGCTGCAACGCGCTCAACATGGCGTCTCGACGGGCAGCCCGGCGGCTGGGTTTCCGCTTCGAGGGCATCTTCTACCGGCACATGATCTATAAGGGGAAGAATCGCGATACCGCCTGGTACTCGATCCTCGACGAGGAATGGTCGGAGATCCGCGCCGTCCTGGAGGGCTGGCTGGCGCCGTCGAATTTCGATGAGCAGGGCAGGGCGAAGACCTCGCTCTTCCAGCTCATGCAAAAGCGCTAGCTCGCCTCATTGCTGGGAGCGCGCCACTCCAGTGGCGCCTCTTGTCATCCTGAGCGAAGCGAAGGATCTAGCGCTTCCACAGAGTCGTTGGTCAACCTGCTAGGTCCTTCGCCTGCGGCTCAGGACGACAGACATGAGCGCAGCTGGAGTGGCGCGCTCCCAGCTAAGACCGGCCCATCGCCGGTGACAGCATCTTGAAGGGGCCGTTCAGGCGGTCGCGATAGACGCCGACGCCTTCCATGATGCGCTGCACGTAGTTGCGGGTCTCGCGCAACGGGATCATCTCGATCCAGTCGACCATGTCGATCCGACCGCCACGCGGATCGCCGATGCTCTCCAGCCAGCGCGCCACGCGGTTTGGTCCGGCGTTGTACGCGGCAAGTGCGAGCTCATAGGAGCCGCCGAAGCGCTGCAGGATCTCGGCGAGGTACTGGCTGCCCAACGCGACGTTGTAGGCGGGATCGTGCGTCAGCTTGTCCTGGATGAAGGGCAGGCCGAGGCGGCCTGCGACGTCGCGCGCCGTGCCGGGCAGTAGCTGCATCAGGCCGAGCGCGCCCGACG
>JBPYDO010000403.1:0-11659 GCA_051985755.1 Reyranella sp. | reverse complement strand
GGCGCAGTCTGCTCGGTCATCGGCGCCGGCCTGGGCGGTAGCGCCAACGCGCCTGGATGCGACGGATCCTGCTGCGCCAGCGCAGGCAGGCTCGCGGCCGCGCAAACGAGCGTCACGGCGACGCATGCCGTCGAAAGACGCACCAACGATTTCATCGCAGCTCCCCCATCAGCATCCCTTGTACCGCAAAGCGGCGGGCGGTTTCGAAATCATTCCAGTCCATTCCGGTTCATTCACGCATAGCTGGCGACACTTCCCGCTGCCGCTGACGTCGAACGCGGCGCGCCGCCGGCGGAAGTGCCGGTGGACTGGCCGGTCGATTGCTGCGAGCGGGCTTCCGCCTTCTGCAATTTATCGATCGCCGCCTGCACGTCTGCGAAGTCGCAGCCCCGTTTGGCAGGGTAAGTCCGCGCCAGGCGAATCATCCTGTACGGATCGATCACGAAGACATGACACTTTTCCTGCATCGCTCGCGTCTGGTCAGTATTCGCATCGTCAATGCTATATAATCTGGAGACCAGGCGATCGGCGTCAGCGACCACCGGGAAATTCAGGGTGACGCCATGGTTCCGCGCGAGATCCTCCTGCCAGCGCGCCTGGCCGTCGGAGGACCGAACGGCGAGCCCGATCAGCCGGACGCGGCGCCGTTTCCACTGCGCCTGGCGCGAAGCGGCGTCGGCGAGGCTGGCCAGGACGCGCGGGCTCTCCTTGGCCACCCGGTCGGACGGACATGAGAAGAGAAGGCACCACGAGCCCTGGATCCATTCGTGAAGACGAAGGCTGCCATTGCTGGTGTCTTGCTCGAAGTCGGGGGCGATCTGCCCGATTTGCAGAGTCACGTGCTCTCTCTCTCCACCCGCAGCCAACATGCGCGTCGGCGGCCGGGGCGGCGATGAAAGAGTTGCTAATAGTTGCTAAGCGACGCCCAGGGCGAGGCGAGTCTGCTCGGCGGCAGCGGCGAGGGTCCAGCGTCCGCCCTCGGCGAAGCCCGCCTGCCGGGCCTCGGGCGACAGGCCGGCCGACAAAAGCGCGTCCAGAAGCTCGACCACCGTGCGACGCGATCCCGCGCGGGTGGCGACCGACGGGTGCACGACGCGCGCGTAGCCGGCGAGCCGCGCCGCGGCGGCGAGATCGCTCTGGGCCGCGGCATAGAGAGCGACCGCCTCGGCCGTCCAGGCGACGGCGGCTCTGAGCCCAATGGCCGCGCCCTGGGTGAGCGCTTCCAGCGCCGTTTCGCGCATGGCCAACCAATCGCCGGTGAGCAGCAAGTGCGCGGCGAGCGTTCCCATCAACGGCGTGCGACGGCTGGGCGGCAGCTCGTCGCGCAGATCCTGCAGCTGGCTGAGCGCGCGCTCGGCCTGGCCGGCCGTCAGCAGCAGCTCGGCCATGTTGGAGCCGCCGTTCACCAGTCCGATCCAGAAGTCGAGCTTGCGCGAGAGGTCAAAGCCCTCCTGGTAGCTGGCCAACGCCTGGTCCGGCCGGCCGCGGCGGAAATTGAGATCGCCCAGCCGGATCAAGATGACCGCCAGCCACTTGCTGGGCGGCAGGCCGCGCAGCAGCGCTTCGCCTTCGACCAGATGGCCTTCGGCTTCGTCGAGAGTCTCGTAGGTGAGCAGCGCGCTGCCGGCGCGCCACAGGGCCGCGCCAAGACCCAGCGCATCGCCGGCTTCGCGGAACAGGCGCACCGCCTCGAGCGCGCTCGCCACGTTCTCACTGTCGGCAAAGCGGAAGTCGCGCCAGCTCAGTCCGAAGTGCAGCCAACCCTGTATCGCCGCCGGCGTGTCGCGCCCGACATGCGGCTTCGGGACGTCGAGCCAACGCTGCCCTTCGGCCACCGGGGTATCGGGTAGCTCCCACCAGAGCGGCGCGGTGCCGGCGAGCATGCGCAGGCCGAGCGCCGCATCGCCGTCGCCGCCGAACGCCCAGGCCAGCGCACTGCGCAGGTTGTCGGCGTCGGGCGCATAGGCGGCGAGCCAGTCGCGCCCCGGCATGGTGGGCCAGCACCGCCCGGCCTCGACGAAACGCCGCTCGAAATAGGCCGCATGCCGCGCCGCCAGCGCCCCTTTGCCGGCCATCTCGCCCGCCTTTTCGGCCTTGCGCGCGGCGTACTGCCGGATGGTCTCGAGCAGGCGAAAGCACGGCCCCTGCTCGGTCGTGCCGTCGACCATGACCAGCGACTTGTCGGCGAGGCTGGTCAGGCGATCGAGCAGCTCGACATCGTCGCCATCAGCAACGCCGGCCATTGCCTCGATCGCCGGCAGCCCGGCGCCGCCGGAGAAAGCCGCGAGGCTGCGCAGCAACGCCTGTTCCTCGGGCGACAGCAGATCGTAGCTCCAGTCGATCACCGCCTGCAGTGTGCGGTGGCGCGGCGTCGTCGCACGGCCTGGCGCGGCCAGCAGGCGGAAGCGCTCGTCGAGGCGCTGGGCGAGCTGGGCCGGCGACAGGACCTTCAGGCGCGGCACCGCCATTTCGATGGCGAGCGGGATGCCATCGAGACGGGCGCAGATCGACGCCACGTCGGGCGCGCTGTGATCGTCGAGCACGAAGCCGCCGGCGCCGCCGCCTAGCGCCGCCGCGCGCTCGACGAACAGGCGCACCGCGCCGTAGCGCGCGGCCGAGCTCGCATTGACCCGGCTCGGCTCCTGCGGGACGGGCAGCGGCGGCAGGCGGAAGATCTGCTCGCCGTTCACGAACAGGCCTTCGCGGCTGGTCACCAGCACGACGACGCTGGGACAGCCGGCGACGATGGCATTGACCAGCGCCGCGACCGGCGCGACCAGGTGCTCGCAGTTGTCGAGCACCAGCAGCGTCCTGCGCTCGGCCAGCAGCGCCACCACACGCATCGTCACGGTATTGGCGCCGCCGACGCCACCGGCCAGCAGCGCGGCCGCGACCGCCTCGGGCACGCGCTCCGGCTCGCCGACGCTCGACAGATCGACGAAGGCCACGCCGTCGGCGAACTTCGGCGTGAGCTCGGCGGCGATGTGCAGGGCCAGCGTGGTCTTGCCGACGCCGCCCGGACCGACGATCGAGACGACTCGCCGGCCGGCGAGCAGCTGGCCGAGCTCGCTCACCGCCTGCTCGCGCCCGATCAGGCGCGTTGCGGGCTGCGGCACCGAGGGAATCGACGGCGGCGCGGGCGGCGCAGCGACGGTTGGCGGCGTTTCCCGGGCGACCTCGCTGCCGACGAAGAGATAGCCACGGCCGGTCACCGTCTGGATCATCGGCCGCCCATCGAGGTCGTCGCCCAGCGCGCGGCGCAGGGCCGCAATATGCACCGTCAGGTTGTTCTCTTCGACGATCCGGTCGGGCCACACCGCCTTTAGGAGGGTATTCTTGCTGACGACGTCGCCGGCATGCGTCGCCAGGTAGACCAGCAGGTCCATGGCCCGGCCGCCCAGCGCGACCGTCACGCCGTCGCGGGTCAGCTGCCGCCTCCCCGGCGACAGCTGGAACGACGCAAAGCGGATGACGGAATGCTCGTTGTGCACCGCACTGCCGCCGGTCCCGTCCCGGCCCCCAACCCCCGATATATCTGCAGTTTAGGAGTTTTCGGCTTTTTCGTCATCCGAGCGCATTTTGGTTGGTCGGCGAGCAGCGTTGGTCGCCGACACGCGTTCGCTATATGCTGCAACAAAACCGTCTCTTGGGGGAACAACCATGACGACAGCCGGTACCTTCGGCACACTGAGCGACGCCGACCATTCCGCGAACCTTCGCAAGGCCGTCATCGCCGCCACGGTGGGCACTACCATCGAGTGGTACGACTTCTTCATCTACGGCACCGCTGCGGGCTTGGTGTTCGGCAAGCTCTACTTTCCCAACCAGGATCCGCTGACGGCGACGCTGGCGGCCTTCGGCACCTACTTCGTAGGCTTCGTCGGCCGGCCGATCGGTGCCGCCATCTTTGGCCACTACGGCGATCGCATCGGGCGCAAGGCGACGCTGATCGCCACGCTGATGACGATGGGCATCGCCACCTTCCTGATCGCCCTGGTGCCGACCTACGAGTCGATCGGCATCTGGGGCGCCGTGTTGCTCACCGTGCTGCGCGTCCTGCAGGGCATCGGCGTCGGCGGCGAATGGGGCGGCTCGGTGCTGATCTCGATGGAGTGGGCGAAGACCCACAGCAGCCGCGGCCTGATCGCCTCATGGCCGCAGTTCGGCGTGCCGTCCGGCCTGTTCCTCGCCAACCTCGCGATCCTCGCCTTCAGCGCCTGGTCGGGTGACCAGTTCCTGACCTGGGGCTGGCGCGTGCCGTTCCTGCTGTCGATCATCCTGGTCGGGATCGGGCTCTGGGTACGACTCGGCATCCTCGAGACGCCGGTGTTCCAGAAGCTCGTCGCGGAGCGCAAGATCGAGAGTGCGCCGATCCTCGAGGTCATCCGCAAGCAGCCGCGCGAGATCATCCTGTCGGCGCTGGTGCGCATGGCCGAGCAGGCGCCGTTCTACATCTTCACCGCCTTCGTCTTCGCCTATGCGACCGGCGTCTTGAAGATGAGCCGCGACTTCGTGCTGACATCGGTGCTGGCGGCCTCGGTGCTGTCCTTCGTCACCATCCCGCTCGCTGGCCATATCTCCGACCGCATTGGCCGACGCCGGATGTACCTGATCGGCGCGGCCGTGACCGGTGTGTTCGGTTTCATCTACTTCGGCATGCTGGGGACGGCGGTGACCTGGGTGGTGTTCCTCGCCATCGTGCTGTCGCTCATTCCGCACGACATGCAGTACGGCCCGCAGGCCGCGCTGATCGCCGAGGCCTTCACCCCGCGGCTGCGCTACTCCGGCTCCTCGCTGGGCTATCAGCTCGCCTCGATCATTGCCGGTGGCCCGGCGCCGCTGATCGCCACCGAGCTCTTCGCCCGATACAAGACGGGCTACGCCATCGCGGTCTATATCGCCGCCTGCGCCGTGGTCAGCCTGATCGCCGCCGCTCTGATGCCCGACTACACCGGCAAGGACATCTCGGCGGAATACGACCAAGGGGCGTGACCGCCTGACGGCCGGTGGCCGTCATCCCGAGCCTTTGCGAGGGATCTGAGCCAACAAAATACGCGGGGCCTGAGGCAAAAAGGGCCCTCGCGAGTGCTCGGGACGGCGGCCACGGGCCGCCGCCGCTGTGACCTTTCGCCCGAGAAATGGCCCGGAATGCAACCTATTTGAAACGTCAACCGTTCAATTCGCCGGTTATCCACTCGCCCCTCCACAACCCCTCGCCTAGCCTTGGTAGAGGCCAATAAGCCATGCTTTCCGTCTTTCAAGCGGGTCCGAACGAGACCCTCGAGGACATTCTCGAACGCCTGCAGGCGGCGGTCGGGCAGGACCGCCGGCACGATTTCTTCGACCGCTTCGAGTCAGTGCTGGTCCGGCTCGAGCAGGCCGGCGCTCCCCTGCGTCCCTGGGAGCAGGACAGCCTCCTGAGCGCGCTGGGCGCCGCTGCGGTCCAGGAATACGAGCTTGCGGCCTCCCTAGTCGCGGCAGCTGGCGAGTCGCCGCCGGTGCCGGCGCCGCGGCATTTCCGCCGCCAGCCGCTGCCGCTTGCCAGCCTGCGGCGACGTTTCGAGCGCTTGCGCGACAGCTAGCGGCGGCCCTTAACTACGGGTCCATGCCCGATTTCGATTTTCGCCGCGTAGAGATTCGCGACTTCGAATTCTGCTGGACGATCTACCGCGACTCCCTGAAGCCGTTCGCCGCGGGCTTTTTCGCCTGGGACGAGCAAATGCAGCAGCAGCGGGTGCGCGAGGCGATCGGCGATGAGGGCGCCTCGATTCTGGTGAGCGACGGCGACGCCGGTTGGCTGCGCGCCAGCGAAACCCGCTTCACCATCCATCTCTCCCACTTCTTCATTTCGCCTCAGAAGCGTGGCCACGGCCTGGGCTCGCGCTTTCTCGGCTGGATGAACGAGCGCGCCAAGCGCAAGAACAAGGAATTCACCGTCGACGTGATGAACAACAACCCGACGCTGGCCCTCTACCAGCGGCTCGGCTTCGAGCCGGTCAAGACCAACGCCTACGTCATCACACTCCGGCTGTAGCCCGCTTCGGCACGCTGCCGCGATATTCGTCCGTCAGGCTACTTCTCGGCGCCGAGGGCACGACGGTACAGGGTCTCGAAGCCCTCGAGCGGCACCGGAAATGCGCCCGGCACGGGCGCACCCGCGAACTTGAGCGTGAGCGTCCTGCCTTCGCGCATCTGCTGCAGAAGCTGCGCCGCCGGATCACCCTTGATCAGGCACATGCCGCCCAGGCAACGCTCCAGGGCGACGGCCGGCTGGCCATCGACGCTCGCCAGCACGCGCTCGAAGCCGGGCGTGCCCATGGCGAAGAACATGTGGCTGTCCCGCACATAGTTGAATTGCAGGGCGTAGGGTGGCGTGAGGCTGTCGAGGCGGACGCCGACTTGGCACCAGACGACGCGCGTCTCCGGCTCGGGCGAGCAGTCGAGCCGCCAAGCGCCCTCGCGCGCAATCGGCTTGGCGGGCTGGGCCTCGGCGCCGGAAGACGCCGCCAGGATGGCGGCCAGCAGAAAGATCGCGGCAAGGAGCGGGCGCTCGGCGGGCATGACGGCGCCCGACTATACGCGCGGCGCGACTCTGAAAAATGACGGGTCCGGTGAAGGCGAATCTCGCCTCCTCCGGACCCGTACGCCCCTCGACGAATTTCTGTGAAGCGCCGCCCGCCGCTTACTTGAAGGCGTCGCCGATGGCCTTGAAGCCGGCCTGGGTCTGGCGGCCGTATTCGCTGATCTGCGCGTTGCGATCGACCCACTGCTGGGCGCTGTCGGGCACCTTGTAGCCCAGCACCGTCTCCGGCAGCTTGACCTTCACGCCGCTGGTCAGGCCGGCATAGACCAGGCCAACCAGTGCGAGCTTGAATCCCCAGCGCACCAAAACGCGCATCGCAACGGCCTCCAATTCAGTGATCGGAGGATAGTTGCACGACCACCGTCGATACAGCGTGCGATCGTATCAATTGTGCCAGGACGCCGCCGTCAGGCCCGCGTCTTGAGGAGATCGCGGATCTCGGTCAGCAGTACCGCTTCCTTGGAGGGCGCGGCCGGCGGCGGCGGCGCGGCCGCGGTCTCGCGGAACAGGCGGTTCATGGCACGCACCACCATGAACATCACCCAGGCAATGATGATGAAGTTCACCGTGACCGTGATGAAATTGCCATAGCCCAGGGTGGCGCCCGCCTTCTTGGCGGTCTCGTAGGTCGGCGCCGCCTCCGACGCCGCCGTGAGGCCGATGAAATAGTTGGTGAAGTCGAGGCCGCCCAGCAGGCGGCCGACCACCGGCATGATGACGTCGTTGACCAGCGAATCGACGATCTTGCCGAAGGCCGCGCCGATGATCACGCCGATGGCGAGATCGACGACATTGCCGCGCAACGCGAATTTCTTGAATTCCTGCAGCATGTTTGCCTCCTTCCCGTCAGGTCACGTTCAGCCAGACCAGCAGGGCCGACACCGTCAGCACCGAAAGCGCCGTCGATAGCAGCACGGCCGCGCCGTTCTGCTCAACCGAGATGTCGAATTGCTTGGCGAGCACGAAGGCGCTCGCGCCAGCCGGCAGCGCCGCCATCAGGAGCACCACCCGGGCCCCCACCGTCTGCGGGTCGACGAACCACGGCAGCACGATCGCGGCCAAGAGCGGCTGCAGGACGAGCTTGATCAAGGTGGCGAGGCCAGCCTCGACGGTGCCCTTGCCCGAGAAGCCGCGGTCGCACAGGAAGAGCCCGACTACGAACAGGGCGCAAGGCGAAGCGGCCGCCGCCAGGAGATCGACCCATTTGCCGAGCGGCACCGGCAAGTCGATGCCAAAGGCGGAGACCAGGAGCCCGGCGATGATCGACAGCGGCAGGGGATGGCGCAGCATCTGCAAGCCGATGCGCAGGGAGTTCTCGAAAGGATCATGGCCGGCGGCGATCTCGAACTCGACCAGCAGCACGCCCAGCACCATGACCACGACCGAGAGCACGATCACGGCCAGCATGGCCGGAGCGAGACTGCCATCGCCGTAGGCCGACAGGCAGAGCGGCACGCCCATGTAGGCGACGTTGCCCCTGGACGAGGCGATGCCCTGCAGGCCCATGGCGGCGAGGCCGCGCACCCGGCTGCCGGCGGCTGCAGCCTCAGGCTGCTTCGATCGGGCGCGCGCGACCAGCGTCGACAGCATGCCGACGCCGAAGGTCACGAGCACGATCAGGGTGAGAGCCGCCAGCAGCGCCGGGTTAAAGACAGAGCGGAGCGAGGTGCGGGCCAAGGTCCCGAAAAACAGCAACGGCAGGGCAAACAGACTCACGAAGGCGTTGAGCGCCGTCGTCGCCTCGGCGCCCAGAAGGCGAAACCGCCCGGCCAGGTACCCCGCCAGGATGACCCCGAAGATGGGGGCGGCGACGTTGAGGATCGCAGCCACGCTGCCTTTCTCTCCTAAAACATTAAGAATTTGACATAAGCACCGAAAATAAAATAATATTTTCTCAAGAAATTGAAGGCCTTTTCCCCAAAAGCGCCGAGGAGAGAAGCATGCGTTTAGTGATCGCGAGCCTGGCAGCGATGATCGTGGCGACCTTCGCCGTCCCGGCCTTCGCCCAGGATGCCACACCGGCACCGGCAACGGACACGCCCGCTCCGGTGACGGCCCCCACCCCGACCGCCAAGCCCAAGGTTGGCACCGCCGCCTACTGCAACACGCTCAAGAGCACGACGGCCAAGAACGCGTGCATGAAGCGGGTGCACGCGCAGGCGACGCCCGCCAAGGTGGCGCCCGCCACCAAGGTCGTCCACCACAAGCCGGTCAAGCACAAGGTCAAGAAGCTCACGGCCAAGCCGGACACCGCGGCCGAGGCGGCTCCCAGCGGTGCGCCCGCTGCTCCGGCTCCGCCGCAAACGATCAACGTCCCGCCGCTGCCGCAGAAGACGATTTAACGCTAACGCGCCGCGTTAGCGTTGGCGGGTGTGGTAAGCCCGCGCATCCGTAATAGAGAGCCGATCACTCGACCGGAGTGATAGTCTTCGCCCTTCCAACCCAGAGAGGGCGATTTGGCACATTCTGCTGCGCTGATCTCCACCGAGGACCTGGCGCGTCAGCTGGGCGCGCCGGCTTTGCGCATGTTCGACTGCACGACCTATCTGCGGCCGCGGCCCGAGGGCGGCTACAACGTCGAAAGCGGTCGCGCCAACTACGACAAAGGCCATATCCCGGGCGCCGGTTTCCTCGACATTGCCGGCGAGCTGTCGGAGCCCGATCCCAAGCTGCGCTTCACCCTGCCGCCGCTCGATCGCCTCGCCAAGGCCTTCGCCGCCAGGGGCATCGGCCACGGCACTTTCGTCGTCCTCTACAGTCATGCCTCGCCCAACTGGGCGACGCGAGTCTGGTGGATGCTGCGCGCCATAGGCTTCGACGACGCGGCGATCCTCGATGGCGGGCTCGACAAGTGGAAGGCCGAGAACCGGCCGCTCGCCAGCACAATCACGACCTATCCTCCGGCGACCCTCAGCCTGCGTGGCCGGCCGGAGATCTTCGTCGACAAGCACGCGATCAAAGCGGCCATTGGCGCCAAGAACACGCTCACCCTGAATGCGCTCAGCCATGAGCAGCACAAGGGTGCCGGCGGCGTGGTCTACGGCCGGGCGGGCCGCATCGCCGGCTCCTCCTGCGTGCCGGCGGCCAGTCTGTTCGGCGCCGACAAGACCCTGAAACCGATCGCCGAACTGCGCGCGGCTTTCGATGGCGTCGGCGCCGCTCCCGACAAGCGCGTGCTGGTCTATTGCGGCGGCGGCATCGCCGCCACTCTCGATGCGTTTGTACTGACCGCCATTCTCGGCCACAAGAACGTGTCGGTGTACGACAACTCCATGCAGGAGTGGTCCAACGATCCCAGCCTCCCGATGGAGACGGGATGAAGGAGGAAGCAACGTGCCTGCTTACATGATCGTCGAAGTGGAGACGACCGACGAGCCCTTGATGGGCGAGTACCGCAAGCTCACGCCGGGACTGGTCGCGAAGTTCGGCGGCAAGTTCATCGTGCGCGGCGGCAAGACGCGCACGCTCGAGGGCGGCTGGAAGCCGTCGCGCATCGTGGTGCTGGAATTTCCCGACTATGCCGCGGCCGAGCGCTTCTATGACTCAGCCGAATACAAGCCCGTGCTGGCGATGCGGCTCAAGGCCGGCAAGAACAAAGCCATCATCGTCGACGGCCATTCCGGGTGACGTCGCCGACGGAGCGGGCGGCCTATCGCGCGGTCGGCACGCTCTACAATGCCCTGATGACGGCGCTAATGCTGGGCCTCATCACCCGGCGCGGCGAGGAGACGGCGCGCGAATACCTGTTCCGCCATTTCCGCCGCCAGCATCTCGAGAAGTTCCTGCCTGGCTTGCAAAAGCTCGGCCTCGCCGACAAACCGCCCGCCGTCGCCTGCGCGCTCTATCACTATCACTCGAACGCGCTGGGCGGGGTGAAGACGGGGTATTTCCAGGAGAGCGATCGCAAGGCGTGGGTGCGCTATCCGCCGCCGCGCTGGATCTGGAAGGGCACAGCGATCGCCGCCGTGCCGCATGCGGTATCGGCCGCCATGTTGCATGGCTGGCACGGCCACAACGGCGTCTCGCTCGGCCGGCCCGGCCTCGGCTTCGTCTGCACCGGCATGACGGTCGACGGCATGCCGGGGCTCGAAGGCTTCTACGTGGAGCACGACCGGCCGCTTCTGGAAGACGAGCGGGTACGCTTCGCCTACGGCGAGGCGCGCATGCCAAGGATCGCCTGGGCGGCGCAGCCCAAGCTCGATCTCGACGGCTGGCCGGAGGAGCGACGACTGAAGGTGTTTCGCGCCTATGCGATCGAATATCTGCGCACCATGCTGCCCACCCTTCACGAACTGCTGGGACCCGGCGACGCGCAAGCCGAGCTCGGCCGGGCGGCGCGCCTGGTGGGCCTGCAGTTCCACGAAGAGACCGCGCGCGACATGGACCTGCCGACCGACGTCGAGCGCGGCGATCTGGCGAGCGCCCGCGACTTCGGGCGTTGGCTCGCAAATGTCCTCACCGCCCAAGGCGAGGCGATCGCGACCGAGGAACGCGACGGCGCGGTGTTCGTGCGGGCCAGCGACTGGCGGGCCGTGAAGGGGCTCGCTCTTGCCGACCCGCTACAGGCGTTCGACGCCTGCAACGAGCTCTGGTCCGGCGCGGCCGCCGCGCACGACCGGTTTCTGTCGGTTCAGACCACCCGTTCGTTCGACGACAAGGGCTGGCGCATCGCCTGGCGTATCGCGCCGAGATAGCCCGCCGGCAGGGGATGGCCGGCGATCGTCTCGCCGAGCTCGGCGAGTGGCACCCAGCGCGTCTGCAGATGCTCGTGGCTCAGCCTGACGTCGGCCTTGCCGGTCAAGCGGCAGGCGAAGGGCAGGATGCGCACAAAGCGCCGCGGCAGCACCTCAAACAGGTGTTCGCCGAGCGCCGCGCCGATTTCGACGTCCAGTCCGGTCTCCTCACGCACCTCGCGCCTGAGCGCCGCGCGATGGTTCTCGCCCGGATCCGGCCGCCCGCCCGGCAGATCCCACTCGTCCCGCTCGTTCAACAGCAGGAGCACGCGGCCGTCATGGATCACGACGCCTTTGACGGAGCGAGGATGCTCTCCGAACGCCGCATCTACCACGCGCCGTA
>JBPYDO010000402.1:0-18952 GCA_051985755.1 Reyranella sp. | reverse complement strand
CACCCTGATCACCGGCAACCAGACCAACGGCCAGGGCCACGAAACCGCGATCAGCCAGATCGCCTCGGCGCGGCTCGGCATCGACATCGAGCGCATCCGGTTCCAGCAGGGCGACAGCGACGTGGTGCCCGGAGGCTTCACCGGCGGCAGCCGCACCATCGCCATCAACGGCGTGGCCACCATCGGCGTCGCCGACAAGATCATCGCCAAGGGCAAGCTGGTGGCGGCGAGCGCGCTGGAAGCCAGCGCCGGCGACATCGAGTACAAGGACGGCGCCTTCAAGATCGTCGGCACCGACCGCACGATGAGCCTGTTCGACGCCGCCAAGGCAGCCAAGGATCCCAGGCACGCGCCGAAGGACGGCAAGCCCGGCCAGGGCCTGGACGACGACTTCACGCGCACGCCAGAGGCCGACACCTTCCCCAACGGCTGCCACATCTGCGAGCTCGAGATCGATCCCGATACCGGCACGCTCGAGATCCTGAACTACTCGGTGATGGACGACTTCGGCCGGGCGCTCAATCCGCTCCTGCTAGAGGGTCAGCTCCACGGCGGCATCGGCTAGGGCGTCGGCCAGGCGCTGACCGAAGGCGCACACTACGACAAGGACTCGGGCCAACTCTTGAGCGGCTCGTTCATGGACTACGCCTTCCCGCGCGCCGACGTCGTGCCGCACGTGACGTTCAATCTGCACAACAGCCCGTGCAAGACCAACCCGCTCGGCGTCAAGGGCGCGGGCGAAGCCGGCGCCATCGGCGCGCCGCCGGCCGTGATCAACGCCATCGTCGACGCGATCCATGCGCACACCGGCATCAAGCACGTCGACATGCCGGTGACGGCGGCGAGCCTGTGGAAGGCGATCGAGGCAAACAGGGGGCGGAAGGCGGCGTAAGCCATGCCCTCCGCCCGCCCTACCCTCTACGGCAGCCGGCACGCCGTGTCGGCCGGCCACTATCTCGCGGCGGCGGCGGGCTTCTCGATCCTCGAGGCGGGCGGCAATGCGATCGATGCCGGCTGCGCCACCGGCATCGCGCTCGCGGTGCTGCATCCCGACGAAGTGAACGTAGCGGGCGTGGCGCCGATCATGATCCGCACTGGGCAAGGCAAGGTCGTCACCATCGCGGGGCTCGGTCACTGGCCCAAGCGCTTCCCGGCCGATCTCTTCATGCGCGAGCATGGCGGAAAGATGCCGTTGGGCATCCTGCGCACCGTGGTGCCCGCCGCACCCGATGCCTGGATCACGGCGCTCGGCGACTACGGCACCATGTCGTTCGGCGACGTCGCAGCGGCCGCCATCCGCTACGCCCGCGAGGGCTTCGCCGTGTTCGAGTACATGGCGACCATGATCAAGCAATACGAGGACGGCTACCGTTCCTGGCCGTCCAATGCCGCAATCTTCCTGCCGGGCGGCCAGGTCCCCAAGGTCGGCGACCGCTTCCTGCAGACCGACCTCGCCGGCACGCTGCAGTACATGGTCGACCAGGAACGCGCCGCTGCAAAGCGCGGGCGGCTGGCCGGCTTGGCCGCAGCGCGCGCCGCCTTCTACGCAGGCGACATCGCCGAGACCATCGTGCGCTACCACGAACAGAACGGCGGCTATCTCGCGCGCGACGATCTTGCCAACTACCACAGCCGCTACGAGGACCCGGTCAAGGTGCGCTGGCGCGACTTCGAGGTCTATACCTGCGGGCCGTGGTGTCAGGGCCCGATGCTGGCGCAGGCGCTGCGCATGATCGAGGCGGCCGGCGGCCTCAAGGGACTGAAGCACAACAGCGCCGACTACGTTCACCTGATCACCGAGATCCTGAAGGGCACCTGCGCTGACCGCGAATACCGCTACGGCGATCCGCTGTTCGTCGATGTCGGCCTCGACGAGCTGTTGGGCGACGCGCACATCAGGGCGCGTGTCAGCGCCATCGACATGGCTCGCGCCACGCCCGACATGCCGCCGCCGATCGGCCGCTACCCCGCGAACCAGTCGCCGCCTGCGGCGCCCGCCACTATCGGGTCCACCACGACCGAAGCCACGATCGAACCCGACACTTCCTACTGCTGCGCCATCGACCGCTGGGGCAACGCGATGTCGGCGACGCCGAGCGATGGCTCCTGGCGTTCGCCGGTCATTCCGGGACTGGGCATCGTGCCATCCGGCCGCGGCACCCAATCGCGGCCCGACCCCAAACATCCGTCGGGCGTGGCGCCGGGCAAGCGGCCGCGACTGACGCCCAATCCCGCCATCGCCGTCCGCGACGACGGCAGTGTCATCCCCTTCGGCGCGCCCGGCGGCGATGTCCAGGTGCAGGCGATGCTGCAGGTGTTCCTGAACACCTTCCATTTCGGCATGGACATCCAGGAGGCGATCGAACAGCCGAGGTTCGCGACCTTCAGCTTCCCGAATTCCTTCGCGCCCTACATTCACCTGCCCGGCCGGCTGAACATCGAGGACCGCCTGCCCGCCGCGACGGTCAACGAGCTGAGGCGCCGCGGCCACGAGGTCGAGATGTGGCCGGCGCTCACTCGCCGCGCCTGCTCGGTCGAGGCGATCCTGCTGGACAGCAAGACAGGCTTCCTGCGGGCGGGTGCGGACTGGCGCCAGCCGGCCTATGCGATGGTGAGCTGAAGCGGAACAAGGAGCCCCACATGCCCCACGACCTCGTCGCGCTTTGGGAAGCGCACTGCCGGCATGAGTTCGAGACCCGCGACGTCGACGCCACCATGGCGACGATGGTGGCGAGCCCTTACGTCAACCACGTGCCGACCCTGACCGGCGGCGTCGGCCACGACCAGCTGAAGCGCTTCTACAAGTACCATTTCATCGGCGGCAACCCGCCGGACACGGCCCTGACGCCAGTCAGCCGCACCGTCGGCGCCGATCAGATCGTCGACGAGATGATCTTCTCCTTCACTCACACCAGCGAGATCGACTGGATGGTCCCGGGTGTGCCTCCGACCGGCCGCAAGGTCGAAGTGCCGCTGGTCGCCATCGTGCACTTCCAGGACGACAAGGTCGCGCACGAGCACATCTACTGGGATCAGGCGTCGGTGCTGGTGCAGCTCGGGCTGCTCGATCCGAAGGGACTGCCGGTGGCCGGCGTCGAGGCGGCGCGCAAGGTGGTCGACAAGACGCAGCCCAGCAACGCGCTCATGAAGGGCTGGGCGAAGAGCGCCGGGAAGCCGATCTAGCTCTTCACCACGCCATGTCGTCCTCCGCCTCCCGCTCCATCACCAAGACCTGGTCGGACTACGTCACCAGCTTCAAGGCTGCCGATGTGCCGCCAGCCGTACGCCGGCGTGCGCTGCAGATGATCCTCGACGGCAGCGGTGCCTTGCGGGCCGCGGCCAACCCGAAAATTTCGACCGGCCGCCTCATTGCCAGGTTCGTCGATGAGCTGGGCGGCAAGGCCGAGGCGAGTGTCATCGGTCATGGGTTCAAAACCAATGCCGTGAATGCCGCCCTAGCGAACGGCACCATGGGTTACGCCTGCGATGTCGAGCCCCACCACCCGGAAGCCATCCTCCATCCCATTGCCATCATGACACCGACGGCGCTCGCGCTCTGCGAGGCAACCGGGTGCCCGGGTGCCGACATGGTTGCGGCTGTCGTGCTTGGCTGCGAGATCGAATACCGACTCTCGATGGCGCTCGGCCCCGTCGAGCAATACGACCTGGGCTTTCATCCTTCCGCCGTCTGCGGCTGCTTCGGCGCCACCGCCGCGGCGGCTTTTCTCCTTCGCCTCGACGCTGCCCAAGTGACCAACGCCTTCGGCCTCGCCGGCTGTCAGGCGTCCGGCCTCATGGCCTGGGAATCGGACGAAACCGAGAACTCCCGGCCGTTTCAGATGGGCATGGCGGCGCGCAATGGCGTCACCGCGGCGACGCTCGCTTCGATAGGATTCGGCGGACCGATCAGCATCTTCGACAGCGGCCATACCGTGTTCGGCGCCTTCAGTCGCAAGTCGGCGCTCGACCACATGACCAAGAATCTCGGCACACGTTTCGACGGCATCATGGAGCTCGCGATCAAGCCTTACTCCAGCGTTGCCTTCCTGCACCCGGCCCTCGATCTCCTGCTGGGGATGGCAAGGGAGCACAAGCTCGCGATCGAGGATGTCGCCGGCATCACCGTGCGTTTCCCCAGCTCCGGCACGCATTGCATCGACAACAACCCGCTGAAAAGCCACTGCGCGCAATACATCCTGCCGGTCGCCCTGTCGCGCGACGGCCTGCAGGTGCTCGATCTGTTCAACGACAAGCGAAAGTCAGACAAGGAAGTTGCGCGCTTGTCGACGCAGGTGAGCGTGGTCAAGGACGACGAGCTCGATAAGGGGTTCCCGGACAGCTACGAAACCATCATCGAGGTCGAAACTACCGCGGGGCAAGTGTTCTCGGGACGCAGCGGCATTGCCCGCGGCTATCCCGAATCGCCGCTATCCGACGCCGAGGTGCGCGCCAAATTCGATCGCCTGGCCGGGACCATCGGCACGCCAGCCGGCGTTGCCCAGTTGGCAAAGACTATCGAGGGCTTGTGGGACGCAGCCGACGTGTCGGCCTACGCCGCTCTGATGCGGGAAAAGCCGACGGCCTAGAGCGGATGCTCACCTCTTGCCGTACTCGGTGAAAACGTAGTCGCGGTTCTTCACCGCCGTGTGACAGGCGAAGCCGCACTTTGCGTCGTTTCCCTGCGGCGGGCTGTCGGTCGTTGTGGAGGGCCTGAAGGTATTGGATGTCGCGTCATACTCGAACGCGCCCCATCCCCAGCCGCCGCTATCCGCAAACCTCTTGCTGTCCTTCACCATGAAATCGACGTCATGCTGGATACCCGGCACGGTTGGCTGACCCGGATATGTCGCTTGTTTTTTCGGGATCCAATGAACCTTCGCCATCCTGGCGCCGTCCGGGAACGGCTTGCCGTTCTCGGGCACGCCCGCCTTATAGGCGTCGATCATCACCTGATTCCCCATGATCGCCGCGATCTTGCCGCCGTTCTCACTGATCGCGATGACGGGCCAGTCTTCGTATCCCCTGAACTCGGAGAAGGCGAGCCCGTTCGGCACTCTGACGGTGTACTTGTCCTGGGCGAAAAGCGAGACACCGGTCACCAGGACGGCAATCGACGCCGAAATGCTGATGCCGATCGGCATGCCCTTTCTCATGGTCGTATCTCCCTCGTGGGTCAGGGACGGCACCGACTGTTGCTCGCGAAGCATCCGATGGCAACGGCGCTGATCGAATAGCTTGGTGTGCTCTATCGGGGTCTGACCCTGGCGCCGCGGTTGCGGCAATTGCGTCAAGGGACTGGACGGCCCCTGAGCCTGTTCCTAGGTTTTGCTTGCGGGCTGTCTCGCGAAATCGGGACGTCCGGACAGAAGATAGGGAGGAAACAATAATGCTGCCTGCGCTACCCGCACGATCCCGTGCGCTGGCGACGCTCGCCTGCCTCGCGATCGTCGCGGCAAGACCAGCCCTGGCCGACGAACTCGCCGACATCAAGAAGAAGGGTGAGATCACCATCGGCGTGAAGGCCGAGTACAAGCCGTTCGGCTTCCGCGACGCCAGCGGCAAACTGATGGGCTTCGAGATCGACATCGCCGAGGCCATCGCCAAGGCGCTGGGCGCCAAGGCAAAGTTCGAGCCGGTGCAGGACGCGACTCGGCTACCCTACATCACCCAGGGCCGCGTCGATCTCATCATCGCGACCATGAACACCACGCCCGAGCGCGAGCGCACGGTCGGCATGATCCAGCCCTACTACTACGCCTCCGGAGCGAGCGTGGTGGCGCCCAAGTCGGCCCACCTCAAGAAGTGGGAAGAGCTGCGCGGCAAGAAGGTGTGCGCGACGCAGGGCTCGAACTGGAACAAACCGATCGAGGAGAAGTTCAACCCCACCATCGTCGCCTTCCGCGGCATGGCGGAGGCCCAGACCGCCCTCCGGAATGGCGAGTGCATCGCGTTTCTGTACGGCAACACTTCGATCGCCGGAATGCTGAGCGACTCGGCGGACTGGGGTGACTACGAGGCGCCGCTGCCCACGCTCAATGAAGGTCCCTGGGCCATGGCGGTGAAATCGGACGAAAAGAATGCACCGTTCGGCAAGAAGCTCTCCGAGCTCATCGCAGGCTGGCACAAGGATGGTTGGTTGCTGCAGCTCGAAAAGAAGTGGCACTTGCCGGCATCGCCCTGGCTCGCCGCCGAGCACGAGAAGTTCAAGAACAAGTAGGCGTTCGACGTGGAGGCCTTCTTCCGGCACCTCTACGGGACGACCGGCTACAATTTCAGCATCTTCTATGACCGTCGGGACGAGCTGAATTTTCTCCACGGTCTCGGCGTGTCGCTCGAGCTGATGGCGATCAGCCTGGTCGGGAGCCTGGTGATCGGTGTCGTCGGCGCGTGGCTGGGCGGCATGTCCTCGCGTTTTGTGCGCGCCTGCGTGCGTGTCTATATCCAGGCGCTGCGCAACACGCCGCCGCTCATCCAGCTCTATTTCTTCTTCTTTGCACTGGGCGGCGTGCTGTCGGTTGTCGGGCCGAATGGCCGGCCGATCCCGTTGGTGAGCAATTTCGCCTGGGCCTGCATCGGTCTCTCGGCGGTGGCCGGCGCCTTCAACATCGAGATCTTCCGGGCGGGCATCGAGGCCGTGCCGCGCAACATCCGCGATGCCGCGACCGCACTAGGCCTCAGCCGAAGCAGGGCGTTCTTCCTGGTCATCCTGCCGCTCGCCTTTCGGCTTTGCTTGCCGGCCCTGAACAACAATCTGGTGAACCTCCTGAAATCGACCACCATGGCCTACGCGATCGGCGTACCCGAGGTGCTCTACGTGTCGGCACAAATCTGGTCGGACGAGTTCAACGCCACCGAAATGATGCTGGTCGTGCTGGTCGTCTATGCCGGCATCACGACGGCCTTGATCGGCGTGATGCATTACGTGGAGCGACGCCTGAAGGTGCCGGGGTACGGCGCATGAAGCTGCCCGCCATCCTCAAGGTCGATCGCGTCCGAGGGGCAGGCAGCCTGGCCGGACTTTTCACCCGGCCGTCGGCCCGCTGGCTGTTGCGCATGGCCTTGCTGTCGAGCGTGCTGCTGGCGGGCGCCGCGGCGGCTCAAACCAGCGCCGCGAAGGCGCCGTCCATCATCGCCACGCTGATCAAGTGGACGCCGCTGATGGCGCAGGGCTTTGCGCTCAATCTCGTCATCAGTTTCTCGGCCATGATGATCGGCACCCTGGCGGGCGTCGGCCTGGGGTTGGCGACGATTTCGCTCTGGCGACCCGTCCGTGGGACTGCCTGGGTCACGACTCAATTCTTCCGGAATTCGCCGTGGCTCGCCTTGCTCTTCTTCTGTGTCTACGCCCTGCCCCACCAGGCGGTGCTGTTCGGCTGGGCCTTCATCGTCCCGGATTGGACGAAGGCTGTCCTCGGCCTGTCTCTGCCAGTCATGGCGAACGTGGCCGAGATCGTTCGCGGCACCATCCAGGCCATCCCGACCATCCAATGGCAGTCGGCGACGGCTCTCGGGCTCAACCGGCGCCTCACTTTGCGCCTGGTCATCCTGCCGCAATGCATCAAGCCGGCCATCCCGCCCTGGATGAACTGGTACGCCATCCTGACCATGGCCACTCCGCTTGCCTCGATCGTCGGGGTGGCCGAGGCGTTGCAGGTCACGACCGAAGCCTTGGTCTCCGAAGCGCGCTTCGAGCTCTTGATTCCGATGTACCTCTATCTGCTCACCTGGTTCTTCATCTACTGCTACCCCATCGCCGTCCTAACCGAGCGCCTCGAGAAAAAGTTCGGTGTCATCACCTAGAGTCTTGCCCACCGTGTCATCCCGAGCGAAGCGAGGGATCCTTGATTGGGTTCGCGAAAGATCCCTCGCTGCCGCTCGGGATGACACGAGATGCGCCTGGCGGTGACGTTTCCTTCAACCAAGTGTCGGCGTACGCTGGCGTCGACGGCACGACAAAGGACGTAACGTGGAACTCTCGCGCATCGAGGAAGACATGCTTGCCGGCCGGCAAGGGCCGGCAAAGAAGCTCGCCATGGAAGGCCTGGTTCAACTGGGCCGGGCCTACGGCGCGCCGCGCATGGTCGAGATCGGCTATGCCCACGTTCACGCCGGCATGGCGCTCTATCTGGAGGACGTCGAGCTGATCGAGGGATTGGCGGATCAACACGCCCGGTTCGCCGTGCCGACGTCCGTGAACATTGCCAACGCCGACACCGTCAACTGGCAGCAAACCGGCGCGCCGGAGAAGCTGGCGCGACTGCAGCAGCGGGCCGGCACGGCGCATCACAAGATGGGCAGCAGCTGTACGTTCACCTGCACGCCCTATTGGGCCGGCCATTGGCCGACCTGGAACACCCACATGACGTCGATCGAATCGACGGTGACGATCTTCTGCAACTCGGTGATCGGCGCCAAGAGCAACCGTGACGGTTACTTTGCCGTCTACGCCGGCATTGCAGGCCGCTACCCGTTGTTCGGCTATCACCTCGACGAAAATCGCCGCGGTACCATGCTGTTCTCGGTCGATGCCGACTTGGGCGGTTCGACCGACTTCAGTTGCCTCGGCTTTCACGTCGGCAAGCTTGTTGGCGAAGGCGTGCCGGTGGTCAGCGGGCTGAAGCGCCGGCCGACGCTCGACGAGCTCGATGCGCTGGGCGCCGGGATGGCGACATCGGGCGGCGTGTCGCTCTACATCGTGCCGCAGGTGACGCCACCCTACGCCACGGTCGAACAGGCGTTTGCTCCTAAGCCGGTGCCGCACGCCCAGCGCGTTCAACGGGCCGACATCGATGCCGTCTACAGATACTTCTGCACCAGCCGCACCGGCGAGGTCGACGTCATCCACGTCGGCTGCCCGCACGCTTCCTTCGAAGAGATGCGTGAATACGCCGAGCTGCTGGGCGGCAAGAAGGTCAGCGACAAAGTCGACTTCTGGATTACGACCAGTCGCGCCGTTCGCCGGATGGCCGAAGAACAAGGTCTGCTCAGGGTGCTGGAGACTGCCGGCGCCAAGGTGATCGCCGACACCTGCCCGATCTCCTGCCACTTCGCCCGCACCGTATCACCCGACCCGGCACTCGGCGTCGTACCGCCGCCCCTTCGCACGGTGCTGGTCGATTCGGCCAAGCAGGCAAAATACGTGCGCGACATGATCCAGTGCGACACGTTGTTGGCGCCGACCGCGCGGGTGATCGAGGCGGCGATCGCCGGCCGCTACATCGGCCCGTAGCCCTGGAGTCTGCCGGCAATGAAGGAATTTTCCGCGCGTGGCATCGTCAATGGAAAGGCGAATGGGCCGGCGCTCGTTTCGGCCGAGGCGGTTTCCTTCCTGGGCGACATCGATATCAGGACGGGTCGCATCGTCGGCGATCTGCCCTCGGTGCGTAACGCCTCAGTGCGCGGCACCGTCCTGGTGATGCCGTACACACGCGGCTCGGCGGGAGCCTGGCGATTCCTGTACCAGCTGTTCAAGCACGGCAATCACCCCGCCGCCATCGTATCGACGGCGTTGCCGGATCCTTCGGTTGTCCAAGGGGCCATCCTGGCCGGGATCCCGATCGTGTGCGAACCGGCGGATGCCTTCAGCGCGGCCATCAACAATGGGCAAAGTGTCGAAGTCGAGGTCGACGGAACGCGCGGCGTCATCCGCGTCCACTAGTTGCCGCGCTCGCTAGCTGCGAAGTGTTGCCCGCGCGTTCGCTTACCAGGCGAGCGGCGTCGTTGCCGCACCGATGACCGCGCCGCCGATACCGCCGACGATCAGGCCGGGGATCGTGCCGACCGGCGTCACCGAGCCGATGACGGCGCCCGTACCGGCGCCGATGGCGCCGCCTGACAGGGCACGCGAGCCAGGATCGGCGCCGCAGCCGGCGAGGCCGAGGGCGAGAGCCAGCAACGTCAGGATCCTGCGCATGGCGGCTCCTTTCGCTTTTGGGTTGATGTTCTAGAAACGCGGACAAATGGCCGCGGGTTTCGGCGCCGTGCGTGTCAAGAAATTGGCGTCGCCACATCGATGCCCAATTTCGGCAGCAGCCGCTCGATGATCGGGCGCTGGCCGGCCGAAATCTTCACCAGCGCCTCACTCAAGGCGAACCACTGGCCGCGATCGACTTCGGGGAATTCGGCCTTGCGGCCCGAGTGCGGCGGCCATTCGAGCTCGAAGGTGCCGCTTTTCAAGGCCCGCGCATCGACGTCGGCTTCGATCGCCCAGGAATACACGGTCTTGCCGCTCGCGAGCCGAACCGGCGGCAGACGCATGAAGCGGCCGCTCGGCGCGAAGCTCGTCTCTTCCAACGTTTCGCGCTTGGCCGCGACGAACTTGTCCTCGCCCGGCTCGATCTCTCCCTTGGGTATCGACCAGGCGCCAAGGTCCTTGCGCGTCCAGTAGGGTCCGCCGGGATGCACCAGGAAGAGTTCGAGGGCATCGCCCGCGCGCGATCGCCGGTAGAGAAGCAGTCCGGCGCTGTCCTTTCGCTTCGGCATGGTCTGTTAACGCAAGAGGTGGCTACGCCCTCCTCTTTTGCAAGCCGCTATTGCATGCGGCGTCGCCTCTTGGCGCTTCGCTTCGCCGCAGCGCTGTCGCCCACCGGGGCTTAGAAGGCCGCTTCGCGCTGGCGCTCGGCGACATCCTCCGCCACCACCTTGTGAAACTGCTGCAGGTCGGGCCCGCGCAGTTGGGCGCGCTTGGTCGCCGGGTGGCCGATGGGATTTGACGGATGGCCGTTGGTCAGGATTTCGAAGTGCAGGTGCGGGCCGGTGGTGTGGCCAGTATTGCCGGTGAAGCCGATCACCTGGCCCTTCCAGACATGCACGCCCGGCACGATGCCGTCGGCATACTTGCTGAGATGGCCGTACACGGTGGCGAGATGGTTGCCATGGTCGATCTCGATCCAGTTGCCGTAGCGGCCGTTGGGCTGGGCGCCGACCACGATACCCTCGCCCGCCGCCTCGATCGGCGTGCCAGGCGACGCCTTAAGGTCGACGCCGGCATGCATCAACATCGGCCCGTGATACGAGGGCGAGTGCCCAAAGTTCATGTACATGCCCGGAGTCACCAGGCCTGCCGCCAGGCCGCGCCGCGTCGGCTGGTTGACGGCCAACGCGCCGCCACCAACAACGCTGCCGCGTGTCGCCGTCGCCGGTGCCAGGCCCGCCGCCAGGCCGGCGGCCGTCGGCTGATTGACGGCCAGCCCGCCAGCGCCCAGCGGGCCCGAGTTGGGCATCCACTTTTTCGGCCCGGGATCAAGCAACGGTGCGCCGGCCGGCCCCCTCGCCGCCATCGGCCCCATCGGCAAGAGTTGCTTGTAGGGCTGGTCGAACGGATCGGCGCGCAGACCGAAGCCCGACGTCACGATCGCCGGGGTGAGCGGCAGACTGAGCACCGGATCGAGAGTTCCCTGCCCGCTCGTGAACCACAGCGACGCTGCGGCATCATGCGCCGGCTTGAAGCGATGCAGCGCGAGCACGCCATGTCGCTTGGTCTTGAGCTCGGTCCACAGCACGTGGCCGACCTCGATCGGATCGCCGGCAAGCGTGTAGGTCTGCTGGTAGCGCACGTAGAAGTGGTCGCCATCCGTCACGTCGTGCGCGAGGTCGATCTCGATCGAGAAAGCCTTCAGAGCCTCCAGCATGACCGCCGGCGGCACGCCCGCCGCGGCCGTCGAGTCGGCCAGCGAACCCTTGACGACGCCGCTCTCCGCGATCGACCGCGTGAAGGGCAGCAGCGCCAGTCGTGCCGCCTCTTCGCAGCCGCAGCCCAACATCCGTTGTTCGGCGACTTGCGCCTCGTTGACGGGCGCGTTCGGTGGAGCAGCGAAAGCCGGTGACGCCAGGCTGCAGGCGAGCAGCGCGGCCGAAGTCCCGCGGAGCAAAAACGCGTGCATGAACGAGGAATGTCCTAATCCGGAACGAATTACCAGCTAAACTGTGTGACAAGGGGGTGACCCCTCGGCCTCGGCCCTTTTAAGATCACGGTCGATGACGTCCGCTATCCTGCTCCGCTGCGGCCTTGCGGTCCTCCTGTTCGCGGCGGCGCTGTCGCCGTCTGTCACCCGCGCGCAACCCCTGCAGAAAGTCGAGATCCTGCTCGACTGGAAGGCGTTGCCGACCTACGCCGGCTTCTACCTTGCCCGCGAGTTGGGCGCTTTCGAACGCCGCGGCCTCGAGGTCAGCTTCAAGGAGGTGCAGGGTGCCACCGTCGCCACGCGGAAAATCGGCGAGGGCACGCCCTACTGGATCGGCTCATCGAGCGGCATGGCGACGGCGATCGGCCGCTCCAACGGCCTGCCGGTCAAGAGCCTCGCCGTCTACTACCACAAGACGCCGACGGCGATCTTCAGCCGCGGCGAGGACCACATCGCCCATCCGCGCGATCTCTATCGCAAGACTTTGGGAACAGTCGGCGGCAGCATCACCAACGAGGAGCTGAAGGCGCTGTTCACCCTGAACAAGCTCGATCTCTCGAAGGTGAACCTGGTCCAGGTCAACTGGGATCCCTTTGCGCTCCTCGAGAAGAAGGTCGATGCGCTGATCGACTACGAGGAGATGACGCCGGCCGAGCTGTTGAGCGAAGGCCGCCGCATCCTGATGATTCGCCTCGCCGATTTCGGCGTGCGCAGCTACAGCCTGAACTTGATCGTGAACGAGAATGCCTGGGCCGACCCCGCCAAGCGCGCCATCGCGCGCAAGATCGCCGAGGCGGTGCTCGAGGGCTATAGCCTGGTGAGCGAGCGGCCGGCCGACGCGGCGCAGCACTTCTCCAACCTGTTCCCGCGGTTGGCGCCCAACTACGTGGTGCGCAGCATGGTCTCGGTGCAGCTCGAGCTCGGCCAGCCGCCGCTCGGCGTGCAGACCAAGGAGGGCTGGACCGACACCATCAAGCTCCTGTCCTCGCTGCACCTGCTTGCCCGGCCGGTCTCCGTCGACGACGTCGCGATTTTCGAGTAGGGCATCGGCATTCAACGCCCTCGTGGTGTGCCGTCGAGCTCGTAGCCCGACAACAACCGTTCGCCGTAGCCCGCGTCGACCAGAAGGCGAAGCGCCTCCATGACCGACGACGGCACGGCCTGGTCGATCTGAAAGCCGAGGCGTGGATAGACGATGATGCGGTGAAGGTCGCCGACCAGGGCGAGCAGCGCCCGCTCCGGGTCGGGCTCGCGCGCGAAGTAGGCCTCGACGCCGATCTCCTCGCACTGCATCAGAAGCTCAGGCTCCGGCCACACCTTGCGACCGGTCGCAAAGCCGCGCCGCGTCATGTAGGGCTTGGCGACGACCAGCAATCCGCGCAGCTTGAGGCCGCGCTGCTCGGCGAGCGCCCGGGTCAATCGGAAATTGTCGCCCGTATTCTCAGCCCGCTCCTCGATCAGCAAAGCGTGGGACGGCACGCCTTGCTTGAGCGCAAGGTCGGCGAAAACGCGCGCCTCCGGCCGATCCCAGCCGGTGTCGAGCAAGCCGCCGCGGTGGGCGATGCCGCCCGACATGATGATGATCGGCGCCAGTCCCGCGTGCCACAGCCGCGCCGCATGGATCGCGGCATTGGGATCGAAGCTGCCGAGGGTCAGGATGGCGTCGACCGGCGCTGGCGGATGAACCAGCCGCATGTAGTCCCAGACCGCACGCAGCGACGCGGCGATCTTCGGATCGTTCCAGGCCACCGGTCAGCCCGCCCCCTTCAGCCGGCAACCCGCAGTCGCGCCAAACTGCGGCCGCCCCCCAGCCGGTTGGCCAGCGCCACGACGACCGAGGTGATGGCCACCATGGTCAGGCTGATGACGGCAATGGCGCCGACGTCGCCGCTCTCCTTGAGGTCGAAAACGAGTACCGAAAGCACCTTGGTGTTGGAAGTGAACAGGATCGCGGCGGCCGACAGTTCGCGGATCACGGCGACGAAGATCAGGCACCAGGTCGCGATGACGGCAGTGCGCAGCAGCGGTGCGGTGATGTCGCGCAAGGTACGCAGCCGGCTGGCGCCCAGCATGCGGCCGGCTTCTTCCAGCTCGGGATGGACGGCGCGGAAGGCGGAGCCAAGCTGCTGGTAGGCGGCCGGCAGTTCAATGGTGACGAAGGCCACCAGCAGGATCCACAGCGTGCCATAGAGCGTCTGCGCATAGGCGAGGAACAAGCCGACCCCCAGCACGATTCCCGGAATGGCGAGCGGCGCGGTCGCCAGGAAAGCCAGCACGCGGTGCCCGGGGATCGCCTGGCGCATCACCATGTAGGCGATCAGGAGCGCCAGCAGCCCGCCGATCGTCGCCGCCGACACGGCGAGCACGAAGGTGTTCTCGAGCGCCGGCATGGTTGAGCTCAACTCGGTGAAAGTGAAGGTGAAGTTCTGCAGCGTGGCGGTCGCGGGCGTCACGAGGTCCGAGGCGATCGGCGAGAAGGCGGTGTTGAGCAGCGCGGCGTAGGGCAGGAAGAGCGGCATCGCCAGCACCAGCGTGGCGAGCCCGACGGCAGGCCATCGCCAGATGCCGAGCGGCACCTGGCGCGGCGCACCGTATTTGCCGCCCAGCACGGCGTAGCCACGCCGGCCGAGCGCCGCCGACTGCAGGCGCAGCAGTGCCACCGTCAGCAACAGCAGCGGCATCGAGGCGGCCGACGCGAGCTCCGATTTGGGCGGGAACTGGAACAGGGTCCAGATCTTGGTGGTCAGCGTATGGAAGCCGGCCGGAATGGCGAGGATCGCTGGCGCGCCGAACTGGTTCAGGGCCTGCAGGAAGGCCACCAGGGCGCCGGCCAGCAGCACCGGCAGGGCGAGCGGCACCGTGACCTTGACGGCGGTCTGCCACGCCCGGGCGCCCAGCATGGCGGAGGCGTCCTCGAGCTCGCCCGGCATGCGGTCGAGCGCGTTGGCCACCAGGATGAAGACGTAGGGAAAGGTGTAGCAGGCCAGAACGAACATAAGGCCGCCGAGGGTGTAGATGTTGACCAGGGCGTCGGCGTCGGGGTTGCCGATCAGCCAGCGCCACAGCTGGTTCAACAGACCCGAGTTGGGCGCCGCCAGCGTCTCCCAGGCAATGGCGCCGACGAAAGGCGGCGTCACCAGAGTCGCCATCACCAGGGTGCGCAGCGTGCGGGTCAGCGGCATGTCGGTACGCGCCGCCAGCCAGCCGAGCGGTGCCGCGACCAGGCAGCAGATGATGCTGACGCCGACCGACAGGCTGAGGGTCTTGAGCAGCGGACCGACGAAGCTCGGATCAGAGAACAGGATGACGAAGTTGCCGAGCGTGGCGTGACCGTCCTTGTCGGCAAAGGCATAGATCACCAGCCAGCCCACCGGCAGCACGATCATCAGCCCAAGCAGCGCCGCGACGGCGAGCAAAACTACTCGCGACGCGTCAAACACCCGAAAGGTGTCATCCCGAGCGAAGCGAGGGACCTTTCCTTCAATCTCTGCCGACAAAGGTCCCTCGCTGCGCTCGGGATGACACGGCAGGTATGGCGCTCATCGTGCGAACTCTCACACCTTGAACAGTCTGACATAGTGCGCCTTGATCTCGTCCGCTTTGTCGGCGACGACGTTGGCCTCCTCGCGCAGTACCTTGATGTCGGTGAATTTCTTCATGTCCTTTCGGTCCTTGACCAGGGCGTGAGCGGAGCGCAGCGCGCCCTGTTCGACATTGAGCTCCTGGCATTCAGCCGACATCGACCAGGCATAGAAGAGCCGGGCGGCGTTCGGGTTGGCGGCGTGCGCCATGATGCCGGACGGCCCCGTCACCAGCGGCGCGCCTTCGCTCGGATAGACGATCTGCAGCGGCTCGCCCTTGACCATGAGGACGATCACGCCGTATTCCGTGCCGTCGGCAAAGACGGCGCGTTCGCCGGCCACCACCTTCTTCGGCGGATCGACGGCCGACTGGACCTGCAGGATCTTCTGCTTGGCAAGCTTCTCGAACCAGCCCCAGCCGAGATCGCGGCTGAGCTGCTGCGTCGACGTCATGATGGTGCCGCTGTAACCGGGATGCGCCTTGACGATCTTGCCCTTCCATTTCGGATCGAGCAGGTCGGCGAAGCTCTTGGGCGCCTCCTCCGGCTTCACCAGCCGGGTGCTGTAGCCGATCGGCACGACGGTGACCCGCCACGATGCGAACATGCCGTCGGGATCCTTGTGATGGTCGGGAAAGTGCTGCGCCACGTCTTCGGTGAGATAGGGGGCCAGCAGTCCCTGGCGCTTCCAGATCACGAGGTGGGCGGCGTCGGAGCTGTTCACGACGTCGCAATTGTAGATCTTGCTGGCGTACTCCTGGCCGATGCGCTGGAAGTTGCGCTCCGCGCCCGAGCGTTCGACGCGCATGCTGACGCCGGGATACTTCGCCTCGAAGGCCTTGGCGACCTTTTCGGCCAATCCCAGCTCGACCGAGGTGTACCAGGTGACCTTGCCCTCCTTCTTCGCCGCCTCGATCAGCGTGGGCGTGATCTTCTGCGCCTCGGGCGGCGCGCCGCGCACCGGTGTGACGAACCCCGAAGCGGCGATGGTCGATGCCGCCAGCATCCGCCGGCGCGTGAGTTTCCCGGTCATTCGTCTCCTCCCGTCAAAGCCCGGCAGCGATGTGCCGGAAGGCTGAGCCACACTTTTTGTCCCGGAACCAATGTCTGTTCGGGGCGCGCCGTCACCCTGAACTCGCTGCCGCCCGCGACAGCCACAGTGTAGTCGCGCGCGGCGCCGAGGAACACCGCGCGGCTCACCGTGCCTTCGAGACTGTTGATCGCGTCGATCGGCGCGCTCGGCAGGATCTCGATCTCGTGTTGCCGGATGGCGATCGAGACCGTCTCGCCCGGCTGCAGCTTGCGGCCGCTGACGGCGAGCCGCGCCCCATCGATCGCCACGCTCGTCGTATCGACTGCCTTGCCCTCCAGGATGTTGGCGCCGCCGATGAAGCGCGCGACGAAGGCGGAGCGCGGCTCCTGGTAGATCTGCTGCGGCGTGCCCAGCTGCTCGATGCGGCCGCCGTTCATCACGGCAATGCGATCGGCCGTGGTCATGGCCTCTGCCTGGTCGTGGGTGACATAGACCGTCGTGTAGCGGTAGCGGTCGTGCAGGCGGCGGATCTCGAAGCGCATCTCCTCGCGCAGGTTGGCGTCGAGGTTGGACAGCGGCTCGTCGAGCAGCAGCGTCTCCGGCTCGACCACCATGGCGCGCGCCAGCGACACGCGCTGCTGCTGGCCACCCGACAGCTCGCCCGGATAGCGGTCGGCGAGCGCCTCGAGCCGCGCCGTCGACAGGATCGCCTTGAGCTTCGCCTCGACCGCGGCCTTGTCGAGCTTCCGCAGTTTGAGCCCATAGGCCACGTTCTCGGCCACCGTCATGTGCGGCCACAGCGCATAGCTCTGGAAGATCATCGACATGTTGCGGCCTTCGGGCGGCACGGTGCGCCGGGGCGAGGACAGCACCTTGCCGCCGACCACGATTTCGCCTGCCGAAGGCTCGATGAAGCCCGCGATCAGCCGCAAGGTCGTGGTCTTGCCGCAGCCCGACGGGCCCAGCAGGCAGACCAGCTGGCCGTGCTCGATGGCGAGCGACACGTCTTCGACCGCGACGGCATCGCCGTAGCGCTTGCCGAGGCCTCTCAGTTCGACTGAGGCCATCGTTCCTCCCTGCCGGGCGCACCTTATTCATTTCGCCCAGCGCGCGCTATATTCCCGGCCGTATCGGAGGGAGCGCATGGAGCAGCAGAAGATCTACGGCCGGCGCGAGGGCGCGGTCGGCCACCTGGTTTTCAACAACCCGGCCAAGCTCAATGCCGTGTCGCTCGACATGTGGGAGGCCTTCTGCGCCATCCTGAACGACTACGAAAAAGACCCCGAGGTGCGCTGCGTGGTGGTGAGCGGCGCCGGCGGCAAGGCCTTCGTCTCGGGCGCCGACATCTCCAAGTTCGAGAACGAGCGCGCCAATGCCGAGGCTCAGGTCCGCTACGACGCGATTTCGCGCCAGGGCTACGAAGGCCTCTACAATTTTCCCAAGCCGACCATCGCCAAGATCACCGGCTACTGCATCGGCGGCGGCATGAACCTGGCGGCCTGCTGCGACATGCGCTTCTGCAACGAGGGGGCGCGCTTTGGCGTGCCGGCCGCCAAACTTGGCCTCGGCTACGGCTTTACGCGCATCGAGCGGCTGTCGCACATCATCGGCTTGCCGCGCGCCATGGAGTTCCTGTTCACGGCGCGCCAGTACTCGGCCAAGGAAGCCTTCGACATGGGCCTGGTGAACGGCGTCGCCCCCGATGCCGAGGTCGACGCCCTGGTCGCGAGGACCACCGACGCCATCGCCCAGAACGCCCCGTTTACCATGGCGCTCGCCAAGGCCGCAGCGCGCGAGATCGCCAAGCCCGAAAGCCAGCAGGACCACAAGAAGCTCGAGAAGATGGCCAAGGCCTGCTTCGACAGCGAGGACTACAAGGAAGGCCGACGGGCTTTCATGGAAAAACGCAAACCGACCTTCAAAGGGCGTTAAGGGGAAACGACATGGCCAAGCTTCCGCTCTCTCACATAAAGGTGCTGGACCTCACCGCCCATCGCGCGGGACCGACGGCGGTGCGTCAGCTCGGCGACTGGGGTGCGCAGGTGATCAAGATCGAGCCGCCGCCCCCACCGGGCGTCGACGGCAAGATCGATCCGATGGGCGGCGCGCGTCACGGCTTCGATTTCCAGAACCTGCATCGCAACAAGCGGGCGATGACGCTCAACCTCAAGAGCAAGGAGGGCCACGCGATCTTCATGAAGATGGCGAAGAAGGCCGACGTCATCGTCGAGAACTACCGTTCGGACGTGAAGTACCGGCTCAAGGTCGACTACAAGTCGGTGAAGAAGGCTAATCCGCGCATCGTCTACGGCTCGATCGCGGGCTTCGGCCAGAGCGGGCCCGACGCGGCGCGGCCCGGCGTCGACCAGATCGCCCAGGGCATGGGCGGGCTGATGTCGATCACTGGCGAGCCCGGCCGCGGGCCGATGCGGGTCG
>JBPYDO010000401.1:0-18762 GCA_051985755.1 Reyranella sp. | reverse complement strand
TGACCCATCAGCAGATCGAACAGCGGGCCCTGCTCGTACATCTTGGCGAACTCGTAGGCCTTGCTCACGGCGTTGTCGTACATCGCCTCGATCGGCGAACTGCCGTGTTCGATGCTGAGGCTGACGCTGTCGAGCGTGCCGGCCGCGAACAGGTACCAGGACGCGATGCGGCCCGAAAAGTACGAGATTGCGCTGCCCGGAATCCCCTTGATCGGGTCCAGCGCCTTGTCGGCCGCCCAATCCTTGACGTCGTCGCCGAAGTAGCGCCACGCGTCGGATGCCGCTCCCGCCCAGTCGGCAGAGGTCGTCGTGCCGGCAATGCGCGAGGTGCTGCCGTAGAGGCCGTCGATCATGCGCGGATACTGCGTCATGCGAACGGTGTCGAACTCGATCCAGGCCTCCGTCACCCCGTAAGGCGAATGCAGCGCGAAGCGCGGCACGGCGACGACGAGATTGGCATTGTCGGCCATGGCCTCTCCGATCAGCGCCTTGCCGCGGGCGCTGAGCTTCAGCGATGGCAGCTGCGAGGCCACATGGGCATGGTCGATGATGATGAAGCCGCTGGCATCCGGCTCGGGCTCGAGCGACAGGGCGAGCGGCAGGCTGTCCTTTAGCCTGAAATCGACTTTCACCTTGAGCGGCTTGTAGCCGGGCGCCGTGACGGAGACCGTGAATTCCCGGAAGGGCTCCTTGATCAACGGCAGGGAGAAGTGCCCGTCCGGCCAGGACAGCCCGGACAGATTGGGTTCCTCCACTCTGATGCGGGCGAACGATACGCCCTCGCCGCTCGCCTTGTCCGAGACGCGGCCAGGAATGGCGGTCTGCACGCTCGAATAGATGAAGTCACACACCGGAAACTGATCATCGTCGAGAACAAAGAGATGGTTCTGGATGACGTCCGGGTCCCTTGGATCCCTGATGTTGTCGACGTTGTTATCGGCCGGCCTGGTGAGGCCGGGTTTGTCAAAGGTGCCGAACAGAGACAGCACCGGTACCTCCACCGGACGATTGTTGATCTTCAGCTTCCATTTGAACTTGGAGTAGATCCAGAACCTGATCGGAGGCGTGTCCATGCTGTCGCCTTGCCGCGCGCGCAACACGACGGTTCCGGTACGCTTCAGCTCGGCGAACGCCTCGCGTCCGATGACCTCGGGCAGGACGCCATTGTAGTCTCCACCGCCATACCAATGGGTAAAGGTCCGACTCTTCTCGACATCCTGCATTGGCATTTCCATGAGATGCCTGACGGGGCCGTCGTAAAAGACCTTCTTGATGTTGTCATAGTAGTGGACGGTCTCGACGCGCAGAGTGGGTTCGAAAGACAGGAAGTGGCGCTCGAACACCAGCCGAACGCCATCGAACGAGAACATCCTTGCATTGCGATACCACTCGGCCGATGGCGCATCGATATATTCGAAGGTCAGCGCGTAGTGCATCGGCAGCTTGCCGGCCAGGGCGAACAACACTTCGATCTCGCGGATGACGCGTTCAAGATCGGCCCGGCCGAATCGCGGCTTGTCGAGAATGCCGAGATCGCTCACCTTTGCCGCGCTCGCCGCATTCTTGAGCGCGACACCCGGAGTCAATTCCAACGTGTTCTTGTCAATCAGCCGAACGGTCAGGCTGAGTTCCCGCTTGTCGCGGGGAACTATGTTGAGAAGAGTGCCGGGCTTGGCCTCATAGAGCAGACGGCCGAGCGCGATGTTCAGCAGAAACTGTCGTTCGGCCAGGGTCGCAGGCAAGTGCTGGAACCCGTCCGACAGCACATCCATCGCCGAATAGGCCTGGTCACCGCTCACCGTCCCCAGCACCGCGGACTCGAGCGCCGCGTCGTAGCGCGAGCGGAACGACTGGAAGGCAGCCTGCTGGGCGGCCGTGCCGTCGACATGAATGTCGTTGAGCCGCAGGTCAATCGAGAGGTTGCGCTCAGCCTTGTCGCCGATCCTGTCGACTTCGGATCCGACGATCGTGAGGCGCGGAGCCGTGAAGCGCGCGACGATCTGCTTTTTCCGGCCAACCGCCTGCGCCGCCCGGTCCGACTGCGCCAAAAAGGCGTAAGCGACCTGGTGGCTGACGGCGTCGGTTCGGTCGGGCCATTTCGAGCTGAGCTCGGTTTCCTTGGCTTGGATCGTCTGGGGGATCCAGCCGGCGGAGACCACGATGGCGTAGCGATTGGCCGGGTTGAACAGGTTCGGATAATCCTTGAACTCGCCGGTGAACAGTTCCCGCCTGCGTTCCGTCTTGGTGCCATCGGGCGCCAGGATGGTGAACAGCAATTGCTGGCGCCGCGCGGTCCCCGCATCGACCTTCGACACGAACTCGCCGCCTGGCGACGCGATGACGGCCAGGCTCTTGCCACCCTGGCGGCGGTAACTCAGCCGCAGATCTCGGCCGATGACGTCGGCGACATGGAAGGAGCCGGCAGCTTCTCGCACAGCCTCGCCCGATGCTCCCTGCGTCAGCAGAGTGAGGATGATGGTGTGGAACTCGCTCTCGGCGATCTTTGCGGCCGGCCCGGCAGCCGGTGTCTTGGCCCGCTCGAGTAACGCCTGCAGCAGGAGAGCGCGGTCGGTCTCGTTGCCGGCGCCGGACCACAGGGTTCCAAGCGCACCGCGCAGCACGCCGCGATATTCTTCTGTCCTGACTTCATCGTGGACGAAGCTCTCGATGCGCTTCCGGTCGTTGCCCAGGGCAGCGGCTTTATCGGCAATGTAGTCGAACGACGCGACCGAGGCGGTCGGGCGCGGCCACAGCCAATAGGCCAATCCGACAAGCACGACAGCAAGCACAACGGCTGCCCACCGCGCGCTCCTCTGCCTCATGAATGAGGCCATCGCCACCCTCCCCCCAGCCAGCGGCGATTTCGCCGGAAATCACCTGAGGCGAGTCTACCGCAGGGGCTGCAACCTACCAAGAAAGGCTGACGCCCCGGCGCTGGCACCTCTTGGCCGCCCGACCGGAACCGTGCAACGGTGGGACATGAGTAAGCAAGCGCCCAGTTCCATCGAGATGCTGAAGCGGTTGGTGGCGTTCGATACCACCTCGCGCAACTCCAACCTCGAACTCATCAAGTACATCCAGAGCTATCTCGACGAATTCGGCGTCGCGAGCACGCTGGTTCCCAACGAAACCGGCACCAAGGCCAACCTCTTTGCCTCGATCGGCCCGGATGCCGAAGGCGGCATCGTGTTGTCGGGGCACACGGACGTGGTCCCGGTCGACGGCCAGCCCTGGACTACCGACCCCTGGACGCTCACCGAAAAGCCGGACGGCAATCTCTATGGCCGCGGCACCTGCGACATGAAGGGCTTCATCGCCGCCGCGCTCGCGCAGGTCCCGGCCTTCCAGCGCGCACGCCTGAAGGTGCCGATGCACTTCGCCTTCAGCTACGACGAGGAGATCGGCTGCCTGGGCGCGCATTCGCTCGCCGAGAAGCTGATGGGCAACGTGCCGCGGCCGCAGGCGGTGATCGTCGGCGAGCCCAGCATGATGGGCGTGGTCAACACCCAGAATGCCGGCGGCGGGTTGATCGCCACCTTCACCGGCGTCGAAGCGCATTCCTCGATGACGCATCTCGGCGTCAGCGCCATCCACTTCGCCGGCGACTTCATCCACTGGCTGAACGAGCTGCAGCAGGAACTGGCGGCGCGCAAGCCAACCCGCGATGTCGACACGCTGCCCGGCCACACCACGATCAATGTCGGCATCGTGAGCGGCGGCACCGCCGGCAACATCCTGGCGCGCGAGTGCGTCCTGAACTGGGGCTACCGCACCCTGCCGCACGACGACGCCTGGGAGGTGCAGCGCCGGGCCGAGAAGTACGTCGCCGAGCTGTTGCTGCCCCGGATGCGCGCCAAGCATCCCGAGGCCAATATCGCGCTGAAGCGCCGCTCCTTCGTTCCGGGATTGAAGCCCGAGGAGAACGAGGCAGCGACTGAGCTCGCCCTGCAATGGACCGGCGGCAACCGCACCTACGCCGTGCCCTACGGCACCGAGGCCGGCATTTTCCGCGGCCACGGCATCCCCACCGTGATCTGCGGCCCCGGCGATATCGCCCAGGCGCATCAGCCCAACGAGTTCGTCGCCAGGTCACAGATGGCGGCGTGCGACGCCTTCATGGGGAAGATGATCAGATGGGCCCAACGCTGACCGGCGGCGCGCGCGGAGCCAGCCGCCGCAAGCTCCTGCAATTCCTGGCGGCAAGCCCGTTGCTGGCGAGCCGTGAGGCGCTGGCGCAGGAGCTGCAACGCCTGCCCGATCCCGCCGTGTGGGGACCGCGGACGATCAGCAAGCCGATTTCCTCGCCGCGCGAGGCGCTCGACGTCTTCGACTTCGAGACGGTGGCGCACGCCAAGGTTCCGCCGGCGCATTTCGGCTACATGGCGTCCGGCGTCGACGATGAGGTGACGCTGCGCGCCAATCGCAAGGGCTTCCAGAAATTCCAGCTGCGGCCGCGACGCCTGGTCGGCGTCGACGCGATCGACACCAAGCTCGAATTGTTCGGCCAGAGCTATTCCAGCCCGATCTTCATTTGTCCCACCGGATCGAATCGGGCCTTCCACGAGGACGGCGAGCTCGCCGTCGCCCGCGCCGCCAAGGCGCGCAATCACCTGGAAATGCTGTCCACTGTCGCCACGACGTCGATCGAGGACGCGATCGCGGCGCGCGGCGGGCCGGTGTGGTTCCAGCTCTATCCCAGCAACAGCTGGGAGATCGCCCGCGCGCTCGCCACGCGCGCCGAGAAGGCGGGCGCCACGACCATCGTCGTCACCGTCGACGTGCTGGCCGCGCAGAACTGGGAGACCTTGTTCCGCCTGATCCGCACCGACACGCGCGACTGCTCGGCCTGCCATGAGCGGAGTATGAAGGGATTCCTGCGTCGCAAGCCCAACTACGACGGCCTGGATATCAGCGGCCTGCAAACGATCGGCGCCAGGACCCTCACCTGGGAATTCCTGAAACGCCTGCGCGGCGCGGTGAAGACCCATCTGCTGGTCAAGGGAATCATGACGCCGGAGGACGCCCGACTCGCCGTCGCCAACGGGCTCGACGGCATCGTGGTGTCCAACCACGGCGGGCGGGTCGAGGACCACGGTCGCTCGACCATCGAAGCACTGCCCGAGATCATCGAAGCGGTCGGCGGGCGCCTGCCGGTGCTGGTCGATTCCGGCTTCCGCCGCGGCACCGACATCGTCAAGGCGCTGGCGATGGGCGCGCGCGCCGTGGGTATCGGGCGGCCCTACCTCTGGGGTCTCGGCGCGTTCGGCGAGCCGGGAGTCGAGCGCGTGCTCGACATCCTGCAGCGCGAGCTGCGCGCCGTCATGATGCAGATGGGCGCGCCCAGTTTGAAGGACCTGGTGCCGGCGATGGTGAAGCGCTTATGAAGGCGCTAGCGCCTTCATAAGCGCTGGCGGGCGGCAGGCGTTGTAATCAACGCCGAGAGCCCGCGCCGACGAAATTGTGCAGCCTGTAGAACCACCATGGCTCTTTCTGCTCCGTGCGGCGCCCGCGCTTCGGTCGCTACGCTCCCTGCAGCGCTACACGCCGCCAGCGCCTATGAAGGCGCTCGCTAGCGGCGCGACGTCTCGAACAGGAACCAGGCGCGCTGCTCGGTCTCGTCGATCCAGTTCTCGAGCAGGCTCGCGGTCGCGACGTCGTTGTGCTCGTCGCAGACCTCGTGGAGGATGCGCATGTTCTTGGTCATCTGCTTATTGTCGTCGCGCAGCTCGGCCAGCATGTCCTGCGGCGTCACATAGTCGGCGTCGTTGTCGAGCACGCGCTGCAGCTTCTTGATGTGGCCGACCGAGCGGATGGTGTTGCCGCCGAGCTTGCGCACGCGTTCTGCGATGGGATCGGCCATGGCGTCGATCTGCGTCGCCTGGTCGTCGAGCAGCAGGTGGTAGTCGCGGAAGTGCGGGCCCGAGACGTGCCAGTGGAAGTTCTTGGTCTTCATGTAGAGGGCGAAGACGTCCGCCAGCAGGATGTTGAGGCCGCCCGAGATGTCCTTGGTCGCGTTGGCGCCGAGATCGGTCGGGGTTGCAAGGGCGGCGGACTGGCGGGATTTCGCGGACTTGGCCATGGCAGCATCTCCTCCTGCTCTGGTTACTTTAGACTTCTTCTAAATAGGATGCCGGCGACGTTTCGCCAACCCCTGCGAGGCGAGAGCATACGCTAATTGAGATAGGGGACGGCCATGCCCTTGGTCACCGCGGGCCGGGCGTTGATCGCGTCGTACCAGCGTTTGACGTTGGGGAAGTCGGCGAGATTGACGGTGTGCCACTCGTGCCGCGCCGTCCACGGAAAGATCGCAATGTCGGCAATCGAATATTCGTCGCCCGCGGCATAGGCGGCCGACGCCAGCCGCTTGTCGAGCACGCCATAGAGGCGCTTGGCTTCGTCGACATAGCGCTTGATGCCGTACTCGATCTTGGTCGGGGCGGCGCGCAGGAAGTGATGCGCCTGGCCGAACATCGGCCCGACGCCGCCCATCTGCCACATCAGCCATTGCAGGGTGTCGTATTTCTTGACCGGGTCCTTGGACAGGAACTTGCCGGTCTTATCGGCGAGATAGATCAGGATCGCACCCGATTCGAACAGGCTGTACGGCCTGCCGCCCGGTCCGTCGGGATCGACGATCGCCGGAATGCGGTTGTTGGGGCTGATCTTGAGGAACTCGGGCTTGTGCTGCTCGCCCTTGGAGATGTCGATCTTGTGCACGCTATAGGGCAGCCCGCACTCATCCAGCATGACGGAGACTTTGCGGCCGTTGGGCGTGCCCCAGGTGTGAAGTTCGATCATCGCGCGTTTCCCCTCGTTCAAGTCTGGTCAGACGTCGTCGGAGCCGGACCCGGAATCGTCCGAACCGGTATCGTCCGACGTCATATCGTAGTCGTCCGCCGCGCCCTCGTCCTGCGCCAGGTCGGCAGAGGAGATTTGATCAGGCGGCATCAGTGGCGAGCTGGCCGCATCATTGCCTATGACGGGCGCATAAGGCGCGGCGCTGTGACCGCCAAAGAGCCCGCGCAGACCCTCGAACAACAGCGCGCCGCCGGCGACGCCGGCCGCCGTCGACAAGGCGGTATGCAGGAAGCCGCCTGCCGCCGGCTGCGGCGCCACGGCCGCCGGCAGAGGCGAGCGGGTCGAAGGCGCAGGTTGCGCTGCAGGTGCAGCGCCCGGTGCGGCACCCGGTGCGGCGCCCCAGGGGCCGATCCGGGGCGCACTCGACAAAAAGCCTTGGGAGGCGCTGCCTTGCGCCTGAAGCTCGGCGATCTTTTCCTGCGCTGCCTTCAGTGCGTGCTCCTGCACCAAGACGGTCTGCGTGAGCAGGTACGGCGCACCCGGCTGGCCGGCGATCAGGCCGGCGATCAGCCGTTCGGCCTCGGGGTCGCGCGGTTGGGATTCGTAGGCCCTGAGACGATCGTACAGGCCCTGGATGAGGTCGCGTTCCTGGCTTTGCATGACGGTGCCTCCTTCCCCGAAAGCCCCGTCAACGTGGTTGCCCGCCTGGAAAGCGTCAAGAGCCGGCGTCGAGCGCGCCCAGTCGCAGCCACCACGGTCTAATCCAGACCGTGCGCAACAGATTCTTGACGCTCCAGCAGCCTTCGGCCAGGCGCCGCTCGATTTCCCGCTCGTCCTCCGCTGCCACGATGATCAGCACCTCGCGGGTGCCAACCAGCGGCCCGCCCAACCGCACGAAGCCCTCGGCTTCCATGGCATTCATCAGATCGGCGTGGCCGCGCCAGTCCTGCTGCCCTTCCATCGGCACGGCATCGTTCCAGCGCGGGCCGCGCTCGCGCAGCACGGCGAACGGCTTCTTGTCCATGGTTACACCTTCGTGAAATCCATGATCCAGTTGGTCTCCCAGCTGGCCCCGCGGTCGGCGGAGAAGGCCTGTTCCCAGCGCGCCGAGCAGCCGGTGATGCGCGACCAGATGTAGCGCACCTTGACGGGACGGCGGTTGCACTCGTCCTCGCCGTAGAACGTACCGACGCCCTTGGCGAAGCGGCCGCAGACCGGCGGAAAGTCGCGGCCCGGATAGCGACTGTCGAACCAGTGGATCGACCAGCGCTCCTTGTCGGGATCCCAGGTGCGCAGGCTCATGCCGCGATAGCGGTCGCCCGGCAGAGCGATATCCGCTTCGTCGATATTGCCGAAGCCGCCCAGGATCTTGCGCGCAACGCAGGTGCCGTCGAACTCGATCCAGTCGTGGCAATCCTTCAGGCGCTGCACGAGATAGCGGTGGCGGCAGGTCCAGATGCCCATGAGGAAATCGAAGTCGAGGCTGGGCTTGCAAACGCGCTGGTAAACGGTCTGGAGCATGGAGCGTCTCCTTTCGCCCTTTCATTACCTCCCTATTCCTGTCACTTTATGTCATGAATTAATGGCAGGATTTCCCCAGGAATTCACCATGCGCGCGAGCCGCCTGCTTTCCATCCTGCTGATGCTGCAGAACCGCGGCCGGCTGACCGCCGAGGAACTGGCACAGGCCTTTGAAGTCTCGGTGCGCACCATCTACCGCGACATCGAGGAGCTGAGTGCCGCCAACGTGCCGGTCTATGCCGACCGCGGGCCGGGTGGCGGCTTCCAGCTGCTCGACGGCTTTCGCACCAAGCTCACCGGCCTGACCGAGAGCGAAGCCGAGACCCTCTTCCTCGCGGGCCTGCCCGGCCCCGCCTCCGAGCTTGGCCTGGCCGACCAGCTCTTGTCGGCGCAGCTGAAGCTCACTGCCGCCCTGCCGGAAAGGTCGCGCGCCGGCGCCGAGCGCGTCGCGCGGCGCTTCCATCTCGATCCGGTCGACTGGTTCAGGAGCCCGCAATCGGCGCGGCTCCTGCCCGAGATCGCCCAGGCGGTGTGGAGCGACACGGCGATCGACGTCGTCTACCGCCCCGCCGGCCGCCAGGAGGCGAACGGCGTGCGCCGTCGGCTGCATCCGCTCGGCCTCGTGCTCAAGGCCGGCACCTGGTACGTGGTCGCCGAGGTCGCGGGCGACGTCAGGACTTACCGCGTGTCCAATATCCTCGAGCTTGCGACAACCCGCCAGCGCTTCGCCCGGCCTGCTAAGTTCGACCTGGTGCGCTTCTGGACCGAGGCTTCGCGCGCTTACGAGGTCGGCCTGTACCGCGGCACCGCCACCTTGCGCCTCTCGCCCAGCGGGCTGGAGCGGCTGGAGCAGCTCGGCACAGCCGTCGCCGAAGCAGCGCGCGCTTCGTCGGGGGCCGCCGACAGCGACGGCTGGCAGGAAGTCGAAGTGCCAATCGAATCGCCCGAGCAGGCGGCGCTCGACCTCATGCGGCTCGGCGGCGAGGTCGAGGTCCTGAAGCCGATACGCCTGCGCCGCCGCCTCGCCCGACTGGCGCGCGAGACGGCGCAGATCAATCGCTAGCGGACGACGGCGGCGGTCTGGCCGAACAGCACGCGGCGCTGTTCTTCGGTGTTGATGCCCGGCGTCTGGCGCAGCTCGGCCCCGGCGGCGCGGCCCTTCTTCACGCCCTCGCGCTCGCCCATGCTCTTTTCGAACCAGCGCTTGAGGTTGGGGAAGTCGTCCAGTTTCTGGCCGAAATTCTTGAAGCCGCCGCACCACGGCCATATGGCGAAGTCGGCGATGGAGAGCGCGCCGGCCACGAACTCGCGGTCGGCGAGCCGCTTGTTCAGCACGCCGAACAGGCGATTGACTTCGTTGGTATAGCGCGCCTGGCCGTAGGTCAGCGCTTCCGGCGGATTGAACTGCGGCGCGTAGACGTTGAAGTGGTTGGCCTGCCCCGCCATCGGTCCCAGCCCGCCCATCTGCCAGTTCACCCACTGCAGGACCTCGTACTTGGGCCGCAGGTCCTTCGGCAGGAACTTGCCGGTCTTCTCGGCGAGATACTGCAGGATCGCCCCCGATTCGAAAACCGCGACCGGCGCGCCGCCGCCCGGCGGCTCGCGATCGACGATCGCCGGCATGCGGTTATTGGGGCTGATCTTGAGGAAATCCGGCTTGAACTGTTCGCCCTTGCCGATGTCGACCGGCACCAGCTTGTAGGCGAGCCCGCATTCCTCGAGCATGATGGAGATCTTCCAGCCATTGGGCGTCGGCCAGTAGTGAAGGTCGATCATGTGCGCGTCTCCTGGAGGGAATTCAAAATCGCCGCGACCCTAACCCAGTTGCCGCCGCCCCCGAAACGTCGATGTCATCATGCCAGCATGAGAAAACGGCCGTTACGCCGTCAAATTCCGGTGACTTCTTCGTCCCTGATTGTGAGCCCGCCGGGCGCTTTGTAAGATCGAACCGAACGGGAGGAATCCATGGCCATCTCACTCTACGATCTTACGGTTCCCAACTACCTGCAGGTTCTCGGCGCTGCCGAGGGCTTCCTTGCCAAGGGTGCGGCCCACTGCGCCGAGAAGAACGTCGACTCAAAGGAGGTCGTCGAAGCCCGGCTGTTTCCCGACATGCTGCCGTTTCGCTTCCAGGTCGTGGCGATGACGCACCACGCGCTGGCCGGTCTGCGCAGCGCCAAATCGGGCCAGTTCGGCCCGCCCGCCCAGATTCCGGACTACGACTATGCCGGCTTGCAGAAGCTGGTGACGGAAACGCGCGAGGCCGTGCAACAGATGAAGCCCGACGACGTCAATGCGTGCGAAGGCAAGGATGTGTCGTTCAAGGTCCGCGACATGACCCTGCCCTTCACTGCCCAGGATTTCTTGATGTCGTTCTCGCTGCCGAATTTCTATTTCCATGCCACGACGGCATACGACATCCTGCGCATGAAGGGCGTGCCGCTCGGCAAGCGCGACTTCATGGGCAGGATGCGCATGAAGAGCTGACGGCGTTCACAGCGAACGAACGCATGTAATGAAGCCCGACCGGCCCCTGCCGGCGGGCTGGCCTGCCGGCCGGCCGCTCGCCATCTCGCTCAGCGTCATGCTCGAGGGCTGGACCGACGATGCGGCGCCGGGCATCGGGCCGATGGGCAATCCGCTCAAGCCCGGCGTACTCGACCGGCAGGCGCGGTCGTGGGCCGAGTACGGACCAAAGGTCGGCGCGTGGCGGATCCTCGACATCCTCGGCCAGCAGAAGCTGCGCGCCGTCTTCTACGTGAGCGGCATCGTCGCCGAACGCCATCCGGACCTGATGCAGGCCATTGCCGGTGCGGGCCACATCGTGGCGGCACACGGCTGGAGCCAGCACATCGTTCCGGCCTATCAGGCAGTCGAAGAAGAAGCGCGCGATCTCGACCGCTGCCTGAAGGCCATCGAACACGGCGCCGGCCGTCGCCCTTCCGGCTGGCTCAGCCCGCGCTGCACGCCGAGCCCGCACACATCCGGGCTTCTGGCCAAGGCCGGGCTGGACTGGCACGCCGACTTTTTCGATGCCGACCTGCCCTACCGGCATGAGACTCCGTCCGGCCCCATCCTGGCTGTGCCGTTCACCATGGAAGTGAACGACATGCCGCTTTATGTCCGCTACGGCAGCGAGCCGGAAGCGTTCACGCGCATCCTCGAACGCATCGTCGCCGGCTGGCCCAAGCTCGGGCGCCCGGCCGGCTGCCTCGACATCACCGTGCATGCCCACGTCTTCGGCCGGCCGATCGGCGCCATCGAGTACGTGAACGCCCTGGTAGTGGCGCGGCGCTACAGCGACTGGGCCTGGCTCACCGATCACCGGGCGCTGGCCGACCTCTTCAGTTGGTGAGCGCCTGATAGACGAGCTGGCGCACCAGCCGGCGATATTGCTGGGCGACCGCGGGCGCCTGCATCATGAACACCACGTACAGCCGTTCGCGCGGGTCGTGCCAGAAGTAGGTCCCCCACACGCCACCCCAGTGATAGTCGTAGGGTGACCCGGGCAGCGGATTGCGGCCCTGCTCGGTGCGCACGGCGAACCCCAGGCCGAAGCCCTGGCCCATCGCGGCGGTCGGCTCCATTTCCTCGAGCCGCCACATGTCGTCGCCCATCTTGATGTCGGGCGGCAGGTTGTTCGCCGTCATCAGGTCGATGGTCTTGCGCGAGATCAGCCGGTAGCCGTCGATCTGCCCGCCATTGGCGATGGTTTGCAGAATGCGGGCATAGTCGGCGGCGGTCGACACCATGCCGCCGCCGCCCGACTTCCATGTCGTGCGCAGGTTCACGTCGGGAATGGGCGGCACTTCGTTGTGCGGCCCCTCCTTCTGCGGGCGCGCGCCGCGCTCCTTCTTGTCGGCCGGAACGTCGAATCCCGTGTCGCCCAGCCGCAACGGCTTGGCGATGCGCTCCTCGATGAACTTGTCGAGCGGCATGCCGGACGCGACCTCGATCACCCGGCCCAGCACGTCGGTCGACATGCCGTACTCCCAATGGGTGCCCGGCTGGTAGAGCAGCGCCAGCTTGGCGAGCTTGGCCACCATTTCGGCGTTGGTCTGATCCGGGACCATCACCTTCATGTCCATGTAGGACCGCTTCACCGGGCCGCCGCCCAGCGCGCCGTACGTCAGTCCCGACGTCTGGCGCAGCAGGTCGAGGATGGTCATCGGCCGGATCTGCGGTTCGAGACCCAGTTCGACCGTGCCGTCGGCGTTCTTCTTCTCCACCGAGACCTTGGTCTCGCCGAAGGCCGGAATGTATTTCGCGACGGGATCGGCGAGCGACAGCTTGCCCTCCTCCATCAGGACCAGGGCACCGAGCGACGTGATGGGCTTGCTCATGGACGCGATGCGAAAGATCGCATCAGTGGTCATCGGCGCCTTGGTCTCGCGGTCGCGGTAACCGAAGGCGTTGAACATCACCAGCTTGCCGTTGCGCGCCACCAGCACGACCGCGCCCGGGATCTCGCCCGACTTGACGCCCTCATTGAGGCGATCGGAGAGCCTGGTCAGCCTGATCGAGGAGAAGCCCACCTCCTCGGGCGACTGCGCCTTCGGGATGCCCTGCGCCCATGCCGGCAGCGCCAGGGCGAGCGCCAGCGCCGCCGTACTCACCACTCGACCCAACATCCCTTCCCTCCGCTTCTTCAGGCGAGCGTCACGACGCGCTCGACCAGCCAGATCGCGCCCATGCCGGCGACGATCATCGATAGCAGACGCGGCAGAGCCGGGAACCTGTCGGGTTTCGCCAGCCAAACGACAACGGGCATGACCAGGGCGACGAAGGTGAGCTGGCCCAGCTCCACGCCGACATTGAAGCCGACCAGGGCCCGCACCATGGCATCGCGCGGCAGGCCGAGCTCGGTCAGCCCAGACGCGAAGCCAAGCCCATGCACCAGACCGAACACCGCCGCGATCACCCACCGCCAGCGTGTTCCCTTGGGCGCCAGCACGTTCTCCAGCGCCACCCAGATGATGGTGGCGGCGATCGCCGGCTCGACGATGCGCGCCGGCACGTCGACCAGGCCGAGCGCCGCGAGGCTGAGCGTGATGCTGTGCGCCACCGTGAAGCCGGTCACGATGCGCACGATCGGCCACAGGCTGCGACTGAGTGCCAGCAGGGCCAGCAGGAAGAGGAGATGGTCCGGCCCCGTCAGGATGTGCTCGGCCCCCATGCCGATGAAGCTCAGCCAGTCGGTCGCCACACTGCTCCCGAGCTCGACCGTCGCGTCGCGGCGATCCTCCACGAAGGCGAACTCGGCCGCCTGGCGGCCGGCGACGCTGACACTCATCACCGTCTGGAAATGACTGCCTAGCACCTCCGGCCAGTCGTCGCGTATCGCCAAGGTGCCGGATGCCTTGGGACAGTCGAGGGCCATCTGCAGCACGATCTTGCTGTCGGCCGAGCGCGAGCCCTGGATCATGATGCGTCCGGGCACGCAGGCGACACCGCCGATCGAAAACCGCGCGTACTTGCGCATCGCCTCGGCGATCTTGCCGGCCGCGGCCGAATTGCCGTCCGCCGCCGCCAGCAGGATCTGGCTGTTGTCCTCAGCCTGTTCGCTCGCCACCAGCGTGAGCCGGTAGGACAAACGGCCGTCCGCAACCTCGAGCACGGCAAGGCCGGTGCTGGTGACGTGCGCTTGCGCCAGCCCGACCGGAGACAGCGTCATCAACAGCACCGCCGGCCACAGCCATCTCATGGCGGGTCTCCGGCCAGCTGTTTCCAGGCCTCCGCCACATGGGCCGGCAACAACGGCACGCCCGCCATGCCGTCGACCGCCACATAGTTCGCCGCACCCAGCGGATTGAGGCCGCCGAAGCGAATCGCGAAGACAGCGCCGTTTGCGGCGCGAACGCTGACGTGCAGGCTGTTCGCTGACAAAGCGTACTCTGCCGGCGGTATGCGGGCGACTTCATCGGCCGAGAGGACGCGCAAGGGGCCCGAATTGCGCAGCAGCCGCAGGCCGACCTCGATGCGCTCGGCGACGGCGGACGAGGCGTTCCATTTGCCGTCTTCGCGCCGAAAGTGCCGCGCGCCGGCCGGACTCTCGATATCGATCGTACGTACATCCTCAGGCGCGAACGCCGTCAGCAACCCTGCCGGCTTGAATTGCGCCATGGAGTCGGGACGCTCGCCGTGGAGCGCGAGGCCGACCAGGAAGACGAAGGCACATGCCGCCGCCAGCGGCCAGGCGAGCCTGCGTGCCAGCGGCTGGGTCAGCGGCGCCGCCATAGCCATACGCCCAGTCCGGCGATCGCCACGATGCCCGGCAGCAACAGCACCGTCAGGATGAAGACCCAGCGCACCTCGACATTGGTGAGCGTCACCAAAGGCAGCACCTCCACCGGTGGCTTGAGCGTCGGCAGCCGCTCTTCGTGCAGCAGCCACGACACGGCGGCAAGCGCGATGTCGGAGTTGGCGAGGTAAGGAAAGAAGGAGTTGCTGGCAAAGTCCGCGTCGCCAACCACCACCATGCGGTAGGGTTGGGCGCCGGGCGACAGTCGGCCCTCGGCGGCCACCGCCAGCGGATAGGAACGGCGGGTGGCGCTCTCGCTCTCCTCGCGATAGCGCATCCGCTCGTGCACCAGGTAGCTCTTGTCGCTGCTCGAGAACAGGGCGATCGCCTTCACACCGTCGCGCGGCGTAGGCTCGATCGGCCGGGCGCCCGGATAAAAGGACAGCGCCTGCGCCCGCGTCACCGGATGGTTGGCGTACTTGGTGATGGCGATCATCTGGTTGTCGGTGAAGTAGTGATCGACCGGATCGACGATCACGCCCTCGCCGATGGTCGCGCCCGCCTCGGCGATCACCGATTGAAGCCGCTCCTCGACGGCAAAGTCCGGCTCGACCAGGAGCATGTAATTGCCGCCGCCCTCGAGATAGGCGCGCAACAGGTCGGCCTCGGCCGGAATGTGCGGCGTGCGCGGATTGGCGTCGACCAGCGCCGCGCAGTCCTTGGGCATCGGTTGGCCCGGCCGCAGGTCGACCTTGCGCGCCTCGATGCCCAGCTTCTCGATGGCCCGCCTCATGCGGCCGAGCCCGTGTTTCTGCATCTGTACCAGGCCCATGCCTTCGGTGTTGTGGCTGTGGGCGTGGGTGCCTTCGAAATGGGTGTGGAACTCGAAGTTGTCGATGTTGTACTCGCCGTGGCTCGAGGCGAAGCACACGACCGGCCGCCTGCGGCGCAGCGCGCGCAGGATGCCGAGCGCAATCTCGCGATCATCGGTCGCGACGATCTGCAGGCGATGCGCCGCCGTGACGATGACGGCCGTGTTGTAGATCTGGATGCCCATGGCATTGGCGCGCGCCGGATTGCGGTCGATGTCGACCGCCTCGACGCTGAGCCGCGGATTGAGCCGGCCGAGCAACTGCAGCATGGTGACCGCGGCCCGGCCCGCCGGATCCTGCTTCTGGTAGAAGTAGACGAGCTCAACCGGCTCGCTCAGCGAGCGCACGATGTCGGCCGCCTCGTGCGACGGCGTGAACGCCCCCTCCCGCGTCAGGTCGAGATGGGCGTCATGGCGATAGACCGCGACATTTGCCGCGAGCGTCGCCGCGGTGCCGGCGCCGATGATGGACAGCCGCAGCGCCCAGCGGCGCCATCCCGCGCCATAGACCCGGATGCGCAGCGCGGCGACGAACAGCACCGCCAGCGCGCCAAGGCAGGCTACGAACCACAGCGCCCCCAGCCAATCGGATTCCTCGCCGTGCATCGCCCGCCTTCACCGCTCGGCCAGCCGGCGCGTCGTGAGGAAGAGCGCCAGCAGGGCCAGGCTGAGGAAGTAGCCGATGTCCGAGACGAAGACCGACCCGGTGACGAGCGGCTGGAAATGGCCGATCAGGGAGAGATTGAGCACCACGCTGTCGATCGGCGCCGGCATCAGATAGGCGACCGAATCGGCGAACCACAGCATCAGGCTGGCGCCGAGGGTCAGCGCGGCCGCCACGACCTGGTTCTCGGTGAGGCTCGACATCAAGAGCCCGATCGCGACGATCAGTGCGGCATGGCAGATGATCGCCACGTAGCCGGTCGCGATCGGTCCCCAGTCGGGCACGCCGTAGGTGTCGAGCACCGCGGCATAGACCAGGGCGCTGCTGTAGATCATCAGCACCAGGGCGAATATCGACAGGAACTTCGCCAGCACGATCCAGATCTCGCCGACTGGCGCCGTGAGCAGGAGCTCGAGCGTGTCGTTGCGCCGCTCCTCGGCGAAGGCGCGCATGGTCAGCGCCGGCACCAGAAGGATGGTGAGCACGTACATCTGATGGAAGATGTAGACCAGGTTCGCGACCTTGGTGGCGAACAGCGTCAGGCTGAAGGTGTAGCCCAGCACCAGCAGGAACACGGCGGCGACGGTGTAGCCGATCGGCGAGCCGAAGGTGGCCAGCAGCTCCTTGCGCAGCAGGACGGGCAGCGTCTTCATGCCAGCGACAGGAACCAGGCTTCGAGATCGGGCGTGTCGGCCATGGCGCGGACGCCGCGCAGCCGGCCGCCGAGCAGGACGCCGACCCGGTCGGCCGTCTTCGCCACCTCCCCCAGCACATGGCTGCTCATCAGCACGGTGTGATGCCCGGCGAGGCGCCGCACCAAGTCGCGGATCTCGATGATCTGGCGCGGATCGAGCCCGTTGGTCGGCTCGTCGAGAATGAGCAAGGCCGGATCGTGCACCAGCGCCTGCGCGATCGCCGTGCGCTGGCGGAAGCCGCGCGACAGGGTGCGGGCCGGCCGGTCGGCAACGCTTTCGAGCGCCAGCGCCGTGATGACGCGGTCGACGGCGTCGCCGACGGCGCGCCCCGCCATGCCTCGCAGACGCGCCATGAAGGCCAGGAATTCGCGCACCCGCATGTAGCCGTAGAGCGGTGCCGCTTCCGGCACATAGCCGATCAGCCGGCGCGCCTGCAGCGATTGGGCAAGCGCGTCACAGCCGCAGATCTCCAGCCTGCCCTCGGTCGGCAGCAGATAGCCGCTCAGCAGGCGGATGAAGGTGGTCTTGCCCGATCCGTTGGGGCCCAGCAGCCCGAACACCTCGCCGCGTCGGATCTCGAGGTCGAGCGAGTCGAGCGCAAGCGTCGAGCCGTAACGCTTGCTCACGCCACGGGCGATGACCGCATTCCCCTCCTCCGCCCTGGAAGGAGGGGCTTCAGAAGGCGCCGTTGGCACCCTCAGTCGTAGAATTCGGGAGCCTTCTTGGCGGCCTTGAAGAGCTCCGCATCGTGACCGATGAACAGCTTGGCGTTGTCGACGTCACGGATCTGCCGAATGTGGGCATACGTCTTGTAGGCGTCGCTTGGGTTGTAGGTGCCCGGGATCGGCGGGATCAGGTTCTTCTCCAGGTTCTCCGTCAGGTAGACGCAGTCGCTGGTCAGGATGACCGTGCCGGTCTTGGCAAGCTTCAGCACCATGAACTCGCTGCCCGGCGTGTGGCCCGGCGCCCGCATGATGCGCACCGTGCCGTCGTCGAACAGGTCGAGGTCGCCGTTGAGGCGGATGGTCTTCATCTTCTTGGTGTCGGCGAAGTCGCCCGGAATGTAGTAGAGCGAGTAGCCGACATCGGGCCACCAGGCCGCCTTGAACTCATCGTCCTGCGCGATCAGGGTCGAGTTCTTGAACTGGCCGACATTGCCGCCGTGGTCGAGATGGAGATGTCCGACGACGACATATTTGACGTCATCCACCTTCAGCCCGATCTTGGCGAGCTGAACCGGGATCGCGTCATCCTTCGTCATCTTGAGCCCGAAGCCCTTGGCGAGCGGACCCCACCATCCGTCCGGATCGGTGATGGTCTTGTCGTTGTTGCCCGTGTCGAACATCACCACGCCTTTGGGATGCTTGATCACGTAGAAGCTGACGGGTGCCCAATCGATGGTGCCGGTGGCGCCGATCTGCAGCGCCGCCTTGGGGAAACCGCCGAGTGAGCCGGAAGTGAAGACGTAGAGCTTGGGTCCTTCTTGAGCCTTTTGAGGCGTTTGAGCCGTCGCCGAGAACAGGGGGGCGAGGATCAGGGCAAGCAGGCAACCCAATCCGCTCAAGTGACGCAGGAATCGAGAATCCATGGACGCTCCTCCTAGTCTCTTGTTATGGGGCGAAAGCCTCTGCCCCTGCCGTGGAGGCGTCAAGTGGCTCTGGCTGGAAACGGTTGTAACCGCACTCCTTGTGATACTTTCGCGGGAGAGTAGTCACAATTTCCTCACGGGATATCTTCGCACTCTCAACTTGATCCGCCGAGCTTGAGCGGTTCGGCGATCTTGATGTCCTGCGAGCGGAAATAGAGCAAGACCGGCACGCGTTCGGAGCGCCCGATGCCAGGCTTTTCGGCGCTGAGCTGGATCCTGTGCGAGGGATTGTTGGTGAAGCGGAACACGCCGTCAGCGCCCGTCTTCACGTGCTCCTTCTCCTCGTAGGTCGTGAAGTTGTAGATCCACAGCGCCACGATGGCG
>JBPYDO010000400.1:0-17244 GCA_051985755.1 Reyranella sp. | reverse complement strand
GTGAGCTAGGGTGGACGTGCCATGACGCCTCTTCACCGAGAAGCGCGGTGGGGAAAAGACAGCTGCTGGTGGAAAGCGTTGACGTAGCCACCGTCGGGGGTGGCGTGATCGGCAGTGCGATCCCTCTTTAGCCAAGGCTTCGGAGGGCATCCTGCTTCGCTAGTTTCTGGGATGCAAAGCCTGCGAAGCGCGTAAGCGAAAAGCAGGATGGTGCCCCCGGTCGGACTCGAACCAACACTTCCGTGAGGAAACCTGATTTTGAGTCAGGCGCGTCTACCAATTCCGCCACGGGGGCACGCTTTCGCGGCCCGCGAATAAAGCCGATGGGCGGAACCGGGTCAACGCTTGCGAGGCCCAATTCTCTCCGGTTTTATGCCTGCGATGCATCCGTACATCCATGCGCGCAAGTTCCCCGACAAGCCGGCCTACATCATGGCGGCCAGCGGCGAGACGGTGAGCTTTCGCCAGCTCGACCGGCAATCCAACCGCATCGCCCAGCTCTTCCGCACGCACGGACTGAAGGCGGGCGACCACATCGCGCTCTATCTCGAGAACAATCCGCGCTTCTTCGAGATCTGCTGGGGCGCGCAGCGCTCGGGGCTGATCTATACCGCCATCAGCTCGCGCCTCACGGCCGAGGAAGTCGACTACATCGTCGGCGACTGCGGGGCGCGGCTGTTCATTACCTCCACTTACCTCGCCGAGCGGGCGCGCGAGCTCGCGCCGCTCCTGAAGGGCGTCGCCAAGCGCTACATAATCGGCGGCACCGCGCCAGGCTACGATTCCTGGGAGGAGGCCGTAGCCCGCCAGCCCGCGACACCGATTGTCGATGAGACCGCGGGCAACGACATGCTCTACTCGTCAGGCACGACCGGCCGGCCCAAGGGTGTGCTGCCGATCGGCGAGCCACAGCCGATCGACTTCGACGGACCGCTGCTCGCCATCACCCGCACGATCTACGGCATGGACGAGAACACGATCTATCTCTCGCCGGCGCCGCTCTATCACGCGGCCCCGCTGCGCTTCAACATGACGGCGATGAAGCTCGGCGGTACGTCGGTGATCATGCAGAACTTCGATGCCGAGGAATTCCTGAGGCTGGTCGAGCAGCACCGCATCACCCACACCCAGCTCGTGCCGACCATGTTCGTGCGGTTCCTGAAATTGCCGGACGAGGTGCGGCTCAAGTACGACGTTTCGTCGCTCAGATGCGCCATCCACGCCGCCGCGCCCTGCCCAATCCCGGTGAAGGAGAAGATGATCGAATGGTGGGGGCCGATCATCTGGGAATATTACGGCGGCACCGAGGGCAACGGCCTCACCATGTGCAGTTCGGCCGAGTGGCTGGCGCACAAGGGCACGGTCGGCCGCGCCGTGCTGGGCACGCTCAAGATCTGCGATGACGCCGGCGAGGAGCTGCCGCCGGGCGAACCCGGCACGGTCTATTTCGCCGACGGCCGGCCGTTCGAGTACCACAACGATCCGGTGAAGACGGCCGAATCGAGGAACGCCCGCGGCTGGACCACACTCGGTGACGTGGGCTACCTCGACGCCGACAATTTCCTGCACCTGACCGACCGCAAGGCCTTCATGATCATCTCCGGCGGCGTCAACATCTACCCGCAGGAATGCGAGAACCTCCTGATCAACCATCCCAAGGTGATGGACTGCGCGGTATTCGGCGTGCCCAACCCCGACTTCGGCGAGGAGGTGAAGGCGGTGGTGCAGCCGCGCGACATGTCCGATGCCGGACCGCAGCTTGCCGAGGAGCTGATGGCCTACTGCCGGCAGAATCTCTCGAGCCTCAAATGCCCGCGCAGCATCGACTTCGAGGCCGAATTGCCGCGCCATGCCACGGGCAAGCTGTACAAGCGCCTGCTTCGCGACCGCTACTGGCAGGGCCGCGCCAGCAAGATCGTCTAGCGGCTGCCATCTAAAACTAGTGGTTGTACGCCTCGGCGCGTCATGGCAATCCGCTGCCAGCACTTGGGGAGGTGCGGACATGCGCGACAAACCGCTCTGGCGGCGACTTGTGCCGATCGTTTCGGCTTTCCTGCTGGTTTCCTGCGCTTCGACATATACACGGCTCGCGCGAATGTCGCCGTCGGAACTGCGGACGGTATCGGACTCGGACCTGTGTGAAGCCTATGCCCAGTCGGGAGATCCGAACCTGGGCTCGATCAACCGGGCGATGTTCGGGGCGGGCAACGGACAGCAAGTCATGGACGAGGTACAGAGGCGCCACATCTCGTGCGAATCGGAGATGCGCTACTACCGGGTCGACTGTTCGGGCCTGGCCATCCTTTCGGCGCAAGCTGTCTCCGCGAACGCCTATATGGCGACCGTCCAGAATCGCACGGCAGACTCCAAGAGTTTCATCATTGTCAGCGGCAGCATCGCAAGCGAGGGATTCATCCTCGGACCCGGCGAATCGCGCTCCTATCTGATCACCGCCACGCAGCAAGTTGCCGCTGTGGCCGGTGTTCTCAATCCCGCAAGCAGTGGGATATCTTTGTCGAACTGCCGTTCGGTCAAGTATCGCTAGCCCCGCCGGCGAGGTGCCCGACGAGATGATCGGGGTGATCCTGCCGTCCCGCGGGCGGCGGTGATGGGGAGAAGTCGCATCGTCGATCTGGCGCCCTCGCAAATCGAACAAGAGCGCGTCGTCGGTCGATTGATGGTGTTTTTCGCCATCGTCTTTGCCGTCGAGGGCATCGGCCAGGCGCGTGTCGGCATCATCCTGCAGCCGCTGACCTTCTTCCTGAAGACGAACGGCTGGACGCCATTGCAGGTCACCGCCTATTTCGGCGTCCTCAACTTCCCGTGGGTCATCAAGCCCGTCTTCGGCCTGGTCTCCGACTTCCTGCCGCTGTTCGGCTACCGCCGCATCAGCTACCTGATGCTCGCCAGCGCCTGCGCGGCCGCCGCCTATGCCGGGGTCGCCCTGCTGGGCGGACCGCGCGAGTTCGCGCTGCCGCTCCTGCTCACGTCGTATGCGATGGCCACGGCGAGCACGCTGTGCGGCGCGCTGCTGGTCGAGAACGGCCAGACCTTCAACCAGAGCAGCATGTTCGTCGGCCAGCAATGGCTGTGGTTCTACGTGGCGATCATGGCGAGCGCATTGGTTGGCGGCGAGCTGGTCGAGCGTCTGTCGGCGGCGGCGGCGCTGAAGGCCGCCGCCGGCATCGCGGCCGTCGCTCCGATCGCCGTCCTCGTGAGCACGCCGCTGCTGCTCAAGGAGCGCAAGAGCCCGGTCAGCCGCCAGGAGCTCGGCAACACCCTGCAAGGGATCGTCGCGACGCTTAGATCCCGCAGGCTGTACCTGGTTGCCGCGTTCCTGTTCCTCTATGCCTTCGCGCCCGGCTTCGGAACGCCGCTCTATTTCTACATGACCGACACGCTGCGCTTCTCGCAGGCCTATATCGGCGTGCTGGGCTCGATCGCCTCGGCCGGCTGGATCGCGGGCGCCCTGCTGCACCGCTGGCTTCTGCGGCGGATGAGCTCCAAGTCGCTGCTCTATCTCAGCATCGTGCTGGGAACGGCGTCGGCGGCCTCGTTCCTGCTGCTCACCGACGAAGTCACGGCGGCCATCGTCAACTTTGCCAATGGCCTCGCCCAGATGATCGCCACCATCGCCTCGCTGACCCTGGCCGCCCAGCACTGCCCGAGGCGCGCCGAGGGTTTCGCCTTCGCCGCCTTGATGTCGATTTCCAACCTCGCGGACATCGCTTCCCTCAACTCCGGCGCGTTCCTCTACGAGCATGTCTTCGACAACCGGCTGGGGCCCCTTATCGTCGTCTCGGCAGCCACGACGGCGCTCGCCGCGGTCCTCGTTCCCCTGCTTGGGCTGAAAAACGACCGCCCCCGATAACCGCCGTCGCGCTTGCGCCGGCAAGGGCCAACCCCCATTTTGGCAGGGAAAGGAAGCATTCCCATGACCAAAGCCATCAACCATCTCGCCACGGCAGAGGGACTGTTCTTCGGCAAGGGCGCGCTCGATCCGCGCAAGACGGCCAGGACGGTCGACGAGGCGCTGGCGGGCTGCGACGATGGCGAGCTGTACCTGGAGTACATGCAGAGCGAGGGCCTCTCCTTCGACGACGGCAAGCTGAAGAGCGCCTCCTACGACACGACCCAGGGCTTCGGGCTGCGCGCCGTGTCGGGCGAGGCGACCGGCTTTGCACATGCCTCGGCGCTCGACGAGCAGGCGCTGAAGCGCGCCGCCGCGACGGTGAAGACGGTGCGCAGCGGCCGTTCGGGCAAATCCGACGAATCGCCGCGCGGCACCAACCGGCTGCTCTATGCCGACGACAATCCGATCGACGGCGAGACCTTCGAGAAGAAGGTCAAGCTCCTGCAGGACATCGACGCCTACGTGCGCGGCAAGGAGCCCAAGGCGCGCCAGGTCTCGATCTCGCTCGCGGCCTCGTGGCAGGTGGTGGAGATCATCCGCGCCGGCGGCTGGCGCGCCGCCGATGTGCGGCCGCTGGTGCGGCTCAATGTCAGCGTGGTGTGCGGCCAGGGCAGCCGCATGGAGGCGGGCTCGACCGGCTCGGGCCGCCGCGCCGCCTACGGCGACATCTTCAAGCGCGAGTACTGGCAGCGGGAGGCCGACGAGGCGATCCGGCAATCGCTGGTCAACCTCGAATCGGTCGACGCGCCGGCGGGCGAGATGCCGGTGGTGCTGGGATCGGGCTGGTCGGGCGTGCTGTGGCACGAGGCGGTCGGCCACGGACTCGAGGGCGACTTCCACCGCAAAAAGACCTCTGTGTTCACTCACATGATGGGACAGATGATCGCCTCGCCCGGCGTCACCGTGATCGATGACGGCACGCTGAGCGACCGCCGCGGCTCGCTCACCATCGACGACGAGGGCACGCCGACCGCGCGCAACGTGCTGATCGAGAACGGCAGGCTGGTCGGCCTGATGCAGGACCGCATGAACGCCCGGCTGATGGGCGCCAAGCCGACCGGCAATGGCCGGCGGCAGAGCCATGCCTGTGCGCCCATGCCGCGCATGACCAACACGTTCCTTATGGGCGGCACGGCGCATCCCGACGAGATCGTCGCCTCGGTGAAGAAGGGCTTCTATGCCAAGAACTTCGGCGGCGGCCAGGTCGACATCGTGTCCGGCAAGTTCGTGTTCAGCGTGACCGAGGGCTACCTGATCGAGGACGGCAAGGTCGGCAAGCCGGTGAAGGGCGCCACCCTGATCGGCTCGGGCTCCGAGGCGCTGACTAGAGTTGGCCTGGTCGGCAACGACATGGCGCTCGATCCCGGCATCGGCACCTGCGGCAAGGACGGCCAAGGCGTGCCGGTCGGCGTCGGCCAGCCAACCCTGCGCATCGACGCCCTCACGGTCGGCGGCACTGCGACCTGAGGCTCAACCCCGCGCGTAGAGCCACGGAAAGCGCTGGCGATCGGCCGCCTCGAAGGCGGCGATCTCAGGCTCGCGGGCCTTGGTCTGCTCGATCGCGTCGGCGCCCTTCAGCATGGCTTCACGGCGCAGCGCATCGATCTTGAACGGAGTCACCTTGCCAGAGGGCGAGGTGACGGTGCAGTTCTCCAGATCGACCGTGACCTTGCCGGTCCCCTGGCTTGCCTCGACCTCGACCACCAGCTCCTCGAGCACGTCGAGCGGCAGCATCACCGGCAACAGCCCGTTCTGGAAGCAGTTGTTGTAGAAGATCGGCCCGAACGACGGCGCAATGACGGCCCGGATGCCGAAGGCGAACAGCGACCACACCGCGGCCTCGCGGCTGGAGCCGCAGCCGAAATTGTCGGCCGCCAGGATCACCTTGGCCCCGCGATAGGGCGGCCGGTTCAGCACGAACTCTGGCGCCTCGCTGCCGTCCGGCCTGTAGCGCCACGATTCGAAGGCATAGGGGCCGAGCTTCTCCGGCGGCAGGTCGCGCAGGCGCTCGACTCGGATCACCATGTCGGTGTCGATGTTCTGTCGCATGAGGGGCGCTGCGACGGCCGCGAGCCTGGTGAACTTCTCCATCAGAGCGCCCTCACGTCGGAGATGGTGCCGGTGATCGCCGCTGCCGCGGCCATGGCCGGGCTGGCGAGGTGCGTGCGCGCGCCGGGGCCCTGGCGGCCGACGAAGTTGCGGTTGGAGGTCGAGACGCTGCGCTTGCCGGGCGGCACGCGATCGCCGTTGAAGGCAAGGCACATCGAGCATCCCGGCTCGCGCCACTGGAAGCCCGCCTCCTTCAGCACGCGATCGAGGCCTTCGGCCTCGGCATCGCGCTTGATGGTCTCGGAGCCCGGCACCACCCAGGCGGTGACGTGCGGCGCCACCTTGCGACCCTTGGCGAGCGCTGCGGCCTCGCGGATGTCGCTGAGCCGCGAATTGGTGCAGGAACCGATGAACACCCAATCTACCTTGGTGCCGGCGATGGGATCGCCGGCCTTGAGGCCCATGTATTCCAACGCCGCCTGCATGGCCCGGCGGCGGTCGGGATCGGGCTCCGCCGCCGGATCGGGAATGCGCTCGGTGACGGCCACGACATGTTGCGGGCTGGTGCCCCAGGTGATCTGCGGTGCGATCTTCGCCACATCGATATGCACCTCGCGGTCGAACTTGGCGTCGGGGTCGGACGGCAAGGTGTGCCAGTCGGCGATTGCCTGATCCCACGCAGCGCCCTGGGGCGCGAACTGCCGGCCCCTCAGGAACGCGAAGGTCGTCTCGTCGGGAGCCACCATGCCGATCTTGGCGCCGGCCTCGATCGAGAGGTTGCACAGCGTGAGTCGCGCCTCGATCGGCAGCGAGCGGATGGCGCTGCCGGCATATTCCAGCGCGTAGCCGGTGCCGCCCGCCGTGCCGATCTGGCCGATCAGGTAGAGGATCAGGTCCTTGGAGCGGACGCCCGGCGGCAGGGCGCCCTCGAATGTCGCGCGCATGGTCTGCGGGCGGCGTTGCACCAGGCTCTGCGTCGCGAGCACATGGCTCACCTCGCTGGAGCCGATGCCGAAGGCGATGCAGCCCATGCCGCCGTGCGTGCAGGTGTGGCTGTCGCCGCACACCAGGAAGGTGCCGGGCAGGGTGGCGCCAAGCTCGGGACCGATCACATGGATGATGCCCTGGCCAGGTTCGCCGACATCGAAAAGCTGCAGGCCGGCCAGCCGACACTCCTCGCGCATGGAATCGAGGCGCGCCACGAACTGCGAGCGCGTCGCCCTGGTGCGACCGGGCTCGGTCGTCACCGCGTGGTCCATGGTGGCGAAGGTGAGTTCGGGGGCGCGGACCGGATAGCCCTTGAGCCGATTGCGCTCGAGTGCCGCTGCGCCGCCGTCGTGCATCAGGTGGCGGCTGACGTGCAGCAGCGCATAGCCATCGCCCATCTCGGCGACGACATGACGATCCCAGATCTTGTCGAACAGGGTGCGGCCGGCCATGGCTCGCCTCACTCGCCTTTTGCGGGCGCCTTGCCGTAGTCGGCGTCGCTCACCGGTTCGAGCCAGGTCGTGGCCTGGCCCTTGTCGTCGGTTTCCGACATCGCGAGATGGCACATCTGGGTGTTGGGTGCGGCCCCGTGCCAATGCCGCGAATTGGGCGGAATGACCACCGTATCGCCCGGCCGGATCTCCTGCACCGCCTGACCCTCGAGCTGATAGCGGCCGACGCCCGACAGCACGTAGAGGACCTGGCCGACGGCATGCTTGTGCCAGTTGGTGCGCCCACCTGGCATGAACGACACGCGCGAGGCGCGTAGCCGCGACGGGCCCTCGGGTGCCCACACCGGATCCGACAGCACCGTGCCGACGAAGTTGGCGGGCTCCGCCTTGGCAGTGGGGCGAGACGCTGCCCGCATGATCCTGGGCTTCATGGCGCTTCCTCGATGGTTATTTGATTGAGCCAAGCCTAGCGCCAGCAAGCGCAGCGGGCCAGAGGCAGCCTTATCTATTCTGCACCGCGCGGGTAGGCGCTTTCGACGACGGTCGAAAGCGCCGACTCGCGCTTGATTACAAGCGCTGCCGCCCGCCGTAGCTCCGCCGCAGACGGCGCAGCTACTTATCCAACCAGACGTCTTCGAAGCGCCAGCCGTTGTAGATGCTGTTGGTCTGGATGGTGACGCCCTTGACGTGGGGCTGCCAGCAGCCGGCCGCCATGCCATTCATGATGATCGGCCGGGCGATATCCTCCTGTAGCTTGCGGTCGATCTCCCAGACCAGATGCTTGCGCTTGTCGACGTCGGTCTCGCGCGACTGCTGCTCGAAGAGCTTGGTCATTTCCGGATTGCAGTAGTTGTTGTAGTTGCGCAAGCTCCCGCAGGCGTAGCCTTCGAAGAAGGTGACGTCGGGATCGTCGACCGCACTGCCCGTCAGATTCAACGCCACCACGTACTCCTTCTTGAACACGCGATTGTAGTAGATCGCGGTGTCGATGACCTCGAGCTCGCCGTCGATCCAGATCTGCTTCAGCTGGTCGATCAGGATGACCGCCGGGTCGCGGAAAGCCGCGACGTTGCGCGTGCTGACCTTGATCTTGAGGTGTTTGTCGGGTCCGTAGCCCGCCTGCTTCATCAGGGCGCGCGCCTCCTCGCGTCCCTTGCCGACGTCGCCGTAGCCGGGAAGGCCCTTCAGCATCTCCGCCGGCATGCCCCAGACGCCTTCCGGCGGCGGCAGCATGGCGCCGCTCGGCTTGCTCTGTCCCTCATCGAGGATGGTGTTGAAGGCTTCGCGGTCGAGCGTCAGCGCCATCGCGCGCCGGATCTTGGGATTGTCGAAAGGCGGCTTGTCGCGGTTGACGATCAGGTTGGACGTGACGCCGGTCATGCGCATGGTGCACCCGGCCTTGGGCGCCTGGCGCCTGATGTCCTTCAGAAGCGGCACGGTCACGTCGGCCGGGAAGGTCATGTCGTACTTGCCGCTGATGAAGGCCAGCATGCGCGTCGAGCGGTCGGGAATGATGGTGTATTCGATGCCGTCGAGGTACGGCCGGCCGGGCTTCCAATAGTGCGGATTCTTCACCAGCTTGACGCCCTCGTTCATCTTGAGCTCGGCGAACTTGAACGGCCCGGTGCCGACCGGCCTGCGGCGCATCTCGGCCGCCGGCACGTGGCAGGGATAGACCGGCGCATAGCCGGAGGCGAGCAGCGCCAGCAGCGAGGGCTGCCGGTCCTTGAGATGGAAGGTCACGGCGAACTCGCCGTCGCCAGTCACGCTCTCGATGTTGCTCCACCACGCCGAGTGCGGGCTGCGCCGCAGCTTGTGCTGGCCCTTTTCCCGCACCATGTCGAACGTGCATTTGACGTCGGCCGCCGTGAAGGGCTTGCCATCATGCCACTGCACGCCTTGCCGCAGCTTGAAGGACAGCTGTCGGCCGTCGTCGCTCCACGCCCAGCTCTCGGCGAGGTCGGGCACGATCGACTCGAGGCTGTTCCTGGCGACGTGCTGATCGAACAGCACCAGATTGTTGAACACTCCCATGAAGGGGACAACGGTCGAAACCGTCGCTTCCTCGTGAATCGAGGCGCTGGGCGGCGTGTCGACGTGCTCGATCTTGAGGATCCCGCCGCTCTTCTGCGCCCAGCCCGGAACGGCGAGGCACAACACCACCACTGCGGCACACCAGCCCACGCGAACGTTCATGGTTGCCTCCCGGTCCTGCCCTAAGCGACGTCTCCCTCACGCACTGACCAAGGACGACGAACTCTGCGGTGCCGATTAGGAAACGTAAAGCCCCTTGGAAGTCGCCATGCTGACGGCGAAGGCCTCCATCGCATCGAGTGTCGGCGTTTCGACGCCGGCGCTGCGCGCGAAGGCAATGGGCGCGCGCACCATCGCCTCGATCTCCATCGGCCGGCCGAGGTCGTAGTCCTGCAGGATCGACGGGCGATGATCGGTATAGACGCGCTTGGGCCCGTAGCGCACGTCGGGACTGTCGTCGAGCTTGACGCCGTGCGCCGCCGCCACCGCCAGCGCCTCGGCATGGGCGCGGCGCGCGATACGATTGACGACCGGCGTCTTCTGGATGGTGCCCGGCTGTCCCAGGATCAGGCAGATCGTCGAGCCGGTGAGGTTGGCCATCAGCTTGTGCCAGACCTCGTAGCGGATATCGCGCGTCGGCGTTGACTGCATGCCGGCCGCGACCAGGGCGGCGCGAAGGCGCTCAACGCGCTCGCTGGCGCGATCGTCGATCTCGGCGATCGCCAGGCCATTTCGGTCGGGGTTCTCGTTCACGATGACGCCGGGCCCGGCAACGTGGTTGGGCGACGTGATGACGCCGCCCAGCGCCCGTCCGACGCCCACCGCCTTGGCGAGCGCGCCGCCGGGATCGAGGCGAGACAGGTCCGGCGCCGGCGGCCGCGATTTCGAGAGTCCGTGGCCGTACCACCATGGAATGCCGTTCTGCCCGAACACCACCGGCGTGTCGGGGCCGAGCAACGAGGCGGCACTTTCGGCGAGTGCGGCAAGTCCAGTCGCCTTGACCGTGGAGATCACGGCATCCTGGCGGCCGAGATCGGCCGGCTTGTCGCTCGCCCGCACCTTGGCGACGATCTTGTTGTCGCCCGCGATCAAGGTGAGGCCCTTGGTGCGGATCGCCTCGAGATGCGCCCCGCGCACCACCACCGAGACGTCGTGGCCGGCCGCCGAAAGGCGCGCTGCGAAATTTCCGCCGATGGCGCCTGCTCCGAACACGCAAATCCGCATGACTCGCTCCCCTTCTCCTCTATCGTAGAGGCAAAACCGCAGGAGGAAAGTCATGGTTCGCGAATATCGGGGTCTTGCCTATCGCAACAATGCAGACCTCGCGGCCTGGCTCGCCAAGCGGTCGTTGGAAAAGGCGCTGGAACCCGACCTGCCGATCATCGATCCGCATCATCATCTCTGGCACACCGAGGCGCGCGGCCTTTACCTGCTGCCTGAGCTGCTGAGCGACCTCAGCGGCGGCCACAACATCGTGGGAACGGTGTTCCTCGAATGCCAGGCGATGTTCCGCGCCGCGGGACCGCAGGAGATGCGCCCGGTGGGCGAGGTAGAGTTCGTGAACGGCGTTGCCGCCATGAGCGCCTCGGGCAACTACGGCAAGACGCGCGTCTGCGAGGGCATCATCGGCTGGGTCGACCTGCTGCTCGGCGCGCGCGTGCGCGACGTGCTCGAAGCCGAGATCAAGGCCGGCGGCGGCCGTTTCCGCGGCGTGCGCTACGGCACGTCGTGGGACGAGGGTGTTGCCGGCAAGTTCGTCTCGCGCGCGATGACCCCGCACCGCCTGCGCGATCCAAAGCTGCGCGAGGGCTTTGCGGTGCTGGCCAAGATGGGGCTCACCTTCGACTCCTGGCACTTCCATCCGCAGCTGCCCGACCTGATCGATCTCGCCCGCGCCTTCCCCGACCAGACGATCATCTGCGATCACGTCGGCGGCGCGCTCGGCGTCGGCCAATATGCCGGCAAGCGGGCCGAGGTGATGGGACAATGGAAGAAGAGCGTCAGCGAGCTCGCCAAGTGCCCCAACGTCAACGTGAAGCTCGGCGGACTCGGCATGACCTCGTTCGGCTTCGGCTTCGAGTTCGAGGACGCGCCGCCCACGTCGGCGAAGCTTGCCGAGGCATGGCGGCCTTACATCGAGATCTGCATCGAAGCCTTTGGAGCCAGCCGCTGCATGTTCGAGAGCAACTTCCCACCTGACAAACAGTCGTGCGGCTACACCGAGCTGTGGAACGCCTTCAAGATCATCACCCAGGGCGCCTCGGCGACCGACAAGGCGAACCTCTATAGCGGCACCGCGGCGCGGGTTTACAAGCTGACGAAGCCCTAAGGCCTGGTCTCCGCGATCCGCAGCGAATTGACGAAGCGCGCTGCGGCGCTGCGGCTCTTCATGTCGGGTTTCGCCGTCACCAGCAGGCGATAGAGGCGGTCCTTGACGATGTAGGTGCGCATCATCACCAGGCCGCCATCCTCGCTTTCGATGTCGAGCGCGTAGCCGTCCCAGCCCTGCAAGGTGACGGCCTCGTCCTTCACGTACTTGTACTGCTTGGGCGGAAAAGCCTTCTCGGCCGCGCCCCGACCCAACTCCTTGGCCAACGCCTTACTGTCGCGGCTGGTGAACCATTTGGGGTCGTAGTCAACATAATCGAAGTCGAATATCTGGCCGTTGCGCTTGGATTCCCAGGCGAGCCGCGGGGCGGCATGACCTTTCTCCTTGGTGTCGGCCGTGGCCTTGTTCACCGGCGCCGGCATTTCCAGGCGAAAGCGCAGGTCGGGCCCGACGACGGTCTGCCACTCATTGGATTGCGCGTGGGCGGCGAAAGAAGCCGCCACGAGCCCGCAAAAGAGCACACGCCGCAGGACGCCCATCGGCTAGTAGGCGTAGTCGCGGAACAGAGGGGCGAACGAGCGGCCCCATTCGCCTTTCCACTTGGCAAGCAATTCGTCGGCCGGCGCTAGTCCGCTCGCCACGGCGCGGTCGAGCGGCGCCAGATATATCGTCTCGTCGTGGCCGTGATTGTCGAGCCGCTTGCGCGCGCGCAGGCCGGCATGGGCGATCTCGACCACCTCGCGCGCCAGGTCCGAGAGCGGCAGGCCCTGGAACTTGGTGCCAAGGCCGGTGCGCGGGGCGTGGCTGCGCAGATAGTCGTGATCCTCGATCGTCCAGTCCTTGACCAGGTCCCAGGCCGCGTCGAGCGCCCTGGAATCGTAGAGCAGGCCGACCCACAGCGCCGGCAGGGCGCTCAGCGCCGGCAAGGGGCCGGAATCGGCGCCGCGCATCTCGAGGTAGCGCTTCAGTCGCACCTCGGGAAATGCCGTCGTCACATGGTCGGCCCAGTCGTTGACCGTCGGCAGCTCGCCCGGCCGGGCCGGCAGCCTGCCCTTCAGGAACTCGCGGAAGCTCTGGCCGGACGCGTCGAGGTACTTGCCGTCGCGATAGACGAAGTACATCGGCACATCGAGCATGTAGTCGACATAGCGCTCGAAGCCGAAGCCATCCTCGAACACGAAGGGCAGCATGCCGCAGCGATCGGGATCGGTGTCGGTCCAGATGTGGCTGCGGTAGCTCTTGTAGCCGGAGTCGCGGCCCTCGAAGAACGGCGAGTTGGCGAACAAGGCGGTCGCCAGCGGCTGCAGCGCCAGCGACGTGCGGAACTTCTTGACCATGTCGGCTTCCGAGCCGAAGTCGAGATTGGTCTGCACGGTACAGGTGCGCAGCATCATGTCGATGCCGAGCCGGCCTTTCTTGGGCATGTACTCGCGCATGATCTTGTAGCGGCCCTTCGGCATCCAATCGAAGTCCTCGCGCTTCCACTCCGGCGCGAAGCCGAGCCCGATGAAGCCGGCCCCGATCCCATGCGCAGCCTGCTTCACCTCGTCGATGTGCCGCGCATTCTCCTCGGCGGTCTCGTGCAGCGTCTCGAGTGGCGCGCCGGACAGCTCGAACTGGCCGCCGGGCTCGAGCGTGATGCTGGCCTTGTCGCGCTGGAGCGCAATCGTGTTGTTGCCTTCGGTCACGGCCTCCCAGCCGAAACGCATCATGCCCTCGAGCATGGCGCGAATGCCGGCCGGCCCGTCATAGGGCAACGGCTTCAGCGTCTTCTTGTCGAAGCCGAATTTCTCGTGCTCGGTGCCCATGCGCCAGGCGGCGCTGGGTTTGTTGCCGGCAGCGAAGTAATCGATAAGCTGCCGCCGACTTTCGATCGGCGTGCCGCCGCCCGACGGTGGTGCGGACATGAAACGACTGCTCCCTCGTCACCGGCGACGTCGCTGCGTGCCGGGCGCACAACTCACATGAGCATTTCTCACGCGAGCGCGCGTCTGGTTCATGATGTTCGATTCCCCCTCTCCCACATCGGCAGGGCCGAAGGCAAGCGCTCAGAGGGTAACCTTGGATGTGCGATAATCGACCGACAGACGCGGGGTTGGCCGTCGCCAATCGCCGACCAGCGCCTGCCAGCAGGCGAGGGCTGCGAGGGCCGCGGTGTCGGCCCGCAGGATGCGCGGGCCGAGGCCGACTGACGTTACATCTTTTATGCGACGCAGCGCCGTCAGCTCGGCCGCCGCGAAGCCGCCTTCCGGCCCGACCACGATCGCCCAAGGCGCCGTGCGCGCGGCGTCGTCGAGCGCGGCAAGGGCCGCGGCGATCGGTGGTCCGCCGCCGGTCTCGTCGCACATCAGAAGCCTTCGCCCGGCGGGCCAGCCGTCGAGCAGGCGCTTGAGCGCGATCGGCGCCCTCACCTCGGGCACGCTCAGCCGCTCGCTCTGTTCCGCCGCCTCGATCGCGTTGGCGCGCAGGCGTTCGCGGTTCACCCGCTCGACCGCCGTGTGCTCGGTCAATACCGGTTGCAGCACGCCGACGCCCAGCTCCGTCGCCTTCTCGGCGATCAGGTCGATGCGCTGGCGCTTGATGGGCGCAAAGCACAGCCATACGTCCGGCCCGGACTCCTGTTCGCGCGTGCGCTCTGCGACAGTCGCCGCGGCCGCCTTCTTGCCGCGCGGCTCGAGGGCTGCGCGCCATTCGCCGTCGCGGCCGTTGAACAGCAGCAGCGGCGAACCCTCGGCCCGCCGCAGGACGTGCCGCACATAGTGCGCCTGCGCCTCGGAAAGCGGCACATCGGCGCCGGCGGCCAGGTCGGCCTCGACGAACAGCCGCGGCAAGCTCATGTCAACGCCATCCAATGAGGCTCATGGAAGTCCTGCTTCGTTGCCGCCATGATGCCGTCATGGCCGCCGCGCGGACAACCGGCTTCACCGACATCGACCTCGAGCATTGGTCGCTGCGCTACCTGCCGGCCTGGGCCCGCCCCTATGGCCGGCTGGCGCGCTGGGACCGGCCGATCGGGGTGTGGCTGCTGCTGTTCCCCTGTTGGTGGTCCCTGGCGCTGGGCGCCAAGCTCAACTCGCTGGCACAAGGGGCGCATCTTTCCGGCTGGATGGCGCTGTTCGCCTTGGGCGCGCTGGCGATGCGCGGCGCGGGCTGCACCTGGAACGACATTGTCGACCGCAAGGTCGATGCCGAGGTCGAGCGCACGCGCGGACGGCCCCTGCCCTCGGGCGAGGTGACGTTGCGCAACGCCATCATTTGGATGGTGCTGCAATCGCTGGTCGGCGTCGTCCTGCTCTTCAAGTTCAACAAGTTCGCCGGCGCCCTGGCGCTCGCCTCGCTCCTCCTGGTGGCCATCTATCCGACCATGAAGCGGCTGACCTCCTGGCCGCAGGTGGTGCTGGGGTTCGCCTTCAACTGGGGCGCGCTGCTGGGCTATGCCGTGGTGACCGGCACGTTGTCGTGGGCGAGCGTCGCGCTCTATGTCGGCGGCGTCGCCTGGACCCTGGTCTACGACACGATCTACGCCATGCAGGACCAGCGCGACGACGCCATCGTCGGCGTGCGGTCGACCGCCCGACGCTTTGCCGCCGCACCGCGGCGCTGGCTCGCCCTCTTTGCCCTCCTGGCGATCGCCGGGTGGGTGCTGTGCGGCCTGCTGGCACCGCTCGGCATGGGTTGCTTCGCGCTGCTCGCGCTGGTCGCCCTGCACTTCGGCTGGCAGATCGCCGCGCTCAAGCCTGACAACCAGGCCGACTGCCTGGCCAAGTTCAAGGCCAATGCCTGGATCGGCTGGCTGCTGCTGGGCGCGGTGTTTGCCGGCCGCTGGGTGTGACGGTGCGCCTGCCCGCCGATCCCGAAGGCTTCATCCGCGCCAACACCGCGCTCGAGGCGCCGGCCATGGTGCCGGAATTCAAGCTGTGGCTGGCCAGCGAATACGTGCCCATCTGGCAGGCGACCGAGGCCTGGATGGAGGAGCAGAACATCGATCCGCCCTACTGGGCCTTCTGCTGGCCGGGCGGCCAGTCGATCGCGCGCTATCTCCTGGACCATCCCGAGACCGTGCGCGGCCGGCGCGTGATCGATTTCGCCGCCGGCTCGGGCGTGTCGTCGATGGCGGCTGCGCAGGCTGGTGCGGCTTCAGTGGTCGCCAACGACATCGACCAGATGTCCCTGGTGGCGGCGCGGCTCAACGCGCATGCCAACGGCCTTGGCCTCGAGGTCAGCGCGGAGGATTGGCTGGCGGGACCGGTCGGCGCCCCCGACGCCGACGTCGTGATCGCCGGCGATGTCTGCTACGAGCGCGACATGTCGGCGCGCGCGCTCGCCTGGCTGCGCAGCCATGCGATGCTCGGCCGTCTGGTGCTGCTCGGCGATCCTGGTCGCAACTACTTCAGCGCCCAAGGTCTGCAGGAGTTGGCGCGCTACCAGATTCCGACATCGCTGCAGCTCGAGAACCGCGGCATGCGGGAGACCGTCGTCTGGCGCGTGCTGCCTCCTCCATAGGCAGGCGGTTACAATTCCGTCACTGTTCTTTCATTCGAGTTTCCGCTAAACGCCGAGAGATATGGCCAACGCGACCATCACCGGGCAGGACTTCGCGATCCTCTACGAAGGCTTCACAGCGCCGGTGTCGCGCTTCGACTGCGGTCGCAAGTGCGCGCCGCTGAACGGCGGCGAGCCGGTCTGCTGCTCGACGCAGAATGCCGTACCGGTGGTGCACAAGGTCGAGTTCAACCTGCTGAAGACCCGCACCGACCTGTGGTCCAAGTTCACGCCCTACGACTACGCCACACGGCAGATCGTTTCGGAGATCACTCCCGACTGCACGGCCATCCATTGCAAAGGGGCCAGGCACTGCGAGCGCGATAACCGCACCATCGCCTGCCGCGGCTTCCCCTTCTATCCCTACATCACCCGGCAACGCCAATTCATCGGGCTGGGCACCTACTGGGTGTTCGAGGATCGCTGCTGGATGATGTCCAATCTCGAGATCGTCGATGCGCAGTTCGTCGAGCAGTTCGTCGCCACCTACGAGGCGCTGTTCGTCAAGGATCCCAGCGAATTCACGACCTACGTCGATTTCTCCGCCGCGGCCCGGCGCGTGTTTTCGCGCTGGAAGCGGCCGATCCCCCTGATCGGCCGGCGCGGCGACCTCCTGATCGTCGAACCGTCGAGCGGCGAGATCCGGCCGGGCAACAAGCGCGACTATCCCAAGGCCGCGCCCTTCCGATCGGAGCGCGAATATCGCGCCGCGATCAAGGAAGAAGGCGGCGAGGTGCCGAGCGAGGGCCTGCGCGCCTCCTGAGCGGCCGTGCGGACCTCTTGGCGAACGACGACACCGTTCCCATTTTCCTGGGCGCTCACCAACCATAAGGAGCGCCGTCATGCGCCGCTTGCTCGTTGTCCTCCTGTCGTTGCTTGCTGTCCCGGCCGTGCCGCTGCACGCCGAGGACATCGGCGCCGTCGGCTACCGCTTCAAG
>JBPYDO010000399.1:0-6298 GCA_051985755.1 Reyranella sp. | reverse complement strand
GGCCATGCCTCACTCCGGGCGTCCTGATGAAGCGCGAGATCCCGACGGCGGCGCTGGCCGTGATGCCCAACTGCGGCCACACCATCAATCTCGAGGATCCCGACATGTTCAACCGCATCGTCGGCGAGTTCATCATCCAGGTCGAAACCGGCCGCTGGCCCAAGCGCGACCCGCGCGCCATGACGGCGTCGATCACGGGGATGAAGAGCTAGGACGTACGCTCAGGATCGAATTTCCGCATTTCCCGCATTTCCGCCATGGGCAGGGAAACCACCCCGCGCGCCTCACGCGGTCAGCCCGCCGTCGCAGACGAACTCGCTGCCGGTCGAGAAGCTCGATTCGTCCGACAAGAGGAACAGGATCATGTCCGCGACTTCCTCGGCGCGGCCGAGCCGGCCCATGGGATGCAGGTCCTCGAGCCACTGCCGACCCGACATGTTGCCAACGGGCTGGTCGAGCCTTGGCGCGATCATCGGCGTGTCGATGTAGCCCGGATGCACTGAGTTGCAGCGGATGTTGTTTTTCAACAGCGCGCAATGCAGCGCCACGTGCTTGGTGAGGAGGCGCACCGCGCCCTTGCTGGCGCAGTAGGCCACCGCGTAGGAGGCGCCGCGCAGGCCAAGCACCGATGAGATATTGACGATCGAGCCGCCGCCCGACGCTTTGATGGCCGGTACCGAGACCTTGCAGCCGAGGAAAGTGCCCAGTGCGTTGACGTCGTTGATGCGGCGAAACTCCTGGAGCGTGCACGTCTCGATATCGTTGCGGGCGCCGACGCCGGCCGCGTTCAGGAGGCCGTGCAAACCGCCGAAGGCCGCGACCGCCTGGGCGACGGCCTTTTGCCAGCTCGGCTCCTGCGTGACGTCGAGCGGCGCGAAGAGAGCCGCCTCGCCGAGCTCGGCGGCAAGCATCCGACCCTTGGCTTCGTCGCGGTCGGCCAGCACCGCCTTGCCGCCTTCGCGCACCACCAGTCGCGCCGTGGCGGCGCCAATGCCCGAGGCGCCGCCGCTCAGCAGGACGACCTTGTCTTTGAGTCTAGCCAAAGAACGTCCTCCGCCTCAGGCCGGAGGTGACCGCTCCGTCGGCCACGATCTCGGCGCCGGTGACGAAGCTCGAGCGGTCGGAGGCGAGCCACAGCACGACCTCGCCAAGCTCCTCCGGTCGGGCCATGCGGCCGATCGGGTGACCCGCATCGAGCAGGGCCTTGCCCTGCTCGCGGCCGACCATCTGCCACAGCGGGTCGAAGATCGGCGTATCGACGCCGCCCGGATGCACCGAATTGCAGCGGATCGCGTACTTTTTCTCCGCGCAGTAGAGCGCCACGCTCTTGCTCAACAGTCGAACGGCGCCCTTGCTGGCGGTGTAGGCGATCGAGCCGGCGCCGCTCTGCAGGCCGGCGACCGACGAGATGTTGACGATGGAGCCTCTGGCCGCCTCCTTGTCGGGGCCGGTCTGCTTCATGCCCTGGATGGCGTACTGGCAGCCGAGGAACACACCCTCCGAGTTGACGGCCTGCACCTTCTGCCAGGCTTCGACCGTCGTGGTCTCGACGGTGCCGGCGCCACCGCCCACGCCGGCATTGTTGACCATAATGTCGAGCCGGCGCTCGCGCTTCAGCACGTCGGCCAGCAGCGCCTTCCATGACTCCTCGGACGTGACGTCATGCTGAACGAAGCGGCCGGCTCTCTTCTGGGCCGCGCCCAGGTCGGCGACGATCACGGTTGCGCCAGCCTCCTCCAGAAGCCTGGCCGTCGCCGCGCCGATCCCCGAGCTGCCGCCGGTGACGATCGCCACTTGTCCTGAAAGTTCGCCCATGCGCGGCGGACCATAGCGGCAGACGCGGCGATGCCAAGGAAAAACCCCTTGCCAGCCCTTCGCTTGGCCTGAATTTGCAGCGTGTGGCTAGAAGCCGAGGAGGTGATTAGAACAGGCCATGGCCAAGTCCCTCACGAGCCCGCAGGAGCGAGTCGCGCTCTTCCAGCAGCTTTTCTCCGATACCATTCCGCACAACAAGGCGCTCGGACTGAAAGTGCTGGCGGTCGCGCGCGGGCTGGCATCGATGCAGCTCGACTGGCGCGCCGACCTCGTCGGCAATCCCGAGACCGGCGTCGTGGCGGGCGGTCCCCTGACGGCCATGCTCGATAGTTGCTGCGGCATGGCGGTGGCCACCATGTTGAAGGATCCCAAGCCGTTCGCGACGCTCGACCTGCGCATCGACTATGCGCGGCCGGCCGAGCCCGGACGGCCGGTGATCGCCGAGGCGGAGTGCTATCGCATCACCCGCTCGGTCGCCTTCACGCGCGCCTTCGCCCACCAGGGCGATCCGAAGAATCCGGTCGCTGCCGCCGCCGGCACGTTCATGCTCGGCACCAAGGGCCAGGTCACGGCGGCGCAGTCGCTCGGCAAGAAGGCGGTCGACCGGGAGATCGAGCGATGACCGGCGATTTGCTGAAGCGGCTGGCCGATGCGCGCAAGCACGGCAATGTCGGCCAGCTTGCCGAAGCGATCCCCTACGCCAAATGGATGGGCATCGCGCCGGAGAACGGCACCGGCGAGCTCCTGACCCGCATGCGCTACCACGAGTCGCTGATCGGCAATACCTTCCTGCCGGCGCTCCATGGCGGCACCTTGGGCGCCATGCTCGAGATGGCGGCGATCTTCCATCTCCTGTGGGAGACCGAGACCGAGGCGGTGCCCAAGATCGTCAACATCACCGTCGACTATCTGCGCTCGGCCGGGCCGCGCGATGTGATCGCGGCGGCCAAGGTCACCAAGCAGGGCCGCCGCATGGTCAATGTCTTCGCCGAAGCCTGGCAGGACGACCGCTCCAGGCCCGTTGCCACGGCCAGCGCGCATTTTCTCGTCGCGGCCGCGGACGAGCCGCCGGTGCTGTAAGGCGCGCATGGACTTTTGTGAGGCTTGCAGTAAACAACGCCCGATATGGAATTTGATTCCCTCCGGACTTCGCAAGACGGAACTGTGCGCGACGGCGCGCCGTTCGAGGCCTATGCGCGCCCGGCGGCGCTGATCGACTCGGATCATTCCGACATCGTCGCATTCGCCTCACGCACGGCGGGCAATGGCGACGCGCGCGAGCGGGCGCTCAGGCTCTACTACGCGGTGCGCGATGGGCTGCGCTACGATCCCTACAACACGCCGATGCGGCGCGAGGCCTATCGCGCCAGTGCGACCCTGGCGGCGGGTCACGGCTTCTGCATCAACAAGGCCGGGGTGCTGGCGGCGGTTTGCCGCGCTTCAGGGATTCCTGCCCGCGTGGGCTATGCCGATGTGCGCAATCACCTGACGACCCAGCGGCTCATCGAGCTGATGGGCGGCGACGTCTTCTACTATCACGGCTTCACCCAGGTCTGGCTCGACGGTCGCTGGGTGAAGGCGACACCGGCTTTCAACAAGGAGCTGACCGAGAAGTTCGGCCTCAAGCCACTCGAGTGGGACGGCGTTTCGGATTCGATCTATCACCCGTTCGACCTGAGCGGCCGGCGACACATGGAATACCTGGCCTATCGCGGCGTCTTTGCCGACATCCCGTTCGACGAAATTCACGCCGCCTTCCGCCATTTCTATCCGCGCATGACGCGCGCGCAGGAGGCGATACCGATCGGCGGCAGCCTGGGCGGCGACTTTGGCGCCGAGGGCGCGGCCGAAGTGGCGCAGAAGACCTAGAGCTTCCAAAGGGAGTGAAACATGACGAACCAACTGAAGGGCAAGGTCGTTCTGATCACCGGCGCGGGTGGTGGCATCGGTCGCGAGATGGCGCTGCTGGCCGCCAAGGAAGGCGCCGCGGTCGTGGTCAATGACCTCGGCGGCGCGGTCGATGGCGAAGGGTCGGGCAGCGCCACGCCCGCGCAGAAGGTCTGCGAGGAGATCAAGAAGGCGGGCGGCAAGGCGGTGCCCAATGCCGACAGCGTCACCGATCCGGCCGGCGCCGAGCGCATGGTGCAGACGGCGATCGAGAATTTCGGCCGCATCGACGGCGTCATCAACAATGCCGGCATCCTGCGCGACCGCATCTTCCATCGCATGAGCCATATCGACTGGAAGATGGTGATCGACGTGCACCTGAACGGCGCCTTCAACGTCAGCCGCGCCGCGGCCAACCATTTCAAGGAACAGAAGTCGGGCGCCTTCGTGCACTTCACCTCGACTTCGGGCCTGGTCGGGAATTTCGGCCAGGCGAACTACTCGGCAGCCAAGATGGGCATCGTCGGCCTGTCGCGTTCGATCGCGCTGGACATGATGGCCTTCAACGTTCGCTCCAACTGCATCTCGCCCTTCGCCTGGACGCGCATGATCGGCACCATCCCGGCCGACACCGAGGCGCAAAAGGCGCGGCTCGAGCGCTCCAAGAGGATGACTCCGGCCAAGATCGCGCCCATGGCGGTGTTCCTGCTAAGCGACGCGGCAGACGGCATTTCCTCGCAGATCTTCGGCGTGCGGATGAACGAGATCATGCTGTTCAACGCCAACCGTCCAGTGCGGTCGGTGCACAACTCGGAGGGCTGGACGCTGGAATCCATCGCCGAGCAGGCCGTGCCGACGATGAAGCCCTATTTCACTGATATGAAGCGCTCGCCTGAATACTTTACGTGGGATCCCGTCTGATGCCTGACAACGCCCTGAAGAACGAGCCCAAGATCGATCCGAAGGAGGTGCTCGAAGGCATCGTCGAATGGATCAGCATCGAAAGCCCGAGCCACGACGCCAACGCAGTCAATGTCATGGTCGACAAGGTCGAGGGTCAGTTCCGCGATCTCGGGCTGAAACTCCAGCGTATCCCGGGCCGCGACGGTTTCGGCGACATCCTCGAGGCCAAGACACCGCGGGAATGGAGCGAGGCTGACGGCAAGGGCATCCTGATCCTGGCCCACCTCGACACCGTGCATCCCATTGGCACCATCGAGAAGGAGCTGAAGGTCCGCCAGGAAGGCGACAGCGTTTTCGGTCCGGGCATCTACGACATGAAGGCCGGCGGCTACATCGCCTACTACGCGCTGCGCCACCTCCTGCGGCAGGGCAAGATGACCAAGCTGCCGGTCACCTTCATGTTCATTCCCGAGGAAGAAGTCGGCAGCCCGACCTCGCGAGCCCGCATCGAGGAAGCGGCGCGCGGCCACAAGTATGCGCTGGTGATGGAGCCGGGCCGCGACGGCGACCGCGTCGTGACGGCGCGCAAGGGCGTCGGCCGCTTCGTCATGACGATCAAAGGCCAGGCCGCCCATGCCGGTGGCCGGCATCAGGATGGCCGCAGCGCCATTCTCGAGATGGCGCGCCAGATCGTGCGCATCGAGAGCAAGACCGACTACAGCCGCGGCATCACCGTCAATGTCGGGCTGGTGAAGGGTGGCACCGGCGTCAACGTCATCTCGGCCGAATGCGTGGCCGAGATCGACCTTCGCGTGCCCGACAACAGGATCGCCGAGGAGATGGTGCACTGGTTCCTGAACCTCGAGCCGATCGGCAAGGACGTCGAGGTCACGATCGAAGGCGGCATGAACCGCCCGCCATACCGCAAGGATGCCGGCATCGCTTCGCTGTTCGAGAAGGCGCAGGCGATCTACCGGGAGATCGGCAAGGAGCTGAAGGACGTGCCGCTGACCGGTGGCGGCAGCGACGGCAATTTCACCGCCGCACTCGGCATCCCGACCCTCGACGGACTCGGCGCCGACGGCAAGGGTGCGCACGCCGCCTATGAGCAGATCTACTTCTCGTCGCTGATGCCGCGCACCTACCTTTGCGCGCGGCTGCTCGAGACCCTTGATTAGCTTCGGTCGACGGGGCCGCCTGAGTCGGCCCAATCCTTGAAGGCGCCGAGGTTGTAAACCTTGTCGTAGCCGAGGTCCTTCAGGAGCTTGCCGCCCAGCGCCGAGCGGCCGCCCGACGCGCAATAGACGATGATCGTCTTGTCTTTGCTGAAGTTCTTGTCGTGCGTCGGCAGCTCGGGGTCGGCGCGGAAGTCGAGCATGCCGCGCGAGACGTGCACGGCGCCCCCCACCTTGCCGCTTTGTGCGATCTCGGGCGCATCGCGGACGTCGACAACGAGAACGTTGCCCTTGGCGATGATCTCCTTCGCCTGTGCCGGCGTGATGCGCGGCACGGCGGCGTTGGCCGCCTCCAGCATTTGCTTAACGCTCGTCGCCATGTGGACCTCCTTGTCGGTTGCCTATGACTTGCTGCTCTTCATGAGTTGCCGGATGGCGGTGACCGTCTCGGCCGGTGCTTCCTGGGGCACATTGTGGCCGACGCGCGCGATCAGTCGGCGCTCGTAGGGTCCGCTGAA
>JBPYDO010000398.1:0-5236 GCA_051985755.1 Reyranella sp. | reverse complement strand
ATCGGCGATGGGTCAGGGTCCTTGGCGAAGGCGTGCAGCCGCGCGGCGTTGCCCTTGTCGTCGTACTCGACTTCGTAGACGCCCCAATGGGCGGTGGTAAGCGTACGCTGATGGGTCATGGTCTCTTCAGGCGGCCTTCTGTGCGGCGTTGGCAATGGACAGGAAGCGGTCGACCTCCGCCGGATCGGTGTCGAACGCGGTGACCAGCCGGTAGGCGCGTTCGCCGGGCCGGTCGGACGGCCAGGGATGATACTTCGCTCCGGCCGCCTGCAAAGCATCGTGGATGTGCGTCGGTAGCACGATGAAGATCTCGTTGCCATCGACCGGATAGAGCAATGAGGCGCCCCTGAAGGTCGTGAGCCCGGCCACCAGGCGGCGTGCCATGGCGTTGGCATGGCGGGCGTTGCTGAGCCACAGCCCGTCGGCCAGGTAGGCGTCGAGCTGCGCCGACAGCAGTCGCATCTTGGACAGGAGGTGGCCGCCGCGCTTGCGGCGGAATTCGAACTCGCGCGCGAGCTCGGCATTGAAGAAGACCACGGCCTCTGCGGCCATGGCGCCGTTCTTAGTGGCGCCGAAGCTCAGCACGTCGACGCCGGCCTTCCATGACAGCTCCGCTGGCGAGCAACCGACGAAGGAGAGCGCGTTGGCAAAGCGTGCGCCGTCCATGTGCAGCTTGAGTCCGTGCCGGTGCGCGGCAGTGGCGATGGCGGCGATCTCCTCCGGCGCATAGGCCGCGCCACACTCGGTGATCTGCGAAATGCTGACAGTCGTCGGCTGCGGGTGATGCACGACACCATAGACCGGCTGGGCCAGCGCTTCGGCGAGCTTGCGGCGATCGATCTTTCCCGCCGGTCCGTCGACATGGATCAGCTTCGCGCCGGCCGTATAGAACTGCGGCGCATTCGCCTCATCGACGGCGATGTGCGAGGCAGAATGGCAGTAGATCGCGCCCCACGCAGGTGTGCAGCAGGCAAGCGACAGCACGTTGGCGGCGGTGCCGGTGGCGACCGGGTAGGCGACGAGATCGGGCCGCTCGAAGATCTCGCGCAGGCGGCGCTCGACCTTCTGGGTCCAGGGATCGTCGCCGTAGGAGAAGGTCGTGCCGGAAGTGAAGGCCGCTCGCACGGCCTCGATGATTGCCGGGTGGGCGCCCGTTTCGTTGTCGCTGCGGAAGTTCATGGAGATCCTTGTAACGCGCCTCGTTGCGCATCGGGCATGGCTAGTGGGCCGCTCCGGGCGGGAAGTCGATGGTGCCCAGAAGGGTGCCGGTGCGCGGGTCGACGATGTAGGCGGTCGACATGCCGTCCGGCGTCCGGACGTGCACAACGAGGCGGTCGCCGACGGCGCTCATCGACAGGACCTGCCCACCTGACGGCAACGCAATGCGCTGGGCAAAGGCGGATGCTGGCGGGCGCCCGACATTGGAGGTAGACATGCGGCGGGCGATCTCGGCGGCAATGACGATGAAGCCCGCGATGATCAGCAGGCCCATCAGGATCACCAGCACCTTCAGCCAGAGCGGCCCGTAAGCGGCAGAATCGGGGGCCCGAGAGGTGGGGGCCTGAACTGAGGGCAAGATAGCTCCCGTGAGTGACCAATGAGCCGAGCCGGACGCCACTTCGTGACAGTCGACGAAAACGCCTCCGGCGGTCGGCTGGACCGCGCGCTGGCGGCCGCCTTGCCGGCCCTCACGCGCAGCCGCGTGAAGGCGTTGATCGAGAGCCGCCGCGTGGCGCTGGCTGACGGCCCGACGATAGAAGAGCCGTCCCGCAAGGTCAAAAAGGGCGAGCGCTTCGTCGTCGACATTCCTGCAGCGGAGCCGGCGGTGCCGCTGCCGCAGGCAATTGCCCTCGACATCCTCTATGAAGATTCGGACCTACTGGTACTCAACAAGCCGGTCGGTTTGGTGGTGCATCCGGCGCCGGGCAATCCCGACCATACCTTGGTCAATGCACTGCTGGCGCATTGCGGGGCGAGCCTCTCGGGCATCGGCGGGGTCAGGCGGCCGGGCATCGTGCATCGCCTGGACAAGGACACGTCGGGCGTCATGGTGGTGGCCAAGAACGACAGGGCGCACACCGCGCTTTCCCGCCTGTTCGCCAAGCACGACCTCGTCCGCATCTACAAGGCACTGGTTTGGGGAGCCCCGAAGCTGCCGGCTGGCGCCAAATCCGGCGTGATCGACGCGCCGATCGCCCGCCATCCGGTCGACCGCAAGCGGATGGCGGTACGACGCGGCGAAAGCGGTTCGGCCAAGCGGGCGGTTACCGAGTACTGGATCGAAAAGCGCTTCGGCCCGCCGCTGGCCCCGATTGCCAGCCTGGTCGGAGCCAAACTCGGCACCGGGCGGACCCACCAGGTGCGTGTGCATCTGGCCCATATCGGCTGCCCGGTGGTTGGCGACCCGCTCTACGGTCGCCGGAACAGGCCCGGGCCCGAGGCGTTGAAAGCCCTAGGCAGGCAGGCGTTACACGCCGCCCTGCTGGAATTCCGGCACCCGCGTACCGGTAAGTTGATGAGTTTCGCCTCAGAATTGCCGCAGGACTTGGCGAGCGTAGTGGCGGAACTGAACAGTGTTAAGTAAACCCTAATATCCTAGGCGATTAGTAGGATTTTCTTGACCGATTGCTGGGTCGGCTCTTAGAGTCGTCCTTAGCAGTCAACGGGCGAGAGTGCTAAATGCCCGTTTACGGCGCGTACCCGAAAGGGGGAGTCCCCATGAATGCAGCAGTAACCGCCAACCTTCCCGCCCTTCCGTCGGCCCTCTCGCCGGAAGGCAATCTCAGCCGGTATCTCTCCGAGATCCGCAAGTTCCCTCTGCTCGAGCCGCAGGAGGAATTCATGCTGGCCAAGCGCTGGCGCGAGCATGGCGATAGCCAGGCGGCGCACCGGCTGGTGACCAGCCATCTGCGCCTCGTCGCCAAGATCGCCATGGGCTATCGCGGCTACGGGTTGCCGCTCGCCGAGCTCATCTCAGAGGGCAATGTCGGCATGATGCAGGCGGTCAAGCGCTTTGATCCCGACCGGGGCTTCCGGCTTGCCACCTATGCCATGTGGTGGATCCGTGCCTCGATCCAGGAATACATCCTTCACAGCTGGTCGCTGGTGAAGATGGGCACCACGGCGGCGCAGAAGAAGCTGTTCTTCAACCTGCGCAAGCTCAAGGGCCAGATGCAGGCGATCGAGGAGGGCGATCTTTCGCCCGAGCAGGTGACCAAGATCGCCACGCGTCTCGGGGTCCCTGAGGAAGAGGTGGTGAACATGAACCGCCGCCTCGCCGCGCCCGATTCCTCGCTCAACGCCGCGGTCAAGGCCGAGGGCGACATGGAGTGGCAGGACTGGCTGATCGACGAGACGCCCAACCAGGAGGCGCGCCTCGCCGACAACCAGGAGCTCGATCAGCGCAAGCGCATGCTGGCGCAGGCGCTGAAGCAGCTCACCGACCGCGAGCGCCACATCATCGTCGAGCGCCGTCTGGTCGATGAGCCGCAGACCCTCGAGGATCTCTCGGCCAAGTACGGCATCAGCCGCGAGCGCGTGCGTCAGATCGAAGTGCGCGCCTTCGACAAGCTGCAGAAGGCGATGAAGAACATGGTGGTCGAGGCCGCCACCGAGTCATCGCGCAAGGCCGAGGCGCACGCGAGCAGCCACTGACCGGCCCCTGAACTTCGAGCGCGTCTCGCGATAAAACGGGTCCCTCGCCGCATGGCGAGGGATGTCGTTTTTTATGGAGCCGCGCACGTAGTGTGGCAGCCACTGGAAACGAAGACGAAATAGCTCCTGACTGTGACATTCGTCACAGTCCACCTCTACGACGCCATGGCAAACGTGTCGCTGTCCTTGCGGGGAGACTTTGACGGACAATCGTCTTGCGGTCGCAACACACCGCCGGTGGTTGCGACGAGTATGTGTTTGTCTCAGATTAGTCACAGCCCCGTGCCGGGACGAGTCCTAGGGTCTCGCACAGGGGAGATTGCGATCATGGCGAATACTCAGGTGATGATCCTCGTCGCGATCCTCGTGGCCGCGATGCAGGCGGGGTTGCGCGCGCCGACACCAGCCGCTGCCAATCAGGTCGTGCCAGTGACTTGGCTGGTCGAGCACTTTCCCGAGGGCTCGCTCTGTACCGGCGTCGATCTCAATGTCGGGTGCGTGCCGGCCGATCTCTCCAGATAGATTTCTAGGTGCCGCCCGCCGTGCTGGCCGCTGCCGACGACACGATCGAATAGCTCTCAGCTCTTCACCATCACCTCGAGCAGCATCGGGCCGCTCGACTTCAATGACTTGGCGAGTGCGGCCTCGAAGCCGGCGGCCGTGTCGACGCGCTCGGCCGGTACGCCGAAGCCCTTGGCGAGCGCCGTGGCGTCGATCGACGGATCGCGGAAGTCCATGCCGATCGGCTTGTCGTTGCCGTGAAACAACTTCAGGCGGTTCTTCAGGATCTGGTAGCCGCCGTTGTTGCAGATCAGGAACGTCACCGGCAGCTTGAGGTTGGCCGCGGTCCACAGCGCCTGGATCGAGTACATGGCGCTGCCGTCGCCGATCGTCGCCACCACGCGCCGGTTGGGCAGCGCGATCTGCACGCCGACCGCCGCGGCGATTCCCCAACCGATGCCGCCACTCACGTTGCCGAAGAAGCTCAGGCGATCACGATAGGGCAGGTAGTACCCTAGCGTGTTCGAGCTCGTGATGCCCTCGTCGACCACGACGCCGTCCTTGGGCAGCGCTTCGCAGAGCTTCGCCATCACCCATTCGCCCGCCAGCGGCTGGCCCGCCGCCGGCGTCGCTAGCGCCTTCAGCCGCTGCGCGCGCTGGGCGCTCCAGTTCTTGTGCGCCAGCGCCGCGAGCGAGACTTTGGCTTTCTCCGCCAGCACGCTGCCGCCCAACTTCTTCAACACCGGCACCAGGGCCTTAAGCGTTTCCTTCACGTCGGCGCGCAGTGCAATCTCGGCCGGGTAATTCTTGCCCATCTCCCAATCACGCAGGCCGATCATCGCCACCTTGGTGGTGGGTGGCAGCGGCTCGACCTCGCTCCACACCGACATCTTCAGGACGTCCGAGCCGATGCATAGCATCAGGTCGTAGTCGCTCAGGATCTGGCGCACCCGTTTCTGGTCGCGGTTGAGCGCGCCGATATAGGCCGGGTGCTCCGACGGGAAATGCGCGCCATAGCCTACGGTCTGCTGCAGCACCGGCGCGCCCAGGGTCTCGGCAAGCGCGCCAGCCTCGGCGAAGG
>JBPYDO010000397.1:0-13790 GCA_051985755.1 Reyranella sp. | reverse complement strand
TTCAGGGGAAGAGGAACAGGACCATGCGTTGCGGTCTCGTCGCCCAGAAGGTCGGCATGACCCGCGTCTTCAACGACGCCGGGGAGCACGTGCCCGTCACCGTTCTGAAGGTCGATCAGCTGCAGGTCGTCGCCGTCCGCTCGGAAGAGAAGGACAAGTACACCGCAGTCCAGCTCGGCTACGGCAAGGCCAAGGTGAAGAACGTGAGCCAGCCCATGCGCGGCCACTTCGCCAAGGCCAAGGTCGAGCCGAAGAAGAAGCTCGTCGAATTCCGCGTCGCCAAGGACGCCGTCCTCGAGGTCGGCGCCGAGCTGGTGCCCAGCCACTTCGTGGCCGGCCAGTTCGTCGACGTCATCGGCACCACGATCGGCCGCGGCTTTGCAGGCTCGATGGTGCGCTGGAACTTCCACGGTCTCGAGGCCAGCCACGGCGTGTCGGTGTCGCACCGCAGCCATGGCTCGACCGGCAACCGCCAGGATCCCGGTCGCACCTTCCCGGGCAAGAAGATGGCCGGCCACTACGGCCACGAGCGCGTGACGACTCAGAACCTCAAGGTCGTCGCCGCCGACGACGATAAGGGCCTGCTGCTGGTCTCGGGCGCCGTGCCGGGCCCGCGCGGCGGCTATGTCGTCGTGAAAGACGCGTCCAAGCGTGCCCGTCCGAAGAACGCGCCGTATCCGGCCGGCCTGCGCAAGGCGGCCGAGCCTGCGGCAACCCCTGCGGCGGCCCCCGCCGCGGCCCCGGCGGCCGATGCCGCCCCGCAGGCGTGAGGACCAGGCCATGAAGATCGCGGTCAAGACCATCGAGGGCGCCAGCGCCGGCGAGATCGACCTCGCCGACGCGGTGTTCGGCGCGCCCGTGCGCCAGGACATCCTGCAGCGCTGCGTGGTGTGGCAACTGTCGCGCCGTCAGCAGGGCACGCACAAGACCAAGGGTCGCGCCGAGATCACTGCGACCTCCAAGAAGATGTATGCCCAGAAGGGCACCGGCCGGGCCCGTCACGGCAACGAGGCGGCGCCGCAGTTCCGCGGCGGCGGCAAGGCCTTCGGTCCGGTCGTGCGCAGCCATGCCTCCGATCTGCCGAAGAAGGTGCGCAAGCTCGCACTTCGTTCGGCGCTGTCGGCCAAGGCGGCAGACGGCAAGCTGGTGGTCGTCGAGAGCGCGGCGTTGGCCGAGCCCAAGACCGCTAAGCTGTCGGCCAATCTCGGCAAGCTCGGCATCTCCAACGCGCTGGTGATCGCCGGCGCCGAGATCGACGCCAACTTCAAGCGGGCCGCGGCCAACATCGCCCACCTCGACGTGCTGCCGCAGCAGGGCGCCAACGTCTACGACATCCTGCGCCGCGACACGCTGGTGCTCACCAAGGACGCCGTGAAACACCTCGAGGAGCGCCTGCAATGAGCGCCAAGACCGCCACCACTGTGAGCCGCGCGCGCATGTACGAAGTGATCCGCTCGCCGCTCATCACCGAAAAGACCACCAACGGCTCGGAGCACGGTCAGGTGACCTTCAGGGTCGCGGCCGACGCCACCAAGCCCGAGATCAAGCAGGCCGTCGAAGGCCTGTTCAAGGTCAAGGCCAAGGCGGTGAACACGGTCAACGTCAGGGGCAAGGCCAAGCTGTTCAAGGGGCGTCCCGGCGTGCGCAGCGACTGGAAGAAGGCGATCGTCTCGCTGGCCGAAGGCCAGAAGATCGACGTGACGACGGGCTTGTGAGGCAGGGGAACGACGAATGGCTCTGAAGAGTTACAAACCGGTCACGCCGTCGCTCAGGCAGCTGGTCATCGTTGACCGGCACGGCCTGTGGAAGGGCAAGCCGCTGAAGGCCCTGACCCGCGGCAAGAAGAGCACGGGCGGCCGCAACAACCACGGCCATATCACCAGCTGGCAAAGGGGCGGTGGCCACAAGCGGCGGCTGCGCACGGTCGACTTCAAGCGGCGCAAGTTCGACGTCACGGCGACGGTGGAGCGGCTGGAGTACGACCCCAACCGGTCGGGCTTCATTGCCCTCATCAAGTATGCCGACGGCGAGCTTTCCTACATCCTGGCGCCGCAGCGGCTGAAAGCCGGCGACGAAGTCGTGTCGGGCGAGCGCGTCGACATCAAGCCGGGCAATGCCATGCCGCTTGCCAACATGCCGGTCGGCACGATCGTGCATAACATCGAGATGAAGAAGGGCCGCGGCGGCCAGCTCGCCCGTTCCGCCGGCACCTATGCCCAGCTGGTCGGCAAGGATGCGGGCTACGCCCAGCTTAAGCTGAGCTCCGGAGAACTGCGCATGGTGCCGGCCGATTGCCTGGCCACGGTCGGTGCGGTTAGCAATCCGGACAACCAGAACATCGTGATCGGCAAGGCTGGCCGACAGCGCTGGCTCGGCCGCCGCCCGCATGTGCGCGGCGTGGCCATGAACCCGGTCGATCATCCGCTCGGCGGCGGCGAGGGCAAGAGCTCGGGCGGCCGTCATCCGGTGACCCCGTGGGGCAAGCCGACCAAGGGCAAGAAGACCCGCCGAAACAAGGCGACGGACAAGTTCATCATCCGCCGCCGTCGCGCGACGCGTTAGGAGACTGACAGTGGCACGTTCCGTCTGGAAGGGACCGTTCGTCGAAGGCAGCCTGATCAAGAAGGCCGAGAAGGCGCGCCAGACCGTGCGCAGCGAGGTGATCAAGACCTGGTCGCGCCGCTCGACGATCCTGCCGCAGTTCGTCGGGCTGACGTTCGGCGTCTACAACGGCAAGAAATTCATCCCGGTGAACATCACCGAGGAAATGGTCGGACACAAGCTCGGCGAGTTCGCGCCGACGCGCACCTTCAGCGCCCACTCGGGCGACAAGAAGGTGGTGAAGGAGCCTACCCCATGAGCAAGCCATCGGCGCCGCGCCGCGAGGCGGACAACGAGGCCAGGGCCGTGCTGCGCACCATCCGCGTCAGCCCGCGCAAGCTCGACCTGGTGGCCGCCACGATCCGCGGCAAGAAGGCCTCGTCGGCGGTCAACGAGCTCACCTTCTCCAAGAAGCGCATCGCGCAGGACGTCAGGAAGGCGCTCAATTCGGCGATCGCCAACGCCGAGAACAACCACAATCTCGACGTCGACCGCCTGGTCGTCGCCGAGGCGTCGGTCGGCAAGGGCCTGGTCATGAAGCGCTTCCACACCCGCGGCCGCGGCCGCGCGGCCGGCATCAAGAAGCCGTTCAGCCACCTCACCATCGTGGTGCGCGAACGGCCGGAAACTCCGGAACGGACGGAGGAGAAATAAATGGGTCAGAAGGTCAACCCGATCGGCCTGCGCCTCGGCATCAACCGTACCTGGGACTCGCGCTGGTACGCCGAGGGCGGCGAATACTCGACGATGCTCCATGAGGACATCCACATCCGCAAGGTGCTGCGCGAGCGGCTGGCCCAGGCGGGCGTGGCGAGGATCGTCATCGAGCGTCCGGCCAAGCGCGCCCGTGTCACCATTCACACCGCCCGTCCGGGCGTCGTGATCGGCAAGAAGGGCGCCGACATCGAGAAGCTGCGTTCCGATCTCGCCAAGATGACCAAGGGAGAGGTGGCCCTGAACATCGTCGAGATCCGCAAGCCCGAGATCGACGCCACGCTGATCGCCGAGAACATCGCCCAGCAGCTCGAGCGCCGCGTCGCCTTCCGCCGCGCCATGAAGCGCGCCGTGCAGTCGGCCATGCGGCTGGGCGCCCAGGGCATCCGCATCAACTGCTCCGGCCGCCTGGGCGGCGCCGAAATCGCCCGCATGGAATGGTACCGCGAGGGCCGCGTGCCGCTGCACACCCTGCGCGCCGACATCGACTACGGCACCGCGACCGCCTTCACCACCTTCGGCACCTGCGGCGTCAAGGTCTGGGTATTCAAGGGCGAGATCATGGCTCACGACCCGATGGCGCACGACAAGCGCGCCGAGGAGGCGGCGCCGCAGCGCACGCCGGCCCGCGTCGAGCGCACCGAGCAGAGGGACGCGTAAGCCGCCATGCTGCAGCCAAAGCGCACCAAATATCGCAAGGCCTTCAAGGGCCGCATCAGCGGCGCCGCCAAGGGTGGCTTCAACCTCGACTTCGGCGCCTTCGGCCTGAAGGCGATGGAGCCCGACCGCCTGACGGCGCGCCAGATCGAGGCGGCGCGCCGCGCCATCACGCGCCACATGAAGCGCGCCGGACGCGTCTGGATCCGCGTGTTTCCCGACGTGCCGGTCTCCAAGAAGCCGGCCGAGGTCCGCATGGGCTCGGGCAAGGGCGCGCCGGAATTCTGGGTGTGCCGCGTCAAGCCGGGCCGGGTGCTGTTCGAGCTGGACGGCGTGTCGGTGTCGCTGGCGCGCGAGGCGCTCGACCTGGCCGCGGCCAAGCTGCCGATCAAGACGCGCTTCGTGGCCCGCGTCGGCGCCGAAGGGTGAGGGAGGAAGCCATGAAGGCCAGCGATCTTCGTCCCAAGACCCTCGATCAGCTCAAGGAGGAGCTCGGCAACCTGCGCAAGGAGGCGTTCAACCTGCGCTTCCAGAAGGCGGGCGGCCAGCTCGGCAAGACGGCTCGCGTGCGCCAGGTGCGTCGCGACATCGCCCGCATCAAGACGGTGCTGGGCGAGAAGGCCGCGGGTTAAGGAGCAGTAGATGCCGAAGCGAATTCTCGAAGGCGTCGTCGTCAGCGACAAGATGGACAAGACCATCGTCGTGCGGGTCGAGCGGCGCGTCCAGCATCCGATCTACAAGAAGTTCATCCGCCGGTCGAAGAAGTACCACGCGCACGACGAGACCAACGCCTTCAAGGGCAAGGTGGGCGAGAACGTGCGCATCCGCGAGTGTCGTCCGCTCTCCAAGACCAAGAGCTGGGAAGTCCTCGTCGAAGGCGGCAAGGCCTAGGGCGGGACGGAGCGAAGTCATGATCCAGATGCGGACCAATCTCGAGGTCGCCGACAATTCCGGCGCCCGCCGCGTGCAGTGCATCAAGGTGCTGGGCGGCTCGCGCCGCAAGTACGCCTCGGTCGGCGACGTCATCGTCGTGTCGGTCAAGGACGCGATCCCGCGCGGCCGCGTCAAGAAGGGCGAGGTGCATCGCGCCGTCGTGGTGCGCACGTCGTTCCCGCTGCGCCGCGTCGATGGCAGCGCCATCCGTTTCGACCGCAACGCCGCCGTGCTGATCAGCAAGCAGGACGAGCCGATCGGCACCCGCATCTTCGGACCCGTGACGCGCGAGCTGCGCGCCAAGAAGTTCATGAAGATCATCTCGCTCGCGCCGGAGGTCCTCTAGCCATGAAGATCAGGAAAGGCGACCGCGTGAAAGTGATTGCCGGCCGCAGCAAGGGCAAGATCGGCGACGTGCTCAGGGTGCTGCCGGCCGAGCAGCGGGTGGTGGTGCAGGGCGTCAACGTCATCAAGCGCCACACCAAGCCCAGCCGCGCCGGCGAGGGCGGCATCATCGAGCGCGAGGCGGCGATCCACGTCTCCAACGTGGCCATCCTCGACCCGAAATCCGACAAGCCGACCAGGGTCGGCTTCAAGTTCCTCGAAGACGGCCGGAAGGTGCGCATCGCGCGCACCTCCGGCGAGACCATAGACCGCTAACGGAATCGCTTAGGAGAACGGGCCATGCCCGCGCGACTGCAGGAGCACTACAGCAAGACCGTCCGCGAGGCGCTGACGAAGGAGTTCAACTACAAGAACGCCTTCGAAGTGCCGAAGCTCGACAAGGTCGTGATCAACATGGGCGTCGGCGAGGCGGTCAATGACCGCAAGGCCGTCGATGGCGCCGTCGCCGACCTCGCGGCGATCACCGGCCAGAAGCCGGTGGTCACCAAGTCGCGCAAGTCGATCGCGACCTTCAAGCTGCGCGACGGCATGGCGATCGGCGCCAAGGTCACGCTGCGCCGTGATCGCATGTACGAATTCATCGACCGCCTGGTGAACATCGCGCTGCCCCGCGTGCGCGATTTCCGCGGCCTGAACGGCAAGTCTTTCGACGGCAATGGCAATTTCGCCATGGGCCTGAAGGAGCAGATCGTGTTCCCGGAAATCGACTACGACAAGGTCGACCAGGTGCGCGGCATGGACATCATCATCTGCACGACGGCGAAGACGGACGCGGAAGCCAAGGCGCTTCTCCGCGGCTTCGACTTCCCCTTCGTGAACTGAGGCCGGAGAACGACATGGCCAAGACGAGTTCAATCGAGAAGAACAAGCGGCGCGCCAAGATGGCGAAGAAGTATGCCGCCAAGCGCGCCAAGCTCAAGGAGATGGCGGTGGACGACAAGCTGACGCCGGAGGAGCGCTTCGGCGCGCGGCTCAAGCTTGCCAAGCTGCCGCGCAATTCCTCGCCGACGCGCATCCGCAACCGCTGCGAGATCACGGGCCGTCCGCGGGCCGTCTATCGCAAGTTCAAGTTGTCGCGGCTGGCGCTGCGGCAGCTCGCCGCCCTGGGCGCCCTGCCCGGCGTCGTGAAGTCGAGCTGGTAACGGGGGACCGTAGACCATGGCGATGACAGATCCTGTCGGTGATTTGTTGACCCGCATCCGCAACGGCCAGGCTGCGCATCTCGAGAGCGTCACCGTGCCGGCGTCGCGCATGCGGTCGAGCGTGCTCGATGTGCTGCAGCGCGAGGGCTACATCCGCGGTTGGTTCGAGGAGGAGCTGCGGCCCGGCGTGAAGGAACTGCGCGTCGAGCTGAAGTACGACAACGGCCGTCCCGTCATCAAGGACATCCGCCGCGTCTCGACTCCCGGCCGCCGCGTCTATTCCAAGATCCGCGAGCTGCCGCGCCACTTCAACGGCCTCGGCATCTCGATCCTCTCCACCCCGCGCGGCGTCATGTCGGACGCCGAGGCGCGGGCCGCCAATGTCGGCGGTGAAGTCCTGTGCAAGGTGTTTTAGCCATGTCGCGCGTCGGCAAGAATCCCGTCGCCATCCCGAGCGGCGTCACCGTCGACCTCAAGGGCCAGGCGATCAAGGTCAAGGGCAAGAGGGGCGAGCTGTCGCTCGTGGTGCACGACGACGTCGCCGTGGCCAAGGACGGCGACAAGCTGGTCTTCAAGCCGCGCTCGGAGAGCCGCCAGGCCCGCATGCAGTGGGGCACGGCGCGCAACCTCGCGCGCAACATGGTGCGCGGCGTGTCGGACGGCTTCACGGTCAACCTCGAGATCAACGGCGTCGGCTACCGCGCCCAGGCCGATGCCAAGTTGCTGAAGCTGCAGCTCGGCTACAGCCACGACGTCGAAGTGCCGATCCCCGCCGGAATCCAGATCAAGGCGCCCAAGCCGACCGAGATCGAGATCAGCGGCGCCGACCGGCAGAAGGTTGGCCAGTTGGCGGCCGAGATCCGTTCCTTGCGTCCGCCCGAGCCTTACAAGGGCAAGGGCGTCAAGTACGCCGGGGAGCACATCCGGCGCAAAGAAGGCAAGAAGAAGTAGAGGCGAGAGACCATGTCGAACCGCAATGCCCTTTATGCCCGCCGACAGCGGCGCACGCGCTACGCGGTGCGCCAGGCCGGCGGCGGCCGCCCGCGACTGAGCGTCTTCCGCTCCGGCAAGCACATCTACGCCCAGGTGATCGATGACCGGAAGGGCACGACGCTCGCCGCCGCCTCGTCGCTCGACGAGGGACTGAAGGGCAAGCTGAAGAGCGGGGCCAACAAGGATGCCGCGACCGAGGTCGGCAAGCTGATCGCCGAGCGCGCCATCGCCGCCGGCGTCAAGGAAGTCATCTTCGACCGCGGCGGCTACATGTTCCACGGCCGCGTCCAGGCGCTGGCCACCGCCGCCCGCGAGGGCGGCCTGTCGTTCTGATCGTCGGTTAGCAATCGGGAGTTAGCACATGGCTCGTTCACCCGGCTTCGGCCGTTCGCAGCGCGACAGGGGCCGCGACCGCGACCGCGACGAGGAATCCGAGCTCACCGACAAGCTGGTGACGATCAACCGCGTCGCCAAGGTCGTGAAGGGCGGGCGGCGCTTCGCCTTCGCCGCCATCGTGGTGGTCGGCGACCAGCGCGGCCGCGTCGGCCACGGCGCCGGCAAGGCGCGCGAGGTGCCCGAGGCGATCCGCAAGGCGACCGAGGCCGCCAAGCGGGCGCTGATCCGCGTGCCGCTGCGCGACGGACGCACGCTGCATCACGACGTCAGAGGCCGCTTCGGCGCCGGCAAGGTGACCTTGCGCGCCGCACCGGCCGGTACCGGCATCATCGCCGGCGGCCCGATGCGCGCCGTCTTCGAGACGCTCGGCATCAAGGACATCGTCGCCAAGTCGGTCGGCACCTCCAACCCGCACAACATGATCAAGGCGACCTTCCAGGCGCTGCAGCAGCTCAATTCGCCGCGCATGGTCGCGGCCCGCCGCGGCAAGAAGGTCGGCGATCTGCTGGGCCGCCGCGACGACGCCGCCGCGGCCGAGGCCGCCGCTCAGTAGGCGAAGGATCGGAGAGGGCCATGGCCGAGGCGAAGAAGATCAAGATCACCCAGACCGGCAGCCCGATCGGGCGCACGGACGACCAGCTTGCGACCTTGGTCGGGCTGGGGCTGAACAAGCGGCACAGGAGCCGCGTGCTGGAGGACACGCCCGCAGTGCGTGGCATGATCAACAAGGTGCGCCACCTGGTGCGCATCGAAGAGGAAGCGCGCTGAAGCCCGCGGAGCGGCAGCGCGGAGGGAATTGACGATGAAGCTCCACGAGATCGCCGACAACCAAGGCGCCCGCAAGGCCCGCATGCGCGTCGGCCGCGGCATCGGCTCGGGCAAGGGCAAGACCTCGGGCCGCGGCGTGAAGGGCCAGAAGGCGCGCACCGGCGTCGCCATCAAGGGCTTCGAGGGCGGCCAGATGCCGCTGCATCGGCGCATGCCCAAGCGCGGCTTCCGCCCGCCCAGCCAGAAGATCTGGCAGCATGTCAATCTCGGCACCCTGCAGAAGGCGATCGACGACAAGAAGCTCGACGCGGCAAAGCCGATCGATGCAGCCGCCATGCAGGCGGCCGGCCTGTTTAAGCACGCCTCGGACGGCGTGCGCCTCCTTGGCAAAGGCGAAATCAAGACCAAAATAGAGGTCAAGGTCGCGGGCGCCTCGGCGTCGGCGATCGCCGCCGTCGAGAAGGCCGGCGGCAAGGTCGACTTGCCGCCCAAGCCGGCCGCACCGGCCGCTTAAGCGGGCCGGCTGGGGCGGAGGGCCGCCCGGCGAGTTGGGCGTTCGGTGGTCGTCGTTTTCGCGTGAGGTTCCATGGCATCCGCCGCAGAGCAACTGGCATCAAACCTGAACTGGGGCGCGATCGGTAAGGCGAGCGAGCTCAAGAAGCGCCTGTGGTTCACCGTGGGCGCCCTGATCGTGTTTCGCATCGGCGCCTACATCCCGGTGCCCGGCGTCGACCCGGCGGCCATCGCCGAGATCTTCCAGCGCAATGCCGGCGGCATCGGCGGCATGCTCGACGTGTTCTCGGGCGGCTCGCTCGGCCGCATGTCGATCCTGGCGCTGTCGATCATGCCGTACATCTCGGCATCGATCATCATGCAGATCCTGACCACGGTCGTGCCCTCGCTCGAGGCGCTGAAAAAGGAGGGCGAGGCCGGCCGCAAGAAGATCAATCAGTACACGCGCTACGGCACGGTGGTGCTGGCCGCCTTCCAGGCCTACGGCATCGCCGTCGGGCTGGAGGGCTACCACACGTCGGTTGGGCCGGCGGTGCACGATCCCGGCCTGTTCTTCCGCTTCGTCACCGTCGTCACCCTGGTCGGCGGCACCTTGCTACTGATGTGGCTCGGCGAGCAGATCACGGCGCGCGGCGTCGGCAACGGCGTGTCGCTGATCATCTTCTCCGGCATCGTGGCCCGCATGCCGAGTGCGCTGGCGGAGACCCTCGAGCTCGGCCGCACCGGCGCCCTGTCGGCGCTGTTCATCATCGGGCTCGCGGTCGGCGTTGCGCTGGTGGTGACGGTGGTGGTCTTCGTCGAGACGGCGCAGCGACGAATCGTCGTGCAATATCCCAAGCGTCAGGTCGGCAACCGCATGTATGGCGGCGAGGCCTCGCACCTGCCGCTCAAGATCAATACCTCGGGTGTGATCCCGCCGATCTTCGCTTCCTCGCTGCTGTTGTTTCCGGCGACCATCGCTTCCTTTCAGGGCAATGCCAGCGAAGGCGGCATCGCCCAGTTCCTGCAGACTTACCTCTCGCACGGCACGCCGTTTTACCTGTTGGCCTATGTCGGCCTGATCGTCTTCTTCTGCTTCTTCTACACGACCGTCGTCTTCAACCCGAACGACACGGCCGAGAACCTCAAGAAGAATGGCGGCTTCGTGCCAGGCATCCGGCCCGGCAAGAACACCGCCGAGTACCTGGAATACATCCTGACCCGGCTCACCGTGCTGGGCGCTCTCTACCTGTCGTCGGTCTGCATCCTGCCCGAGCTGCTGATCGCGCGCGGCGGTGTGCCGTTCTACTTCGGCGGCACCAGTCTTCTGATCGTGGTCTCGGTCACCCTCGATACCGTCACCCAGATCCAGGCGCACCTGCTGGCGCATCAATATGAGGGCCTCATCAAGAGGGCCCGGCTGAGGGGCCGCGGCCGCTGAGGGCCGCGGTTGGGGGACCCGCCAATGAACATCATACTTCTCGGGCCGCCAGGCGCGGGAAAGGGCACGCAGGCCCAGCGGCTGCAGCAGGAATGCGGCTTGGTCCAGCTCTCGACCGGCGACATGCTGCGCGCCGCCGTCGCCTCGGGCAGCGAGCTCGGCCAGAAGGCCAAGGGCATCATGGAAAAGGGCCAGCTGGTGCCCGACGACCTGATGGTCGACCTGATCGAGCGCCGCATCGCCCAGCCCGACTGCGCCAAGGGCTTCATCCTGGACGGCTTCCCGCGCACCGAGGCCCAGGCCAAGGCGCTGGATGCCATGCTGGCCCGGTTGGGCAAGAAGCTCGACCGGGTGATCGAGATCGAGGTCGACGAGAAGGCGCTCACCCAGCGGATCGTCGGGCGTTTCACCTGCGTCAAGTGCGGCGCCGGCTATCACGATGTCTTCAAGCGACCCAAGGTCGAGGGGGTCTGCGACGTTTGCGGCTCGAGGGAATTCACCCGGCGCAAGGACGACAATGCAGAGACCATGAAGACCCGGATGGCCGCCTATCGGGCCCAGACCGAGCCGCTTTTGCCCTATTACCGCTCCCGCGGCGTGCTGCGGACGGTCGGCGGCATGGCGAGCATGGACGAGGTGTACCGCCAAATCCGCGCCGCCCTATGAGGCCGGGGCAGGGGCTGGGAGGGGCAAAAGCGCGCTGTTTTGGCAGGGGCTTGACAACCGCGAGGTCCGTTGACTCGAAGGTCCTGGTCCCTATAATCGCGCGCTTTTCCGGGGCCAGCGGATCGTCATACGGGCGCGCGCGAGCGCGCCGTAAGTCTTTGAAGGAGTTGGAAATTTGGCTCGTATAGCCGGTGTCAACATTCCTACCGCCAAGCGCGTGGTGGTGGGGTTGCAGTACATCCACGGAATTGGCCACGCGAAGGCCAGGGAGATCTTGGGGAAAGTGGGGATAGATGAGTCGCGGCGGGTCAACACCCTCACCGACGACGAAGTCATCCGCATCCGCGAGACCATCGATCGCGACTACACGGTGGAGGGCGACCTGCGCCGCGAAGTGGCGATGAACATCAAGCGCCTGATGGATCTCGCTTGCTACCGGGGGCTGCGGCATCGCCGCGGGCTGCCGGTGCGTGGCCAGCGTACGCACACCAATGCGCGCACCCGCAAGGGCCCCGCCAAGCCGATCGCTGGCAAGAAGAAAGTCACGAAGTAACTCGAGGGGAATCGGATCATGGCCAAGCCTGCAGCCGCCGCCGCGAGCGGTGCCGCCGCCGCACCTGCCGCGCGTCCCCGCCGCAAGGAGCGCAAGAACATCATCGCGGGCGTCGCGCACGTGAACGCCTCGTTCAACAACACCATCGTCACCATCACCGACGCGCAGGGCAACACGATCGCCTGGTCGTCGTCGGGCCAGCAGGGCTTCAAGGGCTCGCGCAAGAGCACTCCGTTCGCCGCCCAGATGGCGGCCGAGAATGCCGGGCGCAAGGCGATGGAACACGGCATGCGTACGCTCGAGATCGAGGTGCGCGGTCCGGGCTCGGGCCGCGAATCGGCGCTGCGTGCCCTGCAGGCAGTCGGCCTCGCCGTCACCGCCATCCGCGACGTGACGCCGATCCCGCACAATGGATGCCGTCCGCCCAAGCGTCGGCGGGTGTGAAGCGTCGTAGTCAGAAGTCCGGCCGAGGCCTTCCGCCATCGGCCGCTTTCGAGAGTTGTCGCCGCTTCCCGCGCCCCTGGTGCCAGCGGCATGAACCGACCGGTCTAGAAAGGTAGCCCCCCGTGCTTCAGAAAAACTGGCAGGACCTGATCAAGCCGGAGAAGCTTGTCACCGAGGCAGGCGTCGACTCCGTGCGCACCGCGACGATCGTCGCCGAGCCGCTGGAGCGCGGCTTCGGGCTGACGCTCGGCAACGCGCTGCGCCGCGTGTTGCTCTCCTCGCTGCAGGGTGCCGCCGTCACGTCGATCAAGATCGACAACGTGCTGCACGAGTTCTCCTCGATCCCCGGCGTGCGCGAGGACGTGGTCGACATCGTGCTCAACATCAAGGCGATGGCCGTGAAGATGCAGGGCGACCGCCCGCAGCGCCTTTATCTGCGCGCCGTCGGCCCGGGCGAAGTCACCGCCGGCATGATCGAATTGCCCGGCGACGTGCAGATCATGGATCCCAAGCACCTGATCTGCACCCTCGACGACGGCGCCTCGATCTCGATGGAGCTCATGGTCGCCACCGGCAAGGGCTACATCCCGGCGCAGGCCAACCGTCCGGAGGACGCGCCGATAGGCCTGATCCCGGTCGATTCGGTATTCAGCCCGGTGAAGCGCGTCTCCTACAAGATCGAAAACAGCCGCGTCGGCCAGGTGACCGACTACGACAAGCTGTCGATGACGGTCGAGACCAACGGCACGACGGCGCCGGCCGATGCCGTGGCGCTGGCCGCCCGTATCCTGCAGGACCAGCTGCAGCTCTTCATCAACTTCGAGGAGCCGCGCGAGGTCCGCAAGGAGGAGCAGCAGGACGACTTCCCGTTCAACCGCAACCTCCTGCGCAAGGTCGACGAGCTCGAACTGTCGGTGCGCTCGGCCAACTGCCTGAAGAACGACAACATCATCTATATCGGCGACCTCGTGCAGAAGACCGAGGCGGAGATGCTGCGCACGCCGAACTTCGGCCGCAAGTCGCTCAACGAGATCAAGGAAGTGCTGGCCGGCATGGGCCTGCACCTCGGCATGGAGATCCCGGGCTGGCCGCCGGACAATATCGAGGAAATGGCCAAGCGGCTGGAAGAGCCGTACTAGGCCGCCAGTCGGGCCGATAAGGGGTAAGGGTCATGCGTCACGCAAATCGCGGCCGGAAATTCCACCGCACGGCTGAGCATCGCAAGGCGATGTTCATGAATCTCGCCGGCGCACTCATCAAGCACGAGCAGATCACGACCACCTTGCACAAGGCGAAGGACCTGCGTCCGATCGTCGAGAAGCTGGTGACGCTCGGCAAGAAGGGCGGCCTGCATGCCCGCCGCCAGGCGATCGGCTTCCTGCGCGATCCCTACGTCGCCGACAAGCTCTTCACCACGCTCGGCCCGCGTTACGCCAAGCGCAACGGCGGCTACCTGCGCGTCCTGAAGGCGGGCTACCGCTTCGGTGATGCCGCTCCGATGGCCGTGATCGAGTTCGTCGAGCGCGATGCCGCCGCCAAGGGCCAGGACAGCGGTCCGTCGGCCGAGACGGAACAGAAGGAAGCG
>JBPYDO010000396.1:0-39286 GCA_051985755.1 Reyranella sp. | reverse complement strand
TTCCAGTTCGGCATCAAGAGGGGCACGCCGCCGATCAAGGGTTGGGAAGACCTCAAGGGCAAGGCGGTCGCCGTCAACAAAGGCACGCCCTACGAGACGCTCTCCAAGCAGAAGGGCAAGGAGATCGGGTTCGACGTGCAGGCCTACGACACGCAGCCCGATGCGACGCAAGCGGTGCTGTCCGGCCGCGCCTACGCCACCCTGGGCGGCAACACCGTGATCGTCTACACCGCGCAGCAGAACCCGCAGTTCGTGGCCGACCTCGAGCTCAAGGAGACGCGCGCGCACTGGGCGGCACCGACGCGCAAGGACAATGTCCAGCTGCGCAACCAGCTGCAGGATGCGCTCGACTGCATGAAGAAGGACGGCACGATCGCCACGTACTACGAGAAGTGGTTCAAGAAGAAGCCGGCGGCCGACGATCTCGCCGTCGTGATCACGCCGGGCTACGGCGTGCCGGGCATGCCGGGCTACGATCCGACTCCACATGAGTTGCACTGTGGCTAAAGCTGTCATCCCGAGGCAGCAGGCCGAGGGACCTTTGAGGCCGCAGAAAGGTCCCTCGCTTTGCTCGGGATGACATCCGTGCCGTCATCCATGCCCGAGCCAATCGTCACCGCCCGTGCCATCCATAAGCACTTCGGTCCGCTGCACGTCCTGAAAGGCGTCGACCTCGATGTCGCCGAGCGCGAGCTGGTGTTCGTGATCGGCCCGTCGGGCTCGGGCAAGTCGACGCTGCTGCGCTGCCTCAACCGGCTGGAGGCGCCCGACTCGGGCTCGGTCGTGGTCGACGGCATCGACATGCTCGGCCCGCGCACCGACATCAACCATGCCCGCCAGCGCATCGGCATGGTGTTCCAGTCCTTCAACCTCTATCCGCACATGACGGCGCTGGGCAACGTCACGCTGGCGTTGCGCAAGGTGGCGGGCAGGGGCCGCGCCGAGGCCGAAGCCCTCGGTCACGCCGCGCTCGAGCGCGTCGGCCTCGCCGATCGCGCCAGCCATCGGCCGGCCGAGCTGTCGGGCGGCCAGCAGCAGCGGGTGGCGATCGCACGCGCCATCGCGCTCGAGCCCAAGGTGATGCTGTTCGACGAACCGACCAGCGCGCTCGATCCCGAGCTGGTGGGCTCGGTGCTGGCCGTCATGCGGTCGTTGCGCGAAAGCGGCATGACCATGATCGTGGTCAGCCACGAGATGGGCTTCGCCCGCGCCGCCGCCGACCGCGTGCTGTTCATGGACCACGGCCAGATCGTCGAGCAGGGCAGCCCGGCCGACATCTTCGAGCGCCCGGGCCACGAGCGCACGCGGGCGTTCATCGGGCAGATCCAGCGTCACTAATGCCACTGGAGTGGCGCGCTCCCAGCGATGAACAAGTTCCTCGACACCTTCTTCAACGCCAAGGTCATGGCGAAGTACCTGCCGGACATCGTGGCGGGGACCTGGCTCACCATCGAGCTCGCCATCCTGATCGTGGTGAGCGGCATCCTGGCCGGGCTGCTGCTGGCGCTGATCAGGAGCCTCGGTGTGCGGCCGCTGAACTGGCTGATCATTTTCGTCGTCGACCTGTTCCGCTCGCTGCCGCCACTGGTGATCATCGTGCTGATCTATTTCGGGCTGCAGCCGGCCCCGACCGCCTTCGTCTCGACCTGGCTGTCGCTCGCCCTGGTGCTTATGGCGTTCGCCGAGGAGATCTTCTGGGCCGGCATCACCTCGGTGCCCAAGGGCCAATGGGAGGCCTCGCGCTCGACCGGGCTAAGCTTCGGCCAGACCCTGATGAACGTCGTGCTGCCGCAGGCGCTCCGTCTCACCATCGCGCCTCTCACCAACCGCACCATCGCCATCACCAAAGGCACGGCGCTCGGCACCGTCGTGGCGCTGCACGAGATCCTGGGCATGGCGAGCTCGGCGGTGTCGAATTCCTACAATCCTTCGCCGCTGATGATGGGGGCGGCCGCCTACCTGATCCTGTTCCTGCCGGTGGTGGTCGGCGCGCGCTGGATCGAGACCAGATTCTCCTGGAGACGGTAAAGGGAGCCGTGGTTCGCATGGAAGCGATAGTCCAGTCGTTCTTCAACGCCGACATGGCTCGCCAAGCGATGCCGATCGTGCTCGCCGGCCTTTTGAACACCGTGCTCCTGTCGCTGATGGTCGTGCCACTCGGCCTGGCGGGCGGGCTGGTGCTCGCCTTGCTGGCGCAGTCCAGGAATCCGCTGCTGCGCTGGCCCTTGATGGCCTGGGTCGATTTCTTCCGCGCTTTCCCGCCGCTGGTGCTGCTGGTGCTGCTGTTCGCCGGGCTGCCCTTCGCCGGCCTCGAGCTCGGCGGCTTCGCCTGCGTGGCGATCGCCTTCTTCCTCAACACCGGCGCCTATTACGGCGAGATCCTGCGCGCCGGCATCGAATCGATCCCGCATGGCCAGATCGAGGCGGCGCGCTCGACCGGACTGTCCGGCCTGCAGGCCATGACCTGGATCGTCCTGCCGCAGGCCGTGCGCAATGTGCTGCCGGATCTGCTGTCGAACACGCTGGAAGTGGTGAAGCTCACCTCGCTCGGCAGCGTCGTCGCGGTCCCCGAACTCCTGTTCCAGGCCCGCCAGGCGCAGAGCGTCAGCTTCAACGCGACGCCCATCGTCATGGCGGCGGTGATCTATTTCCTGATCCTGTGGCCGCTGGTGCGTCTGTTGAGCCGGCTGGAGAACCGCGCGCTCGTCAGCCGTGGCTGACAGCCCGGGCGTGCGACGGCCCTACCGTTGGTCTTACCGTTCGTCGATCCAGAGCCGCGAGTCGTGGGTGCCGAGCAGTGCCAGCGAGGCCGCCTGCAGCAGGCCTTGGAAGATCAGCAGCAGGCCCGTCAGGCTGCCAACGCCGAGATGGCGCACGAGCACCAGCCACGGCACGACGAACAGCCCCGAGATCGCCACCAGGATCCAGACGCCTGTCGCGCTGTGCCGGCGCGAGATGCGATGGATCAGCAGCACCACGGCGACGCTGATCAGGATCAGCACCATGCCGAAGAGGTAGGGATTTAGCCTGGCGCGCAGCAGCGAACGGTAGGTCACGGCGGCGTTGACCCAGCCCACCGCAAGCGCCGTGATCTGCAAGCGTTCGAACAGGTGGATCGAACGGGGAATCTGCCCCGGCGTCGCGGCTGAAGTCATGAGCAGGCAGGCGGCATCGCCCGACGTTACCCGGGAGCGACGCCGTGGCCAAGCGGCTGGAAGATCTCCTCCCCCGTCTGGAAGGGGAGGAGACTCGGCTTCAGTCGAGGGGAGCGCCTACTGCTGCGCTTCCTTGACCATGCCTTTGGGATCGACCGACACGGCGACTTGCTTGGCGCCCCTGGTGGCCTTGGCCGTCCAGTTGCCCATCTTGTCCTGCTTCAGCCCGGTCACATTTTTATAGCCCTTGGCTTCGAGCTTGGACTTGATCTCGGCACTCGTCATGTCACCCGCGGCGCCGCTGTTCGGCATGGTCGTCGTGCCGGAACCGCTGGCCGGCGGCATGGTCGAGCCTTTGGGGGAGGTGGTTTGCGCATTGGCGATGCCGGCCGCGGCGAGAAGCGCGGCTAGAGCAACGATAGTACGTGTCATTGTCGTGCCTCCTTCTCCGTGGTTAGCGTGGGGTAAACGCCCCGCCCGAAGAACGAGTTCCTGAAGCGGTGCCCGCGGCCATTCAGCCGCACTCGAAGAGATGCTCCGTCGACATTTTCGCTGAGATCAGCTCGGGTCCGTTGGCCCGCACCACCCACATGTCCTGGATGTGCCAATGGCCGAGATGCGGCTCCATGGCGATCACCATGCCTTCCTCGAGCACGCCGGGATTGCCGCGGCTGATCACCGGTTCCTGCTGGTGCCACCAGGCGCCGACCGAGTGGCCGGCGATCATGTGGTGATAATCGAGACTCTCGCGCGCGAAGCGCTTGACAACGTAGTCGTAGACCACGCCCGCGGTGCGGCCGGGCACCAGCTGCCGGCAGGAATCGAGGTAGACGTCGCGCGCAACGGCGTATTCCTGCTTCTGCTTGGCGCTGGCGCGGCCGACGATGGCGCAGCGCGACTGGTGGCCGGGATAGGCCTTGACGTAGCAGACATAGTCGGTGCGGATCGCATCGCCCCTTTCGAAGGCGAAGTCGCTCTCGCCGCCGTAGGACACGGTGTTGCGCCCCGAGTTCAGGATGCCATGCACGAACTCCGCGCCGCCTGCCAGACAGTGATTGCACAAGGCGCCATGCAGGTCGCGCTCGCGCATGCCGGGCTTGACCAGCGGAAAGCAGGCGGCGAAGGCGTCGTCCAGGATGTCGGCGCCGATCCTGAGCCGTTCGATCTCGCCTTCGGTCTTCACGGCGCGCACGAAGTCCATCAGCGCGGCGGAGTCCGAGATGTCCATGCCGGGCAGCGCCTGGCGGAGCGCCGACCAGTCGACGGCATTGATGTAGTTCAGCTCGAAGCCGACCTTGGCATCAGCCAGGCCCATGTCCTTCAGCGTCGTCGCCAGCCGCGCGACGGGCGCCTCGACATAGCCCTCGTAGACGTCGAACTTCTCGATCCAGGAATCGCGCGCCGCGAGGTCGCGGGCGATGGCGTTCAGCACGATGCGCGGCTCGCCTTTCCTCGGCCAGACGACGAACACCGCGCGCGGCGAGTCGGCGAGGTCGACGTGGCGCGCCAGCGTGCCGGGATAGGCGAAGCCCGCGAGATAGGTGAAGTTCAGCCCCGCCCGCGCCACCAGGGCATCGAGCCCGTGCGCTTCCATGGCCGCGTCCAGGCGCTTGAGGTTGATCAGAGTGCCGGCGTTGGGTTTCATGACAGGCTCTTGTGTTTGAGGTGCTGCACGTTAGCGCGTGGCGGCACGGAAGGCGATTGAGTGGACCAGCCGACTAATAAAGACCTGCCGCTCGCCGAGCGGCTGATTGCCCTGTGGGACCATCTCGGCCTCGGCGCGGCGCATGTCGCGACGCAGATGGCAGGCGACATCACGGGCCTCGCCGCCGACTTTCCGGCGCGGCTTGCGAGCGTCACGCTCTGCGTGCCGACGCGGCTCGATCCGGCGCCTTTCGGCGCTATCGCCGGGCGGCTGCTGATGATCGCGGGCGAGAAGGGCTTGACGGCCGACGTGACGGCCCGCGCCGCGAAGCGTCTCGCCGGCGCGCGCCGATATGTGCTCGGCGGCTACGATGCGCCGGGATGGGCCGACGTCGTGGCCGATCGCACCGATGAGATCGTGCGCGAGTTGTTGGGCCACCTCGCCGCGACGACGGCGGATGTTCCAAGGTCCAGTGTCCCAAGGGCCGGCGTCGGGCGGATCGGAACGCACGCCGGCATCACCTATCGCATCGAGGGGTCGGGTCCGGCGCTCGTCCTGCTGCCGTTCTTCCTCGCGCCCTCGCAATGGGCGCCGGCCGTGCCGCGGCTCGCCGAGCGCTACAGCCTCGTGATCCTGGGCGGACCGCACCTGGGTGGCGTCGCCGCGCTCGAGGACCGCGCCCGTTCGCCGACCTATCAGGCGATGTTCCGGACCTTGATCGACCTGATGGCACCGCGGCCCGGCGAGAAGATCCTCGACGTCGGCTGTGGCGCGGGCTCGCTCGACCGGCGACTGGCCGAGCGGCTGGGCGAGGCCAATCCCATCACCGCCGTCGACACCAACCAGTTCCTGCTGGGTGAGGCCGAGGCGCTCGCCAGGGCGCAGGGGCTCGCCGGCCGCATCCGGTTCACATCAGGCAATGCGGAGGCGCTGCCGTTTGCCGACGCCTCCTTCGACTGCATCTTCTCCGTGACGGTGCTCGAGGAGTGCGACGCCGACCGGGCGTTGGCCGAGATGGTGCGGGTCGCCCGACCGGGCGGTCGGGTTGGCGTGATCGTGCGCTCCATCGATCTGCCGCAATGGTGGAACGTCGCGCCGCCCGAGGGATTGCATGCGCGCATGGCCACGCCGCCGCAATCGGTTGCCGCCTCAGGCGTCGCCGATGCGAGCCTCTATCGCCGCGCCCGCAAGGCTGGCCTGGTCGATCTGACCTGCTTCCCGGCGCTGGTGACGCTCGATCGCCCGGCCGGGCCGATCTGGCGCTACCGCGAGGACCACCTGCTGGCGCAACTCACGCCCGACGAGACCATCGCCTGGCGTGCCGCGCGCGATGCCGCGGCAGCGCAGGGTCTGCTGCTCATGGCGCATCCCATGCACTGCGTCGTCGGGAAAAAGCCATAACCGTCAGCTTGAAACGTGGGCAGCATCGGCTTTCGCATCGCGCTCCAGGGGGAATCGACGAGGGCTCCCGGCAGGTGCATGCTTTGCGGCCGCAAGGGAGGACCGCATGGCGTTGCCGCAGGACATCCGCCCGCTGAACAGCGAGCTGGCCGATTCCATCACCCGCTCGTCCGAAATCCCCTGGATCGAGAGCAAGCCCGGCATGGCTTGGACCAAGGTGCTGTGGGTCGGCCAGGAATCGGGCCGCTGGGCGGTGCTCTTGAAATGGAAGAAGGGCTATGTGGCGCCGCCGCACAAGCACCTGAGCGCCGCCTTCGCCTTCGTGCTCAAGGGCAAGCTCAAGGTGCGCAACAACGTCTACAACGCTGGCGACTTCCTGCACGAGCAGAACGGCATGGTGCACGGCGCCACCGAGGCGCTCGAGGACACCGAGTACCTGTTCTTCTGCGACGGGCCGGTGCTGTTCTTCGACAAGGACAACTTCACCGGCTATCGGGGCTGGGAACAGGTGCTGCAGATGCAGCAGCAGGCGCAGGCGAAAGCAGCCGCCGAATGACTCACGGTGGCTCCCACGCCATCGGTGTCATCCCGAGCGAAGCGAGGGATCTTCGCTGTGGCCTCAAAGGTCCCTCGGGCTTCGCCCTCGGGATGACACGGTGAGTGTGAAGGCGCTTCGAGTCACTGAGAAGGAAGGAGGCTCCATGGACGTCGGATTCATGATGCTGTTCGCCAGCTACGGCTGGGAGAACTGCAGCGACGAGCGCGTGTGGAGCGAGGAGATCCGGCTTGCCCGGCTGGCGGCCGACTCGGGCTTCGACTGCCTGTGGTCGGCCGAGCATCACTTCAACGACTATTCCTTCGTCCCCGACAATCTCGCCCTGATGGCGCACCTCACGGCGCTCTGCCCGAACATCGATGTCGGCACCGCCGCCGTGATCCTGCCCTGGCACGATCCGCTGCGCGTGGCGGAGAACGCGGCCGTGGTCGACCTGTTGAGCAAAGGCCGGCTGCGCTTCGGCATCGGCCGTGGCCTGGCGCGGCGCGAGTTCGCCGCCTTCCGCCTGTCCATGGACGAATCGCGGGCGCGTTTCGACGAGGCGGCGCCCATGATCATCGAGGCGCTGCGGACCGGCGTCATCGAGGGCAACGGCCGCTACTACAAGCAGCCCAGGACGGAGATCAGGCCACGGCCGCACTATTCATTCGACGGCCGCATCTATGCCGTGGCGTCGAGCGACGATTCGATCGACTCCGCCGCCAGGCTCGGCGCGCACCAAGTGATGTTCGCCGACCGGCCGTGGGAGATGCGGCTGCCGGCGATCGAGAAGGGCCGCGAGCTGCACCGCAAGTACCATGGCAGCGAGCCGCCGCGCGTCATGCTGACCGAGTTCTGTGTCTGCGGCACCGACCTGGCGAGGGCGGAGGACGAAGCGCGCCAATACCAAGGCAGGTTCGTCGAGAGCAATTTCCACCACTACGAATTCCTGGGCCAGCACTTCAAGACGGTGAAGGGCTACGACGCCTACCAGCAGAAGGCCGAGATCGCCCGCAAGGGCGGGCTCGAGGGCGCGGTGACGGGCTTCATGCAGGCGGCGTCGTGGGGCACGCCCGACAAGATCCTGCGTGGCCTGGAAGCGCGCCGCAAACTTCTCGGCGACTTCGAGATGAACGTCGCCTTCCGCTTCGGCGGCACGCCCTACGAGGTGTGCGAGCGCGGGCTAAGACTCTTCGCCAAGGAAGTGCTGCCGGTCGTCAAGACGTGGACCAAGCCCGCGACGGCCAAAGCCGCCGAGTGACGGCCTAGCTGTCATCCCGAGCATTGGCGAGGGATCCTTAGGGGCGTGAATGGTCCCTCGCCGTGCTCGGGATGACGTCATTCACTGACGGAAGTCGGTCTCGAGATCGACCATCTGCCTGGTCGGCTCGGGATCGTGCGGCCGCAGGCCGGCGCCGCTCGCATCGGTCCAGTCGGCTAGGTTGATCACCACGCCAAGGAGGCCGTCGCCCTCCTGTGCCTCGACAGGCTCGACGATATTGAGGCCCTTGCGGTCCAGGAAATAGGTGTGCTCGCCGTAGATGCGCTCGAGCTGTGGCACCAGCGGATGGGCCGATGGGATGGCCTCGACCTGCAATTGCTGCTCGGTCCGCTCGATCTGTACGGGGTTCATCTTCATCACTAGACCTCGCGATTGACGTTACGCTGTAGCAGTACCGGGCTTGTGGCCCGCTCCATCAACACACAACACCCAGTAGGCGGGGATTGTTGCGGGCGAACTGGCTGACACGACCGAACGATGCCGAATCGCGGGTTAAAATAGAGCCCAGTTGCGGCAACCAACCCCACCGGCTATCTGTTTATGTAGGCGCCGGTCCCAGAGCCGGTTCCCGAATGGTCACACTGTCATGTCGCTCTTCCGCAGTAAGAGTGGGATCATGCCCGCCGGATCAAAGATCCTCGTGGTGGAAGACAACTACCTGCTGGCCGAGATTGTCTGTGACTTCATAACCGAATGTGGCATGGAACCGGTCGGCCCGGCGGCGGGACTTGAGACAGGTCTGGTGTTCGCCCGACACAGCCCGATCGATGGGGCGATACTGGACATCAATCTCGACGGCCGTTTCTGCTTCCCGATCTGTGATGCTCTGCGGGAGCGCGAGATCCCCTTCGCTTTCCTGACGGGCTACAGCAATCTCGCCCTGATCCCGCAGCTGTACCGACAAGCGCCGTTGATCGCCAAACCGTTCGAACCGGGAGAGATGAAGGGGGTCATCGAGGGGATGCTGCTGGGCGGGCTGACCGGCCCCTTGGCCCGGGCGGCGTCCTCAGTCGCAAGGCCCCCCCCTAACGCATAATTTCGTCTGCCTGTTGCCGGGGAGACTGGAGGCGCCCTTTGAACGAGACCTCCGAGGCCCGGCATGCCCCCCATGCCAATCATGACATTGTCGTCATCGGCGGCTCCGAAGGCGCGCTGGAGGCGCTCAAGGTCGTGCTGGCGGGGCTGCCCCAGGATTTGGCGGCATCGGTCCTGATCGTCCTGCATCTGGGGTCCGTCAGCTACCTTACATCGATCCTGAAGCCAGTGAGCAAGTTGCCGGTGATCGAGGCGGTCGGCGGGCTGCCGATCGGGCCGGGCAAGGTCTACGTCGCAGTCCCCGGCGCGCATCTCATGATGCACGACAGCCACCTGCTGTTGCGGCGGGGGCCCCGCGAGAACCTCACCCGGCCTGCCATCGATCCGCTGTTCCGCTCGGCCGCGGTTACTTTTGGCAGTCGGGTCATTGGCGTGCTGCTGTCGGGCGGACTGTCCGATGGCACCGCCGGCCTGCTTGCCATCAAGCGCTGCGGCGGGCTGACCATCGTCCAGTCGCCGGAAGACGCCGTGGTGCCCGATATGCCCCGGAGCGCTTTGCGTCACGTCGACGTCGACCACGTCAGCGGGGCTGCCGCCATTGGGCAATTGCTCGCCCGGTTGGTCGGCGCACCGGCCGGACCGACGCCCGCCGAAATGCCGGTCGATCTTCGCCTCCAAGCGGCGATTGCTGCCCAAGAATTGCCAGATCCAAATGAGAAGGGCGGGGCAAGCCGTGAAAGCCGGCCGCGCTTCGCCTGCCCGAACTGCGGTGAAGCCTTGTGGGAAGTGCCCGATGAGTCCATGCTGCGGCTCCGATGCCAATTCGGACACGCCTTTGCGGCGGACGCGGTTCTTGGCGCCCAGGATACCGAAATCGAAGTGACGCTTGGCAGGCTCCTGAGGGCGCAACGCGAGTGGGCCGCCCTTGCCCGGCTGCTGGCGCGGCGCGAGCGCCGCGAGCGGCGGCAGGCCTTGGCCGACGAGTTGGAAGCGCGTGCGCGCGATCACGAGCAGGGCGCGCAACTGGTCAGACAGCTCATGCAGGGAACTGCTTCGAGCCGCAACGGGGAGCGGCCGTTCGATGAAGAGGCCGAAGACTGACGGGCAACCGCCGGAGGACGAGGGCAATCCTCCGGGAACCATTCCTGTTGTTGGCGTTGGCACGTCGGCCGGCGGCCTTGCCGCACTGGAAAGCATGGTGCCGGCGATCAAGCCGGGCAGCGGACTTGCCTATGTGATCATCCAGCATCTCGATCCGGATCACGAGAGCGTGCTCGCCGCGATCCTCGAGCGCCTGGCGACGATACCGGTCACGGCAATCAAGGACCACATGGCGATCCAGGCGGACCATATCTTCGTCATTCCGCCCAACAAGAGCCTGACGGTCGTCGACGGCGAGCTGCGGCTCGGCAATCCCATCGAGCAGCGCGGCCTACGCACGCCGATCGACGGCTTTTTCCTGTCGCTCGCCGAGGCGCACGGCGAGCACTCGGCGGGCATCATCCTGTCCGGCTCGGGCAGCGACGGCACGCTCGGCCTGCGCGCCATCAAGGAGCATGGCGGCCTCACCATCGCGCAGGAGGGAGCCGAGTACGACGGCATGATGCGCAGCGCGGTCAGCACCGGCATGGTCGATTTCGTGCTGCCGCTGCCGGAGATCCCGCCCAAGCTCACGGACTATTTCCGCCATCTCGACGGCCGGCGCCGGGCGGGAGACATCAGCGAGGCTACCGATCACCTGACCCAGATCTGCGCCTTGCTGCGCACGCGCACGGGCCACGACTTCAGCGGCTACAAGGACAAGACCGTGGCGCGGCGCGTGCAGCGGCGCATGCAGGTGCTGCAGCTCGACAGCGTGCCGGAATTCATCGATCGCCTGCGCAAGGAGCCGCGCGAAGTCGACGTCCTGCTTCAGGACCTGCTGATCGGCGTCACCAATTTCTTCCGCGACCCGGCCGCCTTCCTGGCGCTCGAGGAAAAGGTGATGCCGAGCCTGTTCGACGGCAAAGGCGCCGACGACACGGTGCGCGTGTGGGTGCCCGGCTGCTCGACCGGCGAGGAGGCCTATTCCATCGCCATCCTGATGCGCGAGCACATGCCCAAGGGCCGGGCCGCGCCCAAGCTGCAGATCTTCGCCAGTGACATCGACGAGCAGGCGCTGCAGGTGGCACGCCTCGGCCGCTTCCCCTCGACCGTCGCCAAGGACGTGCCGGCCAGCCGCCTGGCGCAGTATTTCGTGCGCGAGGACGGGACCTATCGCATCGCCTCGGAGTTGCGCGAGATCTGCCTGTTCTCCGTCCACAACATGCTGCGCGACGCGCCGTTCTCCAAGCTCGACCTGATCTCCTGCCGCAACCTCCTGATCTACCTGACGCCGGAGCTGCAGAACCGGCTGATTCCGCTGTTCCACTATTCGTTGAACGAAGGCGGCTACCTCTTCCTCGGCAGTTCGGAGAACGTGACGCGGCACACCCGGCTGTTCTCCACGGTCGACAAGGCGCACCGCATCTTCCGTCGCCGCAGCCAGATCGAGCGGCGGCTTCCGGAATTTCCGCTGACCTCGTCCGACGCCGCGCGACGCCGGCTCGGACCGGCTCCGCCTGCGACGGTCGAGCGCGAGCCGCTGCAGGCGCTGGCCGAGCGGCAGCTGCTTGAGCGCTACGCGCCGGCCTACGTCATCATCAATGCCGATGGCGATCTGGTGCACGGCTCGAGCCGCACCGGCAAGTACCTCGAGCTGGCGGCCGGCGCGCCCAAGATCGACATCTTCAGCATGGCGCGCCAGGGCTTGCGCCCTGATCTGCGGGCCGGTGTGCACCGCGCCGCGACCAGCGGGCAGGTGACGATACAAAAGAACGTCACGGTCGGCACCAACGGCGGCCGCCAACAGATCGACCTCATCATCCATCCGCTGCGGGCGGTGCCGGCGCAGGAGCCGCTGTTCATGGTGATCTTCCAGGATGTCGGCGGCATCCGGACGGCGGCCGAGGAGACGCCGGATGCGCAGGAGGAACTCGAAAGCTCCAACATGCTCCAGCTCGAGTCCGAGCTGCGATCGACCCGGGAACGGCTGCAGACCACCACGGAAGAGCTCGAATCGGCCAACGAGGAACTGAAGTCGGGCAACGAGGAACTGAGCTCCATGAACGAGGAGCTGCAGTCGGCCAACGAGGAACTCGAAACCTCCAAGGAGGAACTGCAGTCGATCAACGAGGAGCTGCAGACCGTCAATTCCGAGCTGAACTCCAGGGTCGAGGAGCTGAGCCGGGCCAACTCCGACATCGCCAACCTGCTCGAGAGCACGCAGATCGCCACGGTGTTCCTCGACCGCAACCTCAACGTCAAGAACTTCACGCCGGCCGCCAAGGACATCTACCGGCTGGTCGAAAGCGACACCGGGCGGCCGATCACGCATGTCAGGGCCCGCTTCCAGGCGGACACCGTGCAGGAGGATGCCGAGCGGGTGCTGCGCACCCTGTCGACTATCGAACGGCAGATCGAGAGTACCGACACCGGCGCGCGCTACGTCATGCGCATGATGCCCTACCGCACGGTCGACAACGTCATCGCGGGCATCGTGCTCACCTTCGTCGACATCACCAAGATGCGCGACGCCGAGGCGCGGATCCGCGAACTGACGGTCGACTTGCGCAACCGCGTGCAGAGCCTCGAGACCCTGCTCGACCTGGTGCCGGCGGGCATCCTGATCAACCAGGACAGTGCCAATCCGGACCGCGTGCAGGTCAATCGCTACGGCGCCGAGCTCCTGGGGGTGACCGGCGAAGCCGGCCCCGGCCTGCGTCCCCTGACGGTGCCAATCCGCCTGTTCCGGGACGACCGTGAGCTTGCCGCCGAGGAGCACCCCTTGCGGGTCGCTGCGAGCAACGGACAGGTCGTTTCGGACTTCGACGGCCAGCTTCTGAGGCGCGATGGCCAGCGCCTCGACGTCCTCGTCTCGGCCACGCCGATCCTGGCCGAGAACGGCGTGCCGCACGGCGCCATCGCGGCCGTGCTGGACATTTCCGAGCGCAAGCACGCCGAAGCCCGCCAGCAAGTGCTGCTCTACGAGCTGCAGCACCGGGTGAAGAACATCATCGCCACGATCAGCGCGCTCGCCACCCGTACCTTGCGGGCCGACTCGATGAACGGCGAATTCGCCGATGCCTTCCTCGGCCGCCTGCGCGGCATGGCGGGGACGCACGAGCTGCTGTCACGCGGCAACTGGCAGGGTGCGTCGCTCAGCGAGCTGATCGAGGCGGCGCTCAGGTCCCACGTCGCGCGCGACGCCGCCAACATCGAAATCCAGGGGCCGCAGGTGTTGCTGTCGCCCAATGCGGCGGCGACGCTTGGCATGGTGTTCTACGAGCTTGCCACCAACGCGGTGAAGTATGGCGGCCTGTCGGGGCCGTCCGGACGACTGCAAGTTTCCTGGCAAATCGGCGGCACGGAGGAGTCCAGCGAGGCGCTGGTCGACTGGGCCGAAGCCGGCGGCCAGAAGGTCGACGGCGGAACACGGACGGGATTCGGCACGAGTTTCGTGCGCCGCAGCATCGAATATGAGCTTCGGGGCGCCGCCGAGATGCAGCCGTTGGTGGGGGGTTTGCGTTGGAGACTGAGGTTTCCGTTGGTTTCGAACGTTCAGCGGCGGTGAACTGGTCCTAAGCGGGAGACGCCAATGGGACTGTCAGTGGATGGGGCCGCGGATTTGACCGGCCTCAGGATTCTCGTGGTCGAGGACAATTTGCTGGTCGCCGAGCAGGTGTGTGGCCTGCTGGCAGCCCGCGGCTGCGAGGTCGTCGGCCCGGCGCCGCGGCGGCTGGACGGCCTCGCCCTGATCGGCCAAGGCATAACCCTCGATGGCGCGGTCCTCGACGTCCATCTCGGCGAGGAAACCTGCTTCGATATCGCCTCGCAGCTTCGCGACCTGTCGGTTCCCTTCGTTTTCCTGACCGGGTACGACGACCTTGCGGTGATACCCGCTGAATTCCGGGCGGCACCGCTGCTTTCCAAACCGGTCAATGAAACCCGGCTGCTGCGCATCGCCGCCGAACTCTTCGGCGAGGCGACGTAATGGGCTGGTGGCGTCCCCCGCGGGGGCGTTAGGATTACCTTGCAATCGGGAACTGGACGCGCGCCATGAAGGACGACGGCCTGCGGAGCTCCAAATACTGGCAAGAACGTGCTGAGGAGGCTCTTGCCATGGCCGAACAGATGCACGATCCGGTGGCCAAGGCGCTGATGCAGGACATCGCGCACAAATACGAGCTGATGGCGCAACGCGCCGCAAAGAGGGAAGGGGCCGCTTCGGCCAGCTGAAAGCGGCGGGTCTCTCAGACGATCGCCACGCCGATCACCAGCGGGTGCAGCCAGAACATCGCGGCGTAGGCCGCCGAGCCGACGACGAGTGCGATGGCGTCGCCCGTCGTGACACCGTCGACCTGAGCAGCACCTGAATCGCCGCGGCGTTTGAGGGCGATGCGGTCGTAGCCCGCCCAGAGGAGCAGGCTGCCGAACAGCACGATCCCGCCCACGTCGCCGTTCACCAGCAGATGCGCCAGCGCCCAGCTCTTGACGCCGACCAGCATGGGATGGCGCAGGGTGGATTTTATCTTTCCCAGCGGGGAATAGGCGGCGGCCAGCGCCACGAAGGCAAACCACAGCAGCACCAACGCCGCCGGATGGAGCCACGAGGGCGGATTCCACAGCTGATGGTAGCTGGTGTCGCGATAGCGGGCGAAGCCCCACACGATCAGGACCAGTCCGACGGTCGCCGCGAGGGAATACAGTCCTTTGTACGGACCTTCGCCCATTCCGCTGACGAGCGCGGCGCGCGTCGCACGCAACGTCGTGAGACTGTGCACGGCGAGAAAGACGACGAGGCCGACGATCAGCAGCGTCATGGCCGCTCCCTGTAAGTACGCTCCGAAATTGTATCACGCCGCAACCAATCGCAGGCCTACGCGTTGCCTTTTCTGTCCGCGGTTGTGCGCGCAGGGGCAGCGAGGGGAGCGTAATGCGGGTGTCATCCTACATGGCTGTGCTGTTGATTGCCGTGCTGCCGGCGGCCACGTCAGCGCAACAGGTAGCGCTCGTCGAGCCCGACTGCCCGTCGATCGAGCCCGACTCCGTGCAGATCAGCTGGACTGAACCGTGCGAGGAGGGCAACTGGCTGCTCGACACCCAGACCGGCTGTCGCATGTGGGATTGGCATCCCGAGCCGCACGACCGTGCCGTGTGGACCGGTGCCTGCCCGTTGGGCCTCAAGGAAGGCCGTGGCGTCGTGCAATGGTACGAGCACGGCCAGCGGATCGACCGTTTCGAAGGCACCTACCGGTTGGGGAAGCGCGAAGGCTTCGGGCGCTACGACTGGAACGAGCACGATACATTCGAGGGCCACTATGCGGCCGACCTGCCGGACGGTTTCGGCACGGCACGGATCGCGGGTGAAACCTTCGCCGGCGAGTGGCGCAACGGATGCCTCAAGAAGGGCGAGCGCGTGGTCGCGATCGCCGTGCCGCGCCGTACCTGCAGCCCTGCCTCCCAGGTGCTCGATCGGCCGCAAAAGCCAGGGCTGTAAGCTCGTTAATCTTCACCTCCCCCGAAGACGGGGGAGGGTGGCTTCAGCCAAGGTCTTCGATGTTGGCGTTGATGGCGTAGCTGCGGTCGTCGCAGTCCAGCAGCTTGACGAAGACCTTGTCGACCAGGCCCGCGACATCCTGGATGTCGAGGCCGTCGATGCCGAGGGTGGCGAAACTCGAGCTATTCCACTCGACCACCTCGATTTCGCTCTCACCGATGTGCTCGAGGATGCCACTCTCCTGCAGCCGGTTCGTCGGGTTTTCCTCGAAGGGGTAGGGCGAGATGTTGATGGCGTCCTGCATGACCTGCACGGCCACGCCCTGGCCCTCGCTGTTCACCGCTTCGAGGGTGCAGCACAGGCCGCCTTCGTTGTCGTCGCTGAATACCCGCGCGATCGCCTCACCGATCTCCCGTTCCTGGTGCTCGGCCATGATCGTTCTCCCTCGTCGATATGCCCGGTCGACGAGAACAACGCCGAACCTCACCGGCTGTTGCGTCGGGCCCAGCTCTCCAGGTAGTCGGTGCAGAAGGCGAGGTCGACGACATCGACGTAGCGCCTGCCGATGTCGCGCAAATTGTCACGATGCGGCTGTTCCTCGATGTCGCCGACGCAATCCTCGGGAACAAGCGTGCGATAGCGCAGGCTGAAGCTGTCGATGGCGGTGCCGCGGATGCAGCCCGAGGTGTTGCAGCCGGTGACGATGACGGTATCCACCCGCTCCTTGTTGAAATAGTTGGCGACACCGGTCTCAAAAAAGATCGACGGCCCCTTTTTGGTCACCTGAAGATCATAACCGGGGTCGTAGATGCGCGGGTCGAGCCTGGTGCTGGGATGGCTGTGCAGGAAGGTCTCGCGCACCGCCGTGATCTTCCAGTAGGGCATCTCGCGCTCGTTGAGGTAGGCGGTGTTGCACACCGCGACCGGCACGCCGACGCGCCGCGCCACCTTGAGCAACTTCTCGGTGTTCGCGAGCGCGCGCATCACCAGCGGCGCGCCGCCCAAGGGATACTGGGGATCGGTGAAGCCCAGCTGCATGTCGACCACGACCACGCCCGGCTTCTCGCCGGTGCCGACAGGAATGGCGCCGTAGCTGCGGCGCTGGTAGTCGTCGCCGCTCACGTTTCGCTTCAGAGGCCGCTCTGCTTGGCAGGCTTGGCGAGGCCGAACGTGTCGACCTTGCCGTCCTCGCTGTAGCAGACGTAGTAGGGATCCGACATATCCCAGGGCACCCGCCTCCAGAAGTCCTTGAGGATGGTGTAGTGATCGCACGAGCGGCCGGAGGTGCTGGCGGTGCCGTCCGGCTTGCCGATGATGGCCGACACCTCGTCGTGGGTCATGCCGGCATGGACCTGCTCCATCGCCGAGCTGTGCACGCAGCCGCCAGCGAGGAGGGCGGTAAAAAATCCGAGGGCGATGCGCTTCATCGAGCCAACTCCAGGAAGTGCAATACGATAAGCCAGACTAGGTCATGGCGCCAAGAATAGTCGGGCCGCGGGCCATCGAGCGGGTGGCAAAAGGCCGGCCAATGCGCTAGGTGCGTGCCTCCCAGGTGTATCGCAATGCCCTACAACTCCCGCTTCCTGCCGCCGGGCTTTAGCGCCTCGCTGAGCGGCCATGCCTCGGTCGGCCTGCCGGAAACCGGCATCGCAGAAGTCGCGATGTCGGTGTTTGGCGAGCCTGACGTGGTGCCGCTGTGGTTCGGCGAAGGCGATCTCGTCACGCCCGATGTGGTGCGCGAGGCGGCGGCCGAAGCGCTCGCGGCAGGCGAAACTTTCTACACCTGGCAACGCGGGCTGCCCGAGCTGCGTTCCGCCATGTCGGCCTATACCGAGCGCCTGTACGGCATCAAATGCGGAACCGACCGCCTGTGCCTTACTACCGGTGGTATGCAGGCCATCCTGCTGTGCTGCCAGCTGCTGCTCGATCCCGGCGACAACATCGTCATCGTTTCGCCGATCTGGCCCAACATCACCTCGGCCACCCGGCTGATGCGCGGCGAGCCGAAATACGTGGCGCTCGACCGCCGGCCCGACGGCGGCTGGAAGCTCGACTTGCAGAAGGTGTTCGACGCGATCGACGAGCGCACGCGCGCGATCTTCGTCAACTCGCCGGGCAATCCGACCGGCTGGACGATCAGTTCGGAAGAGCAGCGCGCGCTGCTGGAGTTCGCGAAGAAGCGCGGCCTCTGGATCATGGCCGACGAGGTCTACGCGCGGCTGACCTACACGCCGCGCGCCGACGGCCGGCTGATCGCGCCGTCCTTCCTCGAGCACGCCGGCCCGCATGATCCGCTGCTGGTGCTGCAGAGCTTCTCCAAGCCGTGGGCGATGACGGGCTGGCGCATGGGCTGGCTCACCCATCCGGTCGGGCTGGGCGATGAGTTCGCCAAGCTGGTGCAGATCAATACGTCGGGCGTTCCCGCCTTCCTGCAGCGCGGCGCCATCGCCGCGCTGGAGAAGGGCGACGACTTCGTCGCCAGGATGGTCGAGCGCTGCCGCGCCGGGCGCGAGCAGGTGTTCCAGCGCCTGTCGGCCAATCCGCGCATCCACATCGCGCGGCCGGACGCCGCCTTCTATTTCTTCTTCTCGGTCGAGGGCGTGAAGGACACCATGGCCTTCTGCAAGAAGCTCGCGAAGGAATACAAGGTGGGGCTGGCGCCGGGCGAGGCCTTCGCCGCCGGCGGCCAGGGCAACATCCGGCTGTGCTTCGCGTCGGGCGCCGAGCAGCTCAGCGAGGGCCTCGACCGCATCGAGGCGGCGCTGAAGGCGCTGTGATGCCATGGCGCAGACTTCCTCCATCGAGGTCCGGCACCTCCGCAAGGTGTACGGCGAGATCGTCGCGGTCGACGATCTGACGTTCAGTGTCGCGCCCGGCGCCGTGCTCGGCCTGCTGGGCGGCAATGGCGCCGGCAAGACCACGACCATCGCCATGCTGCTGGGGCTGCTCGAGCCGACCGGCGGCGACATCGAGGTGCTGGGGATCGACATGCGGCGCCGGCGCTACGCCGCGCTGCCGCGCATGAACTTCTCGTCGCCCTATGTCGACCTGCCGCATCGCCTGACGGTGCGCCAGAACCTCGGCTTCTATGGCCGGCTCTACGGCGTGAAGAACCTGGCGCACCGCATCGAGGAAATCGCCGGGGCGATGCAGATCCAGCCGTTCCTCGACCGTCAGTCGGGCAAGCTCTCGGCCGGCCAGAAGACGCGCGTGGCGCTCGCCAAGGCGCTGATCAACAAGCCCGACGTGCTGCTGCTCGACGAGCCGACCGCCTCGCTCGACCCGGATACGGCCGACTGGGTGCGCGGCTACCTGAAGGACTACCAGCGTGACACGCACGCCACCATCCTGCTCGCCTCGCACAACATGGGCGAAGTCGAGCGGCTGTGCGACGACGTCATCCTGATGCAGACCGGCCGCGTGTTCGATCGCGGCTCGCCGGCCGAGCTGATCAAGCGCTTCGGCCGCGAGGACATGGAACAGGTGTTTCTCGACATGGCGCGCGGCCGTGGCCGCGGCCTCGATTCCCTGCGCAAGGGGGAGGCGGCGCAATGACTGGTGCTCTCAGTGGATCGGCCGGCCGGATCTATGCCCTGGTGCTGCGCCACATCAACATCTGGCGCAGCTCGGTCATGCGGCTGGTCGATTCCATCTACTGGCCGGCGGTGCAGATGGTGATGTGGGGCTTCATGACCCAGTACCTGATGCCGCGCGCGTCGTTCGTGGCGCAGGCGGCCGGCGTGCTGCTGGCCGGCCTGCTGCTGTGGGAAGTCGTGGTGCGCGGCAACCTCTCGCTCTCCATCGCCTTCCTGGAGGAAATGTGGTCGCGCAATCTCGGCCACCTGTTCGTGAGCCCGATCCGCTCCTGGGAGATGGCGACCGGCATCATCATCGCGGCCCTGCTGCGCACGCTGCTCGGCCTGATCCCGGTGTCGCTGATGGCGTGGGCGTTCTTCGGCTACTCGATCTATTCGCTGGGCCTGCCGCTGATCGCCTTCTTTGCCATCCTGCAGATGTTCTCATGGTCGATCGGGCTTGCCATGTCGGGCATGATCATGCGCGTCGGCCAGAGCGCCGAGAGCTTCGCCTGGGCCGCCGTGTTCATCCTGATGCCGATGAGCGGCGTCTACTATCCGGTATCGGTGCTGCCGCACTGGATGCAGCTGATCTCCTACGCCCTGCCGCCCGCCTACATCTTCGAGGGCATGCGCGCGATCCTGGCGGAAAAGACCGTGCACTGGCACGGTCTCGCCATCGCCTTCGGCCTGTCGGTGGTCTACCTGGTGGTGGGCTTCCAGATCTTCCTGGCCTTCTTCCGCTCCTCGCGCCGCGCCGGCAGCTTATTGGGACAGGGCGAGTGAAAACATAATTCGGTAGCATTTCCACCGGCGTGCTCGCGGCCTGGTGATCAATCTCGGCAGGTGTGCTACAAAGCTAGCCGATCGAGCGACATCGCGTGTTCGACTCTCGGGGGAGATCAGCGGACATGTTGCATCGGACCGGCGCGTGGCTTGCCACGCTCTTCGCTTTCGCGCTCGCCTGCACGCTGCAATCCACGGTGGCCTTGGCGCAGCCGACGACAGGCACAGTTCAAGTCAATCTGACGAATGGAGCCGCGGGAAGCGGGACCCCAGTGCAAGGGGCAGACGTCCAAATTGGGGGGACGAAGACCACGACTGACGACAAGGGGTCGGCGAGCAAGGATGGGCCGACAGGAACGCGCTACGTCCTGATAAAATACAAAGGCAGATCCTTCAGGCGCGTGGTCCAAGTCGAGGCCGGCAAGACGACCACGATCAGCCTGGGTACGGACGACCTGGTGGGCGAAGACTGGGACATTTCCGTCCACTATCTCGGGTATCCGGAACTTGTCGAGCAGGCGAACAAGGCGGCAAAGGCGTGCGACGCCGCGACGTACAACAAGGCCAAAGGCGAGCTCGAGAAACTGCGCAAGGCCGCGGCGACCGAAGTGGATGATCTCCAGAAGGCGGTCGAGGCGGAATCAGCGAGCACCGGCCTGCCGGCCGATGAACAGCAGCTGGATGGGATGATCAACACCATAGAAGGCACGAAGCAGGCGGGCGGCTCCGTCGACAGGGAACAGGAGCAGAAGCTGCGCGACTTCACCAATACCGTTCACAACCTCAACTCCGCCAAGAGCGTGCTCAGTGCGATTGAAGGCAATCTCAAGAAGGTCAATCCCTTGGAGAAGTGCCCCGAGCCCAGCCCAGGGACGACGGCTCCGAAGCCGCCGGAAAAGCCGCCAGAACAAAAGGCTGAACCGAAGAAGGACGAGAAGAAGGAGGAAAAGACGGGCGGGCCGGGCAGCATGGCGCCGTTCGGCAACGGACCGACCTTCGCCGTCGCCGTCCTGGGCGGCGTGACGTCGTTCTCGCAGCACATAAACAGCACCGTCGTCACCAGCAGCGCTTTTCCCGACTCGACCGACGTTTCGGGCAGCCTCGGCTTGATCGGCCTCGATGCACGGGCGCTGATTCCCGTCACCAGCTGGGGAGGCCAGTCAGCCAGCGGCCAGCCGGCCACGTTCTTAAGCCTGCTATTCGGCGCCGAACTAGGGACCTTCATCGGCTCGCCACCGTCGGCTTTCCAGTCGCATCCCAAGATCGACAATACGATCAGCGCCACGCCGAACTGGGAGGCGGCGTTCTATGGCGGCGTGTCGCTGTCGCTTCCCATGTCGCCGTCGCCGACCGTCTCGGTCTTTGGCGGCGTCGATCTGCAGACGGTAACGCTCAACCAGACCGCCGATCAAAGCCGCTTCGGCGCCGGTGTCGTCGGCGTGTCGCAGCAGCAGACGATGGCGCGACCGATGATCGGCGTCGATGTCGAGGTGCCCGTCGGAGCGGCGCCGGTGCAGATGTTCGCGCGCGCCGGCGTCGCGGTGGTATTTCCCGGCACCGCATCGGCAAACTTCACGACCTCGATCCCCGCCGCGCTCACCGGCATGGGCAACTACACGACCGTGGTTCCCTTCGACACCGAGGTCCGCGGCGAAGTCGCCTTCGGCGTGAGGTTTTGAGGCCGTCCAGGCGCTAGAATTCCGGCGAATGCGAATCGTCGCCTGGAACTGCAACATGGCGCTCGAGCGCAAGGCGGAGCTGCTGCTGTCGCTCGAGCCCGACATCGCCATCGTCAGCGAATGCGCCGAACCGGCGCGGCTGCGCCAACGCTCCAAGGCGTCATGGATCGAGGGCGAGCCGGTATGGGTCGGGCGCAATCCGCACAAGGGCCTCGCCGTCTTCACCTTCGGCCGCTACTCGGCGCGGCTGGCCGAGGGCTATCACCCGTCGCTGCGCTATGTGGCGCCGGTGCATATCGACGGTCCGACCGAATGCAACCTCTTGGCCGTATGGGCGCAGAATGCGAGCGCCGGCGGCATCCGCAAGCATCAGCTGGGGCCGCTGCGCCGCGGGCTCGCGCGCTATCGCGACTTCCTGGGCGCAAGCCCGGCGGTCGTGGCAGGCGACCTCAACAGCAACACCATCTGGGACAAGCCCGGCTGGCGCATCAACCACTCGACCAAAGTGAAGATCCTCGAGGAGCAGTTCGGACTCCTGAGCGCCTGGCACGCGCTGCGCGGCGAGGCGCACGGCGAGGAGAGCGTGCCGACGCTCTATTGGCGGGACCGCACCAAGGACGGCCCGACCTATCACATCGACTATGTGTTCCTGCCGCGGCCCTGGCTCTCCGGGGCGAAGGTCGCGATCGGCACCTTCGAGAAGTGGTGCGGCCAGGGCCTAAGCGACCACGCTCCCGTGGTGGTCGACGTCGATGTCTGACGGGCGATCGGCGCTAAGGGATTGATCTGCAAGGACTAGTTGCACAAACGACCATAATAGGGGCTGGGCCGGCCGGAGCGTATGGTGGCTGCGTTCAACCGTCCCCGCCATGGCCCATGGTTACCAACCGGTCCTCGTTATGTTTCCGTTTATTTAACGGCCGCGGCCTCCGGCGCCTTGAGCACGGCGGCACAGGCGGCCGGCAGTTTCGGCCGGTAAGGCGCCTGTGGCGTGCCGGGCGGCGGCAGCTTGACCGGCGGATGGGTGAACCAGATGGCGAGCGGTTCGCCGCAGCCATCGTCCTTGTAGTAGCCGGCTTGCGGCTGGCACTGCGGATTGCCCGGCGGGCAGTAGAGGCGAACGTGAAAATGCTCGTCGTGCCCGACCCAGACCACGAGCTTGTTGAGCCATGCCCGATCGCCGGTCACGGTGTGGCAGAGCCGCTGCTTGATGAACTTGTTGACGAAGATCCGGTCGACATGCGGCCGCTCGGCCGCGGTCTTGAGCAGCTGGACATGGTGCGGGCTGAACACCGCGTCGTCGATGCCGCTGTCGTCGGCGCGCACCAGCGAGCGCAGCCTGGGATTCTCGCGCTCGGCCGGCGGCAGGATCGTGCCAGGCTGGCGCTCGAACCAGATGTCGGCATCGAGGCCGATCTGGTGGCTCTGGTGGCCGGTTGGCATCGGCCCGCCGCGCGGCTGGCCGACGTCGCCGATGTAGAGCGGCGCCTGGCCAAGCGCGCGCATCGCGAACCCCAGCTCCTTGATGTAGTCGAGCATCACCGGCTGGCCCCAGTAGCGGTTGCGGCTGATGCGGATGACGGCGTAGCCGGGCCCGTCGAGCGGCAGCGCTTGCGCGCCTCTGAGGCAGCCCGCGCTGTAGAAGCCGATCGACTGCGGCGGACCGGGCGTCGGCGCGGCGGCATCGCCCCAGTCGAACGCCGTGCAGACCAACAGCGCGAGCAGCGAAATGACGACACGCATCGTGTTGCTCAAGTTACGCTCGTTACCGCACCCTTGTCATCCCGAGCCCAGCGAGGGACCTTTGAGGCCATGAGCAAGGATCCCTCGCTTCCCTCGCACCCTGCTGACGTCTACCTCGGAAGAGCACGGGCCATTCTGCTCGATCGCCAACGCGTCAAGCAACGAACGATCCGACAAAGACGCTTGCTCAACCTCAAACAAGCCGCCTAACATCAACCCAACAGATGAGCCAGATCCTCCGCTAACTCACACCGCTCTCTGTCTCAAATCGGAACAAGGAGGAAGCAATGTCGCACTTCTTGATTCGCTGGCAGTTTACCGACACCTCGGCCAAAGCGCTGGTTGGCAAGCCGAATGATCGCACGGGTGCAGCGACGGCTCTCGTTGAGGCGTTCGGCGGCAAACTGCACAGCTACTTCATCGCCTTCGGTGAGTACGACGGGGTAGCTATTTGCGAATTTCCCGACAACACATCGGCGGGTGCCTGCTCGCTGAAGGCTTCATCGACGGGTTCATTCACGCGGTTCGAAACGACAACACTGCTTACCGCGAAGGAAGCCGAGGCAGCGATGAAGAAGGCGAATGTAACGAAAACCGAATACAGACCGCCGAACGCTTGATTGGGATTCGGGTCGCGCCGCCATGCCCCAACGCTTGCGATGACCTCGCCCGTCGCATGTCTTCCGTCAAACCGGACGACACTTGAAGGTATCAGCACGAGAGGGGCCCCCCGAAGAGCCAATCGGGATTAATGTCCGCTTGGGTCAGTTGCGGAAGGGCCGAGTGGCTCGATCTTGGTCCGCTTTTCCTCCAGCAGCGGACGATTGCGTTAGCTCGTCAATCGACGGCTAATGGCCTTGAACGGACATTGCCCGCTCGTCTCGGGCAGCACTCGACCTATGACCGTATTCTGCATACCGTGGTTGACTAAAGTCGATTGCTGCAATGCGGGGTGTAGGTCATGACCGAGACGCTTCATGTCGGAGGCCCCACTGGCAGCTGCGTCTTGCTTTGCCCTTTTCGGGAACAGCAACGGGCCCGAGGTACTAGGTGGCCTCGCACCAACGTGTAGAGTGAGGAGACTTGTGGCCGACTACGCCAACATCACGCTGACACGCGAAGGTCCGATCGCGCGACTCACCTTGAATCGCCCGGATCGGCGCAATGCGCTCACCCACGCCATGATGCTCGAGCTCGAAGACGCCTTCGCTCGCGTGCGCGACGATCTCGACTGCCGGCTGGTGGTGCTGCGCGGCGCCGGCGGACATTTCTGCGCCGGCGGCGACATCGCGACGATGGCCGACATGCCGCCCGCTCCGGCGAAAGGTGCGGCCGATCCATTGCTGCCCGCCTATCGCAAACTGGGAGACGCGCTGCTCACCTACAACCATCTGCCGCAGGCGACGGTCGCCATCGTCGAGGGCTCGGCGGTGGGCGGCGGCTTCGGCATGGCATGCTGCTCCGACGTCGTGCTGCTGCATGACAGCGCGCGCTTCGGCATGCCGGAGCCGAAAGCAGGCTTCATCCCCTCGCAGATCATCCCCTTCGTCGTGCGCCGCCTCGGCGAGGGGCCGGCGCGCGATCTTGCCGTCACCGGCCGCGTGATCGACGCCCGCGAGGCGCATCGACTGGGCGTCGGCAGCCATTTCTGCGCCAACACCGCCGAGCTCAATCGCACGCTCAAGACGGTGACCGACGACATCCTGCGGCTCGAGCCGCAGGCGCTGGCGACGGTCAAGCGTCTGGTGCTGGGCTGCGCCATCGCCGATGATAGGGCGGTGCTCGACGACGCGGCGGAGAGCCTGGTGCGCCTCTTGCGCCGGCCGCAGGCGGCGGAAGGCATGCGGCACTTCATGGCGAAGACGTCGCCACCTTGGGCTGCGAACAAGGGGTGAAGAGCTGAGGACGATGCGCAACTACCGCCACATCGAGGTGAGGCCGATCGCTGCCGCACTGGGCGCCGAGATCGCCGGCGTCGATATGGCGCGCGAACTCGACGATGAGGTGGTTGCGGAAATACGCGGTGCCTTCCTCGACCATCTGGTGATCTTCCTGCGCGACCAGAAGGCGACGCCGCAGCAGCAGCTGGCCTTCGCCCGGCGCTTCGGCGAGCCCATCGAGTATCCGCAACTCAAGGGATTGCCCGAGGCGCCGCTCATCACGGCGGTCGTCAAGCTCGAGCACGAGCGGCACAATTTCGGCGGCATCTGGCACTCCGACACGACCTATCTGCCGATCCCGCCCATGGGCAGCATGCTGCTGGCGCGCGAGGTGCCGCCGGTCGGCGGCGATACGATGTTCGCCAACCAGTACCTCGCCTACGAGGCGCTGTCGGACGGGTTGAAGAAGATGCTCGACGGGCTACAGGGCGTGAGCTCCTCAGCCAAGGCCGACGTCACCAGGACGCGCGAGGAGCGCCAGAAGGCGGCCGGCGTCGAGCTGAAGGTGCTGAGCGCCGAGCACCCGGTCGTGCGCACCCATCCCGAGACCGGCCGCAAGGCGCTCTACACCAGCGCCGCCCACACCGCCTGCATCAAGGGCTGGAGCGAGGCGGAGAGCCTGCCGTTGCTGGAATATCTCTGGCGGCACCAGACGCAGCCGGAATTCACCTGCCGGTTCCATTGGCAAGTGGGCTCGCTCGCCTTCTGGGACAATCGCTCAGCCATGCACTATCCGATCAACGACTATCACGGCTTCCGCCGCGTGATGCACCGCATTACCTTGGCCGGCGATAAGCCTCGCTGAACGAAGGGGGAGACGATGCGCGTGCTTGCGATGGTGTTATTGGTTGTGGCCTTGCTGCCCCTGGCCGCCGCGGCTCAGCAGGAGCAGGCACCCGGGCAGCGCGTCACGGTCCGAACGCAGCCGGAATATCGCGGGCTCTCGCCCGACGACATGAAATCTTTCTGCTTCTGGGCCGGCCAGCTCTACTCGGTCGGCGCGGCGTTCTGTACGCGGCAGCAGACGCTCTCGACCTGCTCCACGGCGTCCGGCGGCCGGCCGATCTGGATGAACAAGGACAACGACAAGCTCTGCGACAGGAACCCGTCGCTGACGCCGCAGTGAGCGCTAACGCGCCGGCGGCGATAGCGTGATGGTTCCGACGGCCGTGCGCTCCAGCTCGGCCGGGGTGCCGGCGATCTCGACATAGCTGAAGCTCTGCCAGATCGGCAGGAAGTTGTGCGACCAGCGCGACAGCATGTTGCCCGACTGGCCGATCGGAATGGCGAAGCGGCTGTTGTCGAGGTCGCTGAAATCGTAGATGCCGCGATAGGTGGCGCCGTGCACCGCCTCGAACGGGCGCGGGCCCCAATAGCCGGGCGTGGCGCGGTTCAAGGTCTGCGCGCCGCCGTCGGCCGGGTAGCGCACCGACGCCACATCGCGTAAGAGCGGCACCGCATCGAACATCGGATGGCGATGGGCTATATCGTGCTCGCGGCCCCACTGCCAGAGCGCGACATCGTTGCCCTGGCGCCGCGCGATCCAGTCGAGCGCGCGGTCGAGCGATTCGGCGACCGCATCGTCGCAGCTCTCGATCTTCTTGGTGGTGCGATCGTCGCACCATTCGGTCCTGTCGGAGAGGATGCGCATGATCAGCCGCGTGTCGGGCGCGGCGAGCGAGGGGTAGACGTCCTCGCCGAGCTTGTCGGCCAGGAGCCGGCGCTGCAGCTCCCAGATCCAGGCGGTGTAGATCAGGGGCTCGGGTCGGCTCGCCAGCATGAAGCGGTTCCAGTGACCCATCATGTCGTAGACCCGCGTGGCGCGCGGATTACGCGGCGGCACCTTCAGCAGCACCGGCAGGATCTCGGCGGCGTCGGGCGAGAGGTTGTCGGCCTGGATCGCGATCATGCCGTAGACCGGATGGCGCTCGACCTCGCGCAAGAGCTGGTTGGCACGGCGCTGGCGATAGGGCGCCGCCCAGTCGCGGCTGATGAAGTGGCGGTAGTCGTCGGACACCAGGCGGGCGTTGGCATTGACGATGATGCCGCTCGGCGGGTTGTAGGTGCGCGGCAGCTCGTCGAACGGCACGAAGCTCGCCCAGTCGTATTCGCCGGTCCAGCCGGGCGAGGGCATCGAGCCGTCTCCCTTGCGCCTGATCGGCACGCGCGCCGGCGCAATCAGCCCGATATTGCCCGATGTGTCGGCATAGGCGACGTTCTGCATCGGCGAGATGATCTTGCGCGTGGCGTCCAGGAAGTCGTTCCAGTTCTGGGCGAGGCCGATCCGCATGAAGCCCTCGATCGAGGTGTCGACGCCATCGAGCGCCGTCGCCTGCAGCGCCAGCACATGACCGGGCACGACGGTCTCGGCGGAACGGGCGATGAAGTCGTCGATCACCACGCCGTGCCGGGTGTCGCGCACATGCAGGCGCACCGGCTTGCCCCACAGCACGTTGATCGTCTCGTCGCGCGTGCCGAACGGGCGTGCGCCGTCGGGCGTGAGGTAGCGGTTGGGATCGGTCGGGTCGACGCGCTCGATGAACAGGTCCTGGCTGTCGAGATTGGTGGTCGTGAAGCCCCAGCCGATCGAGGCGTTGTGACCCAGCACGATGCCGGGTCCGCCGGGCGCCGAGGCGCCGCGGATGTCGAAGCCCGGCCCGACCAGGCGGGCGAGGTACCAGTTGCCGGGAAAGCCCAGCCCGAGATGCGGATCGTTGGCCAGCAGGGGCTTGCCCGAGACCGTGTGGGCGCCGCTCAGCACCCATTCGTTCGAGGCCTCGCGCTTGCGGGTCGCGATGTTGTCGGTGGCGCGGTAGAGCCGCCACAGGCTCGATCCGTTCATCGCCTCGTTGACCAGGGTGAGCGTGGCGTCGCGGTTCTCGCTGACCGGCTTGATCAGGAATTGCAGCCCATCGTCGCCGACACGCTGCTGCAGCAGCAGCCGCAACAGCTCGGCGCGCCAGTTGCCATCGAGGGTGAGCGCCATCAGCTTGGCGTAGACCAGCGAATCGGCCGGCTGCCAGGGATCGGGCTTGTAGCGGCCGCCGCTCAATAGCTGCACGAGGGTGAGCTCGAGGCCGAACTGGCGATCGGCGCGGCCGAGCCAGGCATTCACGCCGGCGGCATAGGCATCGACCATGGCGCGCGCGCCGGGCGACAGTGCGCCGACGCTGTCCGACGCGGCGCGGTAGAGACCGAGCCCGCGCATGGTGCGGTCGGTGTTGACAATGGCCGGGCCGATCAGCGCCGGGGGCAGGATCTCCGACAGGCGGCCCTGACCCAGCCGTCGCATCAGCTCCATCTGCCAGAAACGGTCCTGCGCATGCACGAAGCCCAGCGCGAAATCGGCGTCCTCGATCGAGCCGGCGATGATGTGCGGCACGGCGTTCTTGTCGCGTACGATCTCGACCGGCGCCTTCAGTCCCTTGACCTCGAAGTGGCCGGCGTAGGGCGGGATGGCGCCCGCCGCCTGCAGATAGAAGCCGACGAGAAAGACCGCGATCGAGACGGTCAGCCCGGCCAACAGCTTGGCAAGGCCAAGAGCGAGGCGCTGCCCTAGCGCCAGCAGCCGCGATACGCCGGACGCCGGCACGGACTAGCCACCGATATAGGAGAGGATGGCGTCGCGATTGCCGTCGAGATCGGGAGCCGGCGGACGGGTCGTGGGGTCGGCAAAGGCCGACATCTTGATGGGATTGCCCGACAGGCGAAGCGTGCCGCCGCTGCCGTCGGGCACCGACACCAGCATGTTGCGCGCCGCGATCTGGGGATGGGCCAGCGCCTGGGCGATGTTGTTGATCGGCCCGCAGGGAATGCCCGCCTTGTGCAGGACGGAGAGCCAGTGCTGCGTGCCCTGGGCCTTCAGCACGGCCTCGATCGTGCGCTCGAGCTTGCCATGGTGCTTTTGGCGCAGCGCATTGGTCTTGTAGTCGGGACTGGCGAGCATCGCCGAAAGGCCGAGCGCCTCGCACAGCTTGACCCACAACGCGTCGTTGCCGGCCGAGATGATGATGGCGCCGTCGCCGGTCTTGAAGGCCTGGAACGGCACGATGGTCGGGTGGCGCGAGCCCAGTGGACCGGGCACCTCGCCCTCGACCGTGTAGCGCATGACCGCGTTCTCGAGGAGCGCGATCTGGCAGTCGAACATGCCGATATCGACTTTGGTCGCCTCGCCGGTCTTCAGCCGGTGCACCAGCGCCGCGTTGACCGCCACCGCGGTGTAGAGCCCGGCGCCGATGTCGCCGATCGACATGCCAACTCGCGCCGGCGCGCCGCCGGGATGCCCGGTGATGCTCATGACGCCGCCCAGGCCCTGCACCACCATGTCATAGGCCGGGTCCCGGGAATGCGGGCCGGAATGGCCGAAGCCGGACGCCGAGGCATAGATCAGCTTGGGATACTTGGCGTGAAGGCTGTCCCAACCGTAGCCCAGCTTGTCCATGGTGCCGGGCCGGAAGTTCTCGACCACGACATCGGCCTTGGCCAGCAGCTTCTCGAAGAGGGCGCGGTCGGACTCCTTCTTGAGGTCGAGCGCGATGCTCTCCTTGCCGCGATTGACTGAGGCGAAATAGGTCGACTTGCCCTTGATGAAGGGGCCATAGGCCCGCGCATCGTCGCCGCCCTTGGGCGGCTCGACCTTGATCACGCGAGCGCCCATCTCGGCCATAAGCAGCGTGCAATAGGGGCCCGCCAGGATGCGTGACAGATCGACGACGGTGATGCCCGACAAGGGGCCTTTCGGGGATTGGGTCATGGCCGGTTCTTAGCCAGTGGATTGCGGCGAATCCAGCCAGACATTTGCCGCGGCGGCGCCGATCACGATGGCGCCGCCCAGCAGGGTGAGATTGCCCGGCCGCTCGCCGTCGACGATCCACACCCAGATCGGGGCCAGCACCAGTTCCGACAGGCCGAGCAGCGCGGCGCGACCGGCGGGAATGCGCCTGAGGCTCGCCATATAGAGCAGCAGGCCGGCCGCGAGCTGACCGGGGCCGAGTGCCAGCAGCCAGGGGAAGTCGCGGGCCTCTACCTGCAAGGGGTGTGCGAAGGGCAGCGCTGCCAGGGCCGAGGCCAGGCCCGCCAGGGCCAGCGCCGGCGTCATGTCGACGTCGCGGCGATGCCGTACGGTGACGTAGTTGAAGCTTATGAAGAGCACGACGAGGAATGCCATGGCCATGCCGAGCGGCGCGCTGGCCTGCAGGGAGCCTGCGACCGAAAGGGCCAGTCCCGACGCGGCGATCGCCATGGCGGCCAGCGTGTGGCGATGCAGCGCCTCGCCGAGGAACAGCCGGGCGAGGACGGCGGTAATGAAAGGCGTGGCGCCGAACGTGATCACGACATTGGCGACGGGCGCCAGACCGAGCGCCAGGATGAAGGTGATGAAGCTTCCGGCCAGAAGCAGGGCGCTCAGCACGAGCGAGGCGCCGACGTGGCGCATGTCGATCCGTCGGCGGCGGCTTTGCCAGACGAGCAACGGCACGATCGCGACGAGCAGCAGCAGCGATCGCCAGAACGAGATGTCCCAGGACGGCAGATGGAGGCGCCGCACGATCACGCCCGCGGTGCTGAAGGCGACGGCCGCGCCGAGCGCGCAGGCGACGCCGGCGGTGGCCGTGCGGGAAGAAGGTGCGGGCGTTGCCATCGCGATGCCGGCCGTGAATAAGGATTGGCCGTGACCGCGTCCACCATTTCCCTCGATCTGCCACCGTTCCGCGAGCGCTTCCCGTGGTGGGGCGGCGATCTGCAGACTCTCGCCAGCCGGCTGCGCGGCGGCCACTCCGACCTTGCGCCGCACAAGAGCGAGCGACTGTCCTTCGCCATGGATGGCGGCGACAGGTTGCTTGCCATGCTTGACAGGCCGGTCGCCGCGAGACCTGGCCGGCCGCTCGCGATCCTGATCCACGGCCTCACCGGCTGGGAGGACAGTCTCTACATCCGGAGCCAAGCGCGGGTTCTGCTCGATGGCGGCTGGCGCGTGCTGCGGCTCAACTTGCGTGGCGCCGGGCCGTCGCGCTCGACCTGCGCCGGCCAATACTATGCGGGCCGCAGCCAGGATCTGCGCGACGTGCTCGCGCTCCTGCCGGCCGAGCTGACGAGTGCCGGCATCGTCGCCGTCGGCTATTCGCTGGGCGGCGCCATGCTGCTGAAATACCTCGGCGAGGAGGGCGCATCATCGCGGCTCAAGGCGGCGGTTTCGGTCTCGGCCCCGATCGACCTTTCCCTCACCTGCCGCAGCATGCGGCGTGCGCGCAACGTGCTCTATCATCGCTTCATGTTGCGCGAGATGAAACGCGAGGCGACCGGTGCAGGCGCAGTCCTGTCGGCGGCCGAGCGCAGCGCGATCCTGCAGTCGCCCACCGTCTGGCACTACGACGAAGCCTTCATCGCCCCGCGCCACGGCTTCGCCGGCGCCGAGGACTATTACGAGCGTTGCAAGCCGCTCCGCTTCATGCCCGGCATTCGCGTACCTACTTTGGTCGTTGCTTCGCTCGACGATCCGTGGATTCCCGGCACGCTCTACAGCAGCTATGATTGGCACGCCAACATGGCTCTGCTGCCGCTGATCAGCCGCCACGGCGGGCATGTCGGCTTTCATGGCGCGGGCGGCGATCCACCGTGGAGCGACCGCGCCGCGGCGAGGTTCTTGGAAGATGTTTGACGCTCAGCCCATCGCGATGATCGTCGGTGTCGCCTGTTCCCTGGCGGCGCTGGTGCTGGCCTGGCGCGCCTATCGCAGTGCCGCCGACGAGCACGAGCGGCGCAAGCGGGAGAAGGACGAGCGCAACGGGCGCTAAGGTCCCGTCCGTTTGGCGCTGCGAGTCCTGAAGATGAAATGAAATAGCCAGGCCACCGGAACTGACAGGGCGCCACCGATATAGGCGGCGTTGTGCATGTAGCCCGCGCACAGGAATGCCCGGAGGTCCTTCACACCGGGTGGAATCCACCAGCCCTGGTAATTTTCGAGATCAACCGTGTTCGTTTGGTTCCAGCCATACGCAAGACCGATAAAAGCGACCGTTAGCGTGAAACCAGCCACGACAGGCAGGGACCAGAGTAGTGCCTGCAGCATCAGAGTTGGAGTTCGCTGAACGAAGCCCGCCGCACCGCACAGAAGACCGAGCGGAATGCCCATCCACCACGTGGCCAGAAAGCCGACAGTGGCCACGCGAATGCGTTCGGGGACATCGGGGTCGAGCAGGTGAAACTGCAGGAACTTGAACTTGGTGAAGTACTCGGGCGAGACCGTGTAACTGATCTGGTCGTGCAGCGCGCCGAAGACGCCGGCCGTGAGGACAGCGGCGGGAAGGAACAAGAGGAATAGGCCGAACCTGGCCATCGACGACGGGCGCGCGGGCTAAGGCAGCATGATCGGCTCGGCCGGCGGTCCTTCGCGCAGCAGTGCGTCGAGCCGCGCGCCGAGGTCGATCGGCTCGAACCGCTCGGCAGATTGCGCAATTTCCGAAGGTGTCCACCAGCGATGAGCCAGCGTCCAGCTCTTCTCGCGCTCGTCGAGCCCGGACGTGTCGATCGCCGTCGATTTGGCGCGGCCGAGGAAGAAGCGCTCGCGGTGCAGGACCAGGCGTTCGCGCCACTGCATGATGCGGTGGCGCGACCACACCCAGCGAATATCGTCGACCGTGAGACCGGTCTCTTCGCGCGCCTCGCGGATGGCCGCATCTGCGAACTCCTCGCCGGGATCAACCAGGCCGCCGATCATCACCCAGAACGGATCGAGGAAGGGATCCACCGGATCGTAGACCGCGGGATTGTGCACCTTGAACAGGAACAGGCGATCCTGCGGGTCGAGCAGGATCAGACGCGCCGAAGGCCGCTCGATCATTTCTTGTTCAGCAGCCTCGCCGCATCGATGGCGCCGTACGTCAGGATGCCGTCGCACCCGGCGCGCTTGAAGCCGGTCAAGGTCTCGATCAGCACCTTGTTCCAGTCGAGCCAGCCGCGGTCGGCGGCGCCCCTCAGCATCGAATATTCGCCGCTCACCTGGTAGGCGTAGGTCGGCACGCCGAAGGCATCCTTCACGCGGCGCACGATGTCGAGATAGGGCAGTCCCGGCTTCACCATCACCATGTCGGCGCCTTCCTCGATGTCGAAGCCGACCTCACGCAACGCCTCGTCGGAGTTGGCGTAGTCCATCTGGTAGGTCTTCTTGTCGCCCTTGAGCGCGCCCGAGCTGCCGATGGCGTCGCGGAACGGATTGTAGAAAGCCGACGCGTACTTGGCCGCGTAGCTCATGATCTGGGCGTGGATATAGCCCCGCGTGTCGAGCGCCTTGCGGATGGCGCCGATGCGGCCGTCCATCATGTCGGACGGCGCCTGGATGTCGGCGCCGGCCTCGGTCTGCACGATCGCCTGCTTGACCAGCGCCTCCAGAGTCTCGTCGTTCTGCACGTAGCCGTCGCGCACGATGCCGTCATGGCCGTCGCTATTGAACGGATCCAGCGCCACATCGGTCAGCACGCCGATGCCGGGCACCGACTTCTTGATCGCGACGATGGCGCGGCACACGAGATTGCCGGGGTTGTAGGCCTCGCGCGCATCAGGCGTCTTCAGTTTGGGATCGGTCTCGGGGAACAGCGCCACGGCCGGGATGCCGAGATCGCGCGCCTCCTTGACGGCGCCAACCAGCAGGTCGACCGACAGGCGATCGACGCCCGGCATGGACTCGACCGCCGTGCGCGCCCCGATGCCCTCCTGCACGAAGACCGGCCAGATCAGGTCGTCGACGGCGAGCCTCGCCTCAGCCACCAGCCGACGCGACCACTCCTCGCGGCGGTTGCGCCGCAAGCGCGTGGTCGGGAAACGCCCGAGGGTCGAGTAGCGCTTGGCCATGGCAGGGGGTTATGGCGCGAACCGACCGCCGTCGCAATGCGGCTAGTTTGACTGTCGGCTGTTGATGCCGGACGCGGCGCGCTGGGAGCGCGCCACTCCAGTGGCGCCTCATATTCCCTCTCCCCCGCTAGGGGGAGAGGTTAGGAGAGGGGGTCGCCCACATCGCCTGCAACACCCTCTCCCAGCCTCTCCCTCTAACGAGGGAGAGGAGGAAGAGAAGAGCGCCACTGGAGTGGCGCGCTCCCAGCGCATGAACTCATCCCGCGTTAGATATGAAGAGCCTCACCCAGCGCGCGCAGGCTTGCTTCGTGAAAGGCCTCTCCAAGGGTCGGATGGGCGTGAATGATGCTGCCGATGTCTTCCAGGCGCGCGCCCATCTCGAGTGCCATGCCGAAGGCGGCGGACAGTTCCGATACGCCGGCCCCGACGGCCGCGATGCCGAGGATCAGGTGATCGTCGGTGCGCGCCGTCACGCGCACGAAGCCGTCCTCGGCGCCGAGCGTCAGGGCTCGGCCATTTGCTGAGAGTGGAAACATCGCGACATGCACGTCGTGGGCGGCCGCGCGGGCTGCCTCGGGCGAGAGGCCGACGGTGACGATCTCCGGGTCGGTGAAGCAGACGGCCGGGATCACGACAGGATCGAATACGCGACGATGGCCGGCGATGATCTCGGCGACCACCACGCCCTGCGCCATGGCGCGGTGCGCCAGCATCGGCTCGCCGGTCAGATCGCCGACCGCCCAGACATTGTACATCGACGTGGCGCACCGTTCGTCGATCCGCACGAACGCGCCGTTCATCGTGAGATCTAGCCGGTCGAGGCCAAGGCCGTCCGTCCGTGCACGCCGTCCCGTGGCGACCAGGATCTTGTCGGCCGGGATGTCGCGCACCGCGCCGCCCGACTGGGCGACTCGCAACGCCTTGCCGTCGTCCGACAGGCCGGACGCCTTGGCGCCGGTCAGGACCTCGACGGCCAGCGCCTTCAGACGGCGGGCTACCGGCCGGGCGAGCTCGGCGTCGTAGGAGGGCAGGATCCGGTTCTCGGCCTCGACGATGGTGACCTTCGAGCCGAGCTTGGCAAAGGCGGTGCCGAGTTCCAGCCCGATATAGCCCGCGCCCACGACCGCCAGCCGCTCCGGCAACGCGGGCAGCGACAGGGCGTCGGTCGAGGAAATCACCGGGCCGCCGAACGGCAGCGCCGGCAGGCTGGCCGCTTCCGATCCAGTGGCAAGCACGACGTGCTCTGCCCGTACTGACTGCGGGCCGGTGTCGGCGTCGACGCGGCACGTCTTGCCGTCGAGCATCTCGGCATGGCCATGGATGATCTTGACGTTGTGCCGCTTCAGCAGCGCGCCGACTCCGCTGGTGAGACGGCCGACGATGCCATCCTTCCATTCGACTGTGCGCACGAAATCGAGGGTCGGCCGCTCGACACGCACGCCGAACGGTGCCGAAGTCGCCTGTTCGCGCGCATGATGGAACGCGTCGGCCACGTGAATGATTGCCTTCGAAGGGATGCAGCCGACATTGAGGCACGTGCCGCCCAGCCCACCCTCGCGTCCATCCTGCTCGACCAGGACGACATCGAGGCCGAGTTGCCCCGCCCGAATCGCCGTGACGTAGCCACCGGGCCCGCCGCCGACGACCAGCACCCTGGCGGAAATCTCTGCCATCTCACGCCTCAATGAAAAGGGTTGCCGGGGCCTCGAGCAGCCCCTTGATGCGCTGGACGAAGCGCGCCGCCGCGTAGCCGTCGATCACGCGGTGATCGAATGACGAGGACAGGTTCATCATGGTGCGCGGCACGAACTGCGCTCCTTGCCAGACCGGCCGCACGACCTCGCGATTGACGCCGATGATCGCGACCTCCGGCCGGTTGATCACGGGCGTGGTGACGATGCCGCCCAGCGCGCCCAGGCTGGTGATGGTGATCGTCGAGCCGACGAGCTCGGCCCGCGTTGCCGTGCCCTGTCGCGCGGCTTCCGACAGCCGTCGGACTTCCACCGCGAACTCCCACAGCCCTCGCGCCTCGCAGTGCCGCACGACCGGCACGAGCAGACCAGCGTTGGTCTGGGTGGCGATGCCGATGTGGACGCCACCATACCGGTCGATGGTCTCGGCCTCGTCGTCGTAGAGCGCATTCATCTCGGGGAAGTCGACGATCGCCTTGACCAGCGCTTGCATCAGGAACGGGATGAGCGTCAGCCGCGGACGGTCCGGCCGCTCCTCAGCGTTGAGCGTCGTGCGCAATTCCTCGAGCGCCGTGACATCGACCTCCTCGATGTAGGAGAAGTGCGCGATCCGTCGCTTCGACTCGGCCATCTTCTGGGCGATGCGCCGGCGCAGCCCCACCATCTTGATGGTCTCGACCTTGGTGTTGGCGACGCGCGCCGCTCGCGCCGCAGTGCCCCCTGCGCCGCGCAGGAACGCGTCGAGATCGTCGTGGGAGATCCGGCCGGCCGGTCCGCTGCCGCGCACCTGGCGCAGATCGACGCCGGCATCGCGTGCGCGGCGGCGTACGGCGGGCGAGGCGATCGGCCTGGCGACTGCCGGCCGCGGCAGCGAGGGCGAGGCCATTTCCGCCCGCACGGCGGGCTTCGGCGGCTCGGCAGGAGGTGGCGCCTTCTTGGCTGCGACAGGTTCCGGCTTCTTCGGTGCGGACGGCGGTTCGGTTGTGGGTACCTGCTTGGGCGTGGCCACCACCTCGTCGTTGCCGGCGCCCGCCACTTCGAGGCGGACGAGTTCGGCGCCAACTGCGAGGGTGCTGCCGACCTCGCCGCCAAGAGCGACGACAGTTCCGGCAACCGGCGACGGGATCTCGACCGTCGCTTTGTCGGTCATCACGGCGGCGAGAATTTGATCCTCCAGCACCGACTGGCCGACCTCGACGTGCCATTCGACGATCTCGGCCTCGGCCACGCCCTCGCCGACATCGGGCAGCTTGACGATGCGGGTGCCCATCTCAAGCCTCCATCACGGCCTTCAGCGCGCGGCCGACACGGGCCGGACCCGGGAAGTAGTCCCACTCCTGGGCATGCGGGTAGGGCGTGTCCCAGCCGGTTACACGCGCGATCGGCGCTTCGAGACTGTAGAAGCAATGCTCCTGCACCAGCGCCGCCAGCTCGCCGCCGTAACCGCCGGTCAGTGTCGCCTCGTGGACAATGACGCATCGGCCGGTCTTCTGCACCGACGCGACGATGGTCTCGAGGTCGTAGGGCAGAAGCGTCCTGAGGTCGATCACCTCGGCGTCGATCCCGGTCTCGGCAGCGGCCGCCTCGGCCACGAAGACCATCGTGCCATAGGCCAGCACCGTCACGGCTGCACCCGCTCGGCGAATGGCCGCCTTGCCGAGCGGCACCGTGTAGTGACCGTCTGGGACCTCGCCTTGTTCATGTTTGGCCCATGGTGTCACTGGGCGTTCGTGATGGCCGTCGAACGGACCATTGTAGAGCCGCTTGGGCTCCAGGAAGATCACCGGGTCATTGTCCTCGATTGCGGCGATCAGCAGGCCCTTGGCATCGTAGGGATTGGACGGAACGACCGTCTTGAGCCCCGAGACATGGGTGAACAAGGCTTCCGGGCTCTGGCTGTGCGTCTGCCCGCCGAAGATACCGCCGCCGGTCGGCATGCGCACGACCAGCGGCGCCGTGAACTCGCCGTTCGACCGGTAGCGCAGGCGCGCCATCTCGGAAACGATCTGGTCGTAGCCCGGATACATGTAGTCGGCGAACTGGATCTCGATGCATGGCCGCAGCCCATAGGCGGCCATGCCGACGGCGACGCCGACGATGCCGAGCTCGCTGATCGGGGTGTCGAAGCAGCGGCTGGTGCCGAATTTCTGCTGCAGGCCCTGGGTGCAGCGGAAGACGCCACCGAAGTAACCGACGTCCTCGCCGAATACGACGACGTTCTCGTCGCGCTGCATCGAGACGTCCATGGCGTCGCGGATCGCCTCCACCATCGTCCTGCGCGGCACGGTTACACTCCCGCCTGCTGGCGCTGGCGTCGCAGATGCGGCGGCATCGTCTCGTACACGCCTTCGAACATGTCCCGCGCCGAGGGGTGCGGGCCGGAATGCAACGTCCCGTGAACCTCGGCCTCCTTCTGGGTCTCGATGACCGAAGCAAGGATCTCCGCCTCGGCCTGCCGGTGGCGTTCCTCCGACCAGGCGCCGAGCTGGATCAGGTGCTGCTTCAGCCGCAGGACGGGATCGCCCAGCGGCCAGGCGTCGGATTCGGTTTTCGCACGATACGCCGTGGGATCGTCCGATGTGGAATGGGCGCCGACACGATAGGTCACGTACTCGATCAGCGTCGGTCCGAGATTGCGCCGCGCCCGCTCGGCCGCCCATTTCGCGACGGCGCAGACGGCGAGATAGTCGTTGCCGTCGACCCGCAACGCCGGCATGCCAAAGCCGAGGCCGCGCGCGGCGAAGGTTCCGGAACCGCCGCGCGCGATGCCCTGGAAAGTCGAGATTGCCCACTGATTGTTGACGATGTTGAGCACCACCGGCGCCTGGTAAGTCGAGGCGAAAACCAGGGCGGCGTGGAAATCGGACTCGGCGGTCGAACCGTCGCCGATCCAGCCGGCGGCGATCCTGGTGTCCTGCTTTATGGCCGAGGCCATCGCCCAGCCAACGGCCTGGACGAACTGGGTGGCGAGATTGCCGGAAACCGTGAAGAAGCCGTGCTCGCGCGAGGAATACAGCACCGGCAACTGGCGTCCCTTGAGCGGATCGAGCTCGTTCGAATAGATCTGCGCCATCATGTTGCGCATGGGATAGCGGCCGGCGATCAGTAGGCCGGCCTGCCGATAGGTCGGGAAATTCATGTCGCCTGGCGCGAGCGCCTTGCGGAAGGCGCAGCTCACGGCCTCCTCTCCCATGTGCTGCATGTAGAACGAGGTCTTGCCCTGGCGCTGCGCCATCTGCATGCGGGCGTCGAATGCCCGCAGCGTCATCATGTGGCGCAGCCCCTCGAGCAGCTCCTCCTTGCTCAACTGGTTGGCCCACGGTCCGACCGCCGCGCCCTCGCGATTGAGCACACGGATGATCGAGTAGGCGAGGTCGCGTATGTCTTCCGCGGCGACA
>JBPYDO010000395.1:0-4826 GCA_051985755.1 Reyranella sp. | reverse complement strand
CTCCAGTTGCCAACAAGTAGCTGTGACTCGGGGGGCATCAGATGATTTCCATGTAGCGGTCGAGTTCCCACTCGGTGATGGCTTTGCGGAACTCCCGCTCTTCCCACTCGCGTGTTGCAGAATAGTGATCGACGAAGGCCGGGCCGAACAGCTCGCGCGCCGCCTTTGATGCCTTCAGCCGGCCGGCCGCCTCCATCAGCGTGCGCGGCAGCTGGGCCTTCGCCGGATGCTTCTTCTCGTAGCTGCTGCCCGCGATGGGCTCGCCAGGATCGATCTTGTTCTCGATGCCCCACAGGCCCGAGGCCACGGCGGCGGCCAGCGCCAGATAGGGGTTCGCGTCGGCGGCGGCGATGCGGTACTCGACGCGCGCCGACTTCGCCGAGCCCGGGATCACGCGCAGCGCACAGGTGCGGTTCTCGACGCCCCAGCTCGCGGCGGTCGGCGCCCAGAAACCCGGGATCAGGCGCCGGTAGGAATTCACGGTCGGCGCCACCATGGCCAAAAGCTCGGGCATCAGCGCCTGCTGGCCGCCGACGAACTGGCGCATGGTGCGGCTCATGCCGTGCGGCGCCTTGTCGTGGAAGGCCGACTTGCCGTCCTTCCATAGCGACATGTGCATGTGGCCGCCGCAGCCCGGCCAGTCCTTCGACCACTTGGCCATGAAGGTGGCGAGCCAGTCGCGCTTCTGCGCCAGCACCTTGGTGAAAAGCTTGAAGAGCGCGGCGCGGTCGGCCGCCTCGAGCCCCGGCGTCACACGCAACGCCGCTTCCAGCACGCCCGCTCCGGTCTCGGTGTGCAGGCCCTCGATTCCCATATCCATCGCCTCGCACATCGCCAGCAGGTCGCGGTGCCAGTCGCTCAGCACGGAGCTGCGCAGCACCGAGTAGCCGAAGAAGCCGGGCGAGATCGGCCGCAGGTTCTTGTAGCCCTTGTCGCGGATCGAATGGGCGGTCTCGGCAAACACGAAGAACTCGTACTCGAAGCCAACGCGGACCTCGAAGCCGAGCTTACGGGCGCGCGCCAGCACGCGGCTGAGCGTGCCGCGCGGGCAGAGCTCGGCCGCCGCGCCGTCGAACTCGGCGAGGAACAGGAGGTTGGGCGCCTCGGTCGCGATTTCCCGGCAGGTCTGCGGCAAGAGCCGCACGGTGGCGTCCGGATAGGCGGTCTGCCAGCCGGTGAAGCCGACATTGTCATAGAGCTGGTCGTAGGAATCCCAGCCCAGGACGACGTCGCAGAAGCCCATGCCGCCGTCGAGCGCCGAGCTGAACTTCTCGACATGCAGATATTTGCCGCGCAGCACGCCGTCGATGTCGTGGACGCCCACCTTGACGTGGCTGAGCCCGCGTTCCTTGACGATTTTGCGGGCATCGGCCGCATTCTTGACCTGGCGCGGCTGCATCGTCCCTCCCCGCTGCTCCGGCCGGCTGAGACTAGCTTCGGAACCATTGCCGAGACCAGAGGACAGTAGGCGCCAACCGCCGCCGCCCTGCGTTGCAAAGCCCATCCCGGGCCGCTTATGGTCGTGCCGTGGCGAGAACGACCTCGACGCTTCGGGCAGCGATCTACGATATCCTGCGACCGTCGGACGGCAGCAACCGGGGCCGGCGCTGGCGGTCCTTCCACCTGATCGTGCTCGGCGCCGGGCTGCTCGCCGTGGCGCTGTCCTCGATCAACGGCCTGCCGATCGGGGTCGACGAGTTGGCGCGGCTCCTGATCGTCTTCGTGGCCGGCATATTCTTCGCCGAATATGTCGTCCGCCTGTGGGTGGCGCCTGAAGCGGACCGCTACGCGGGGCTCTCGGAGACGAGCGCTCGGCTGCATTGGATGGTGTCCCTGCCGGGCTTGATCTCGCTGCTCGCGGTGGTGCCGGCGCTCACCATCACCGCCGGGTCGATGAAGGCCGACAGCGAGAGCGCCGCCATCTTCTGCCTGCTGTGGATCCTGAAGCTCGGCCTGCACGCTCCGGCCACGGCGACGCTCGCCCGCGTCGTGATGAACGAGCGCGCCGCGCTGTCGAGCGTCCTGGTGATCTTCCTCACCGTGCTGGTGGTCGCCGCCACGGCGACCTACATGCTCGAGAGCAAGGGCCAGCCGCAGGCATTCGGCAGCATCCCCGCGGCGCTGTGGTGGGCGATCGAGACGCTCACCACGACCGGCTACGGCGACATGGTCCCGCAAACGGCCGCCGGCAAGATCGTCGGTGCTCTGGTGATGGTGACGGGCATCGCCGTGATCGCGCTCATCACCGGCATCCTGGCCACCGGTTTCGCCGAAGAGGAGCGGCGGCGCGAGTATCTCAGGGTGTGGGGGCATGTCACCCGGGTGCCGATGTTCGCCGAGCTCGGCACCGTCACCCTGTCCGAGATCGTCGGACGGCTCAGGGTGCGCCGCTATCCCGGGCGCATCGTCGTGGTGCGGCGCAACGATCCCGGCGATTCGATGTTCTTCATTTCCGAAGGCGAGGTCGAAGTTCGGCTGCCGCGCAACTCCGTGCGGATCGGCCCGGGCGGCTTCTTCGGCGAAATGGCCCTGCTCGACCGTTCGCCGCGCAGCGCCAGCGTGGTCACCACCCAGCCGAGCACGCTCCTCGTCCTCTATGCCAGCGACTTCTACCAGATCGCCTCGCAGATCCCGTCGCTGGTCGCCGCGGTGGAAAAGGAAGCGCAGCGCCGCCGGCTCGAAAACGAAGCCCGCACCGGCCAGCCTGCCGAGACCGCCTGACAAGGCCAACCTGGCGGCAAACCGACCGATTGCATGGCCATTGGCCCGGCTGGCGCCTTCGGCTATATCGCCACGCCTATGTCTCTGATCACGCCCGTTATCCTGGTCGGTGGCTCCGGCAAACGCCTGTGGCCGCTATCGCGCGAGAGCATGCCCAAGCAGTTCGTGCCGCTGTTGGGCAAGCAGTCGACCTTCCAACAGACGCTGGAGCGCGTTGCCGACCCTGCCCTATTCGGCCGGCCGGTGATCGCCACCAACGACGCCTATCGTTTCATGGCCGAGCAGCAGGCTAAAGAGATCGGCGTCGAGATCGACATCGTGGTCGAGCCGTCGCGCCGCGATTCCGGGCCGGCCATGGCTGCCGCAGCCGCCTATGCCAGGAGCCTGGGCGCCAAGGCGGTGCTGGCGCTCGCGTCGGACCATCTCGTGATCGGCGTCGAGGAATTCCGCGCCGGCTGCCGCGAGGGGCTGGCGGCCGTCGAGCAGGGCGGCATCGTGACCTTCGGCATCCCGCCGACCGAGCCCAAGATCGACTACGGCTACATCCGGCCGGGCAGCGAGCAGATCGGCCCCGTGCAGAAAGTCGCGGCGTTCGTCGAGAAGCCCAACGCCCAGACGGCGCTGCGCTACATCGCCGAGGGCCTGCTGTGGAACAGCGGCAACTTCCTGTTCGCGCCGGAGCTGCTGCTGGCCGAGATGGCCCGCTTCGAGCCGGCCATGGCGGCCGCCGCGCAGGAGGCCGTCGCCAAGGCGAAGAAGACCGGCTCGACGGTATTCCTCGATGCCGATGCCTTCGCCAAGGCGCCGGCCAAGTCGATCGACTACGCCGTCATGGAGCGCACCGACAAGTGCTGGGTCGTGCCCGCCCGGTTCCGCTGGTCCGACCTCGGCACCTGGGATGCGCTGTTGGACGTCGGCCAGGCCGACAGCGCCGGCAACGTGACGGAAGGTCCGGTCGAGATCGACCATGTGCGCAACTCCTACATCCGATCCGACGGGCCGCTCACGGCGGTGATCGGCGTGGAAGAGGTCGTGGTCGTGGCGATGAACGATGCCGTGCTGGTCGGCCATCGCGACAATCTCCCGCGGCTGAAGGACGTCGTGCAGCGCATGTCCGACGGCAAGCACCGCGCCGCCACCGAGCACGCGGTGATCCACCGTCCGTGGGGCACCTACGAGGACATCGACCGCGGCGAACGCTTCCGCGCCAAGCGGCTGACGGTGAAGCCCAACGGCAAGCTCAGCCTGCAAAGCCACGCACGGCGCGCCGAGCACTGGGTCGTGGTCAAGGGCGTGGCCGAGGTGACGCTCGACGGCAAGATCATGACCTTGCACGAGAACGAGTCGGTCTACATCCCGATCGGCGGCATCCACCGGCTGGCCAACCCGGGCCCCGAGCCCCTGGAAGTCGTCGAAGTCCAGACCGGCGACTACCTCGAGGAAGACGACATCAAGCGCTACGAGGACATCTACGCGCGGGTGTGACGCGCCGCGTGAAGAGAGCGCGATCGACTAGCCGCCGCGCCTAGCCACCACGTTTTGGCGTGCGGTCGAAGACCACGGGCTTGGGCGGAGCCGCCAGCTTCCTGAGATGCACCAGCAGGCTGCGGCTCACCATGGCCAGTTGCCCGCCGGCGTAGCGCAGCAGCACGACCGCGAAGTGCCGGGGCGACATCTCGCCCTTGCGGATGAAATTGTGCCCGGCGCGCAGGAACGTCGTGGCCGAGAACAGGACCCAGGCCAGCGTCAGCAGGAAGACCGTCAGCAGGCTTGGGACGAGCGCGGGCGCGAGGATCCCGGCCAGGATGGCCGCCACGACGCCGACCAACAGCACCGGCTGGTTGAGCGCCATGCAGAGATGCAGCAGCGCCGCCCCCTTGGCCGCCGGACTAATGTCGCGGCTCTGCATGATCACCGGGACCATGCGCAGCGAGACGTGGCGGAAGCCGTCCTGCCAACGCTGCTGCTGGCGCAGCCAGGTCTGGGTGTCGGCCGGCAGTTCGCCGGGCACCGCGACGCTGGTCAGGTACACGGCGCGCCAGCCCCTGACCCAGCCGCGATAGGTGAGATCGAGATCCTCGGTCACCGTGTCGCCCTTCCACCCG
>JBPYDO010000394.1:0-20219 GCA_051985755.1 Reyranella sp. | reverse complement strand
CATCGCCGTTGCAGCGCTGAGTTTCCCAGCCTTCGGCCAGACGCCACCTAAGCACAGTGTCGTGCTGTTCGTCGCCGACGGGCTGCGCCCGGGGATGGTGAACAAGGATACCGCGCCCGCGACGGCCGCCCTGCTGGAACGCGGCGTGCGCTTCTCCAACAGCCACGCGCTGTTTCCCACCTTCACCACCGCCAACGCCTCGGGACTGGCGACCGGCCACTTGCTGGGCGATACCGGCGACTTCAGCAACACGATCTTCACCGGCAAGCCGATCGCTGCGGTCGGCGGCACCATGACTCCCTTCCTCGAGAGCGACGCGGTGCTGGGCGAGTGCGACAAGGATTTCGGCGGCGACTATCTCAACGAGGAGACGATCCTCAAGGCCGCGCGTGATCAGGGCTTCTCGACCGCCAGCATCGGCAAGGTGGGCCCGACCTTGATCTTCGACCATACCGAGCGCACCGGAACCAAGACCATCATCGTCGACGACCAGACCGGCCTCTCGATCGGCATCCCGCTGTCGGACGAGGTCAGCAAGCGCATGACCGCGGCCAAAATTCCCCTGCGGGCGGCCAGGCGCGGCGACAACAGCCGGGCCGGCACCGCCACCGAGCCCGGCACCAAGATCGCCAATGTCGAGCAGCAGGCCTACTACATGGACGTGATCGGCAAGGTCGTGCTGCCGCTCTTCAAGGAGCGCAACAAGCCGTTCGTGCTGGTCTATTGGTCGCGCGATCCCGATGGCACGCAGCACACCCAGGGTGACAGCCTCGGCCGGCTGGTGCCCGGCATCAACGGCCCGACCTCGCTCGCCGCCATCAAGAATGCCGACAACAATCTCGCCGCCATCCAGGCCGCCCTGAAGGCTGAGGGCATGGACGCCACGACCGACATTGTCCTCACCTCGGACCACGGCTTCTCGACCATCTCCAAGGAGAGCGCCACGAGCTTTGCCGCCAGCCAGAGCTACGCCGACACGCCAGCCAGCCACCTGCCCTACGGCTTCCTGGCGATCGACATCGCGCACGGGCTCGGCCTCGAACTCTATGACGGCAACGCCAAGACGCCGCCGCCGGCCCCGGCGGGTAACAGCCCGAGCGGCAGCAACACCAAGCCGGTGCAGGCCTCGGCAAGCAATCCGCCTGTTGCCGGCAGCGCAAATCCGGAAGCCAAGCCGCTATTGCTCACGCCGGGCCATCATCCCTCGGCCGGCAACGGCCTGATCGGCAGCGATCCGGCGCACCCGCAGGTGGTGGTCGCCTCGAACGGCGGCTCGGACCTGGTCTATCTCCCGAGCGGCGATAGGGCGCTGGCGGCCAAGATCGTCGGCATCCTGGCCGAGCAGGATTACGTGAGCGGCCTGTTCGTCGACGATTCGCTGGGCGAGATCCCGGGCACCCTGCCCTTGTCGGCAGTCGGGCTGAAGGGCTCGGCGGTCACGCCGACGCCGGCCATTGCCGTCAATTTCCGTTCCTTCTCGACGGGCTGCGAGGATCACATGACCTGCGGCGTTGAGGTCGCCGACACCGGCCTGCAGCAAGGGCAAGGCATGCACGGCAACTTCTCGCGGGCCGACACGATGAACATCATGGGTGCGGCCGGGCCGGGCTTCCGCAAGCACTTCGAGGACACTGCGCCCGCCTCGAACGCCGACCTCAACCGCACCGTCGCTCACATCCTGGGGCTGAAGATCGTCGACAAGGGCAAGCTGGTGGGCCGCGTGCTGACCGAGTCGCTGCCCAACGGCGGCCCGACGCCCTTCCTGCAGACGATTATCGTGCGCTCCGATCCCGACACCAAGGGTCGCATGACCGTGGTGGTCACCCAGACCGCCGGCGACGCCGCACAATCGCCCTCCGCCGTGCGCTATTTCGACGTCGCGGGCTATCCCGGCCGCACGCTCGGGCTACCGAGCCACATGGCCCATTAACGCGCCTTCATAGGCGCGGGCGGGCGGCAGCGCCTTCACAGGCGCGAGAGCCCGCGCCGAGCAGAAAAGACAAGAACGCGGACCTAGCTCTTCCGCAGCCTCGCCCTCAAAGCATAGAGCAGCTCCAGCGCATCGCGCGGCGAGAGCTCGTCGGGATTGACGGCGGCCAGCGCCGCCTCGATCTCCGACGGGCCTGACTTGCCCGAACCCCCGGCCGGCCGCGCCGGCGCCGAAGCAAAGAGCGGCAGGTCGTCGGCGAGCCGCGTGACGGCGCCCGATTGCTCGCCCTTCTCCAGCGCCGCCAGCACCTCCTCGGCGCGCGCCACGACGTTGGCCGGCAGGCCGGCGAGCTCGGCGACATGGATGCCGTAGGAGCGGTCGGCGGCGCCCGGCGCCACCTCATGCAGGAACACGACCTCGCCCTGCCATTCCTTGACGCGCATGGTGTAGGGCGCCAGCGCCGCCAGCCGCTCCTTGAGCGCGCCCAGCTCATGGAAATGCGTGGCGAACAGCGCGCGGCACTTGTTGACGTCGTGTAGGTGCTCGAGCGTCGCCCAGGCGATCGAGAGGCCGTCGAAGGTCGCGGTGCCGCGGCCGATCTCGTCGAGGATGACCAGGCTTCTGGCCGTCGCCTGGTTCAGGATCGCCGCGGTCTCGACCATCTCGACCATGAAGGTCGAGCGGCCGCGCGCCAGGTCGTCGGCGGCGCCGACCCGGCTGAACAGGCGGTCGACGATGCCGATCGTGGCCTCACGCGCCGGCACGAAGGAGCCGGCCTGGGCCAGCACGGCGATCAGCGCGTTTTGGCGCAGGAATGTCGATTTGCCCGCCATGTTGGGGCCGGTCAGCAGCCACAGCCGCCGGTCGGGCCCGAGCTCGCAATCGTTGGGCACGAAGCCCGCGCCCTGGCGGGCCAGCGCCGCCTCTACCACCGGATGGCGGCCGCCCGCGATGGTGAAGGCAGGCTCTTCGGTGAGAGCCGGCCGCACGTAGTTGGCGCTGGCCGCCAATTCGGCGAGTGCGGCGGCGACGTCGAGGCCGGCCAGCGCACGTCCCGCAGTGGCAACCGCTGCCGATACTGCCATCGCCTCGGCCACCAGCTGGTCGAAGATCGCGAGCTCCAGCGCCAGCGCGGAGTCGGCGGCGCGGCCGATGCGGGTCTCGAGGTCGGCGAGCTCGGCGGTGCTGAAGCGGGTCGCATTGGCCATCGACTGGCGGCGCGTGAATCCGAGTGCGGCGAGATCGAGCTTGTCGGCGTGCGTCGCCGTCACCTCGATGTGGTAGCCGATCATGTTGTTGTGCCGGATCTTCAGCGACGCCACGCCGGTCGTGGCGCGGTACTTGGCTTCGAGCGCCGCCACGGTCTTGCGGCTGTCGTCGCGCAAGGTGCGCTGCTCGTCGAGCTCGGCACGGTAGCCCAGGCGCACGAAGCCGCCGTCGCGCGCGAATAGCGGCGGCTCGTCGGCGAGCGCCGCTGCCAGCGCCTCGATCAGCGGCCGATGGTTGGAGAGCGCCAACACGATCTCCGCCAACGGCGCGCCGGACGGCGTCAGGGATTGGGGTTCGGCGCCCAGCATCGCTGCGATCGCTTCGGCCGAGTCGAGGCCATCGCGCAGGGCGGCGAGATCGCGCGGGCCGCCGCGCCCGACCGACAGGCGCTGCAGCGCGCGCTCGATGTCGGGCGTGCGGCCGAGCGCCTCGCGCAGCTTCTCCCGCAAGGCCAAGCGTTCGACGAAGAGCTGCACCAGGTCGAGCCGGCGCTCGATCTCGGCGCGATCGGTGAGGGGCGCCGCCAGCCGCTCGGCCAGGAGGCGCGCGCCGGGGCCGGTCAGGGTGCGGTCGATTGTGGCGAGCAGGCTGCCGTCGCGCCGGCCGTCGAGCCCGCGCACCAGCTCGAGATTGCGCCGCGTCGCCGGGTCGATCTCCATGGTGCCGTCGGCGCGCTCGCGGCGCGGCGGCGACAGCGCCGGCGTCTTGCCGGCCTGCGTGAGCTCGACGTAGTCGAGCAGCGCGCCGCAGGCCGCGACCTCGGCGCGCGAGAAGGCGCCGAAGCTTTCCAGGGCAGCGACCTTGAAGGTCGTCTGCAGGCGCTTGCGTGCATTGTCGCTGTCGAAGCGTGCCGAAGGCAGCGGCGTCAGCACGGTGGTCCAGTCGGCGAGCGCCGCCTTCAAGGGCTCGCGCTGTAAGAGCCGGTCGGGCACCAGCAGCTCGCCCGGAGAAAGACGGGCGAGGGCGGCGGCCAGCTGGCCTGGCAGGAGCGGCTGGGCCGCGAAGTCGGCGGTCGACAGATCGAGCCAGGCCAGCGCCAGCTCGCCCTGCGCCTCGGCCAGCGCGCCAAGGTAGTTGTGGCTGCGCGCATCGAGCAGTGCGTCCTCGGTCAAGGTGCCGGGCGTGATCACGCGCACCACGGCGCGCTCGACGACCGACTTCGCGCCGCGCTTCTTGGCCTCGGCGGGATCCTCGGTCTGCTCGCAGACGGCGACCTTGAAGCCCTGGCGGATCAGGCGCGAGAGATAGGCCTCGTGGCTGTGCACCGGCACGCCACACATCTTGATGTCCTCGCCGAGATGCTGGCCGCGCTTGGTGAGCGCAATGTCGAGCGCCGCCGACGCCTTGACCGCATCGTCGAAGAACAGCTCGTAGAAATCGCCCATGCGATAGAACAGGAGATGATCGGGATGCAGCGCCTTGATCGCCAGGTACTGGCGCATCATCGGCGTGGCATCGGCCGGGATCGGCCCCTGTGTCGGTGCAAGCGGCGAGCTGTCAGGCACGTCTCGGCTTAACATGGAGGCTCCGGGCACCGCCACGACCGGTGATTCACGCTTTCAACAAGCTGGCCGTCTCCTCGACGAGCGCCATCAGCGCCGGCAGGCCGGCGGCGCCCTCGCCCAGCGCCCGGCCGACGCGGGCCGCGAAGTCGGCCGGCTTCGCCGCCAATCGCTCGACGCCCGCGACCGCGCCCTTTTCGTTCAGGAGATAGGTTCGATTGTGCGCGAACAAGGCCTGGCAGAGGCAGGCGACCGAGCGGAAGGCGCAGCCGGCCACGTAGTTGACGTCCTCGCGCCCGCGCCCGTGGGCGGCGTTCTCCAGCGCAAAGCGCGCCTCCCAGAAGAAGGCGCGGATCAGGGCCTCGCCCAGTCGAGGCGGATAGGGCGTGCATTGGCGCTTCAGCGGCACCAGCACGCCTTCGGGGTCCCAGAGCGGCCGGCATTGCGCCACTTCACCCATGTAGATTGCCGACACAAAGGCGTGCGGATGGCCGGGCTGATAGACGCGCTCGATCGTCCCGGCCCGGCAGGCCTCGATCACCTCCCGCACCTTGGCAAGATCGCGATAGAGAAGGTCGACGCGCGTGCCCTCGACCGTGAGCCAAGCGCCGCCGTTGATCCACGGCCCCCATTCGCCGATCGCCGTCGCCTGCGACCCCGACGTGCCCGGCAGCAGAACGGCGGCCTTGGCAAGCCGGCCGACATCGATCGGCTGGTCGGGCTCGTAATAGAGGCCGATGTCGTAGTCGGAGTGCGCCGACGCAAACCCACGGGCGCGCGAGCCGCCCAGCACGACCGCGCGGATGCCGGGCACGCCGCCCAGGGCGCGGACCAGGCGGGCGAGCAGAACGTCGTCGTTGGCAGCGGCTTCCGTCATCGGCCTCTTGGTCAGGACGACAAGGCTGTTCTGCTCTAGCATGCCGCCAACGACAAGAAGGGGGCAACGGTGGGGTGGCTCGACGGCGTCGACCGGGCGCTGGGGAGGCTGATCGAGGCGGCGCGCTGGCTGGTGCTGCCGGTGGTGCTGCTGCTTTTCCTGCAATGGCCATTGCGTGACTTCGTGCAATGGGGCTCGCGCGAGGCCAACGACCTCGGCCAGTGGATCTTCGCGCTCTATGTCAGCCTCGCCGTGACCTTCGCCACCCGCGAGCGCGCCCACCTCGCGGTCGATGCGATCGCCCACGACTATCCCGCCCGGGTGCGAGCGGCGATCGCGCGCTGGGGCACCTTCCTTTGCGTGGTGCCGTGGGCGCTGTTCATGATCTGGGCGGTCGGGCCCACCGCCGAGCGCTCGCTGCTGCAGCTCGAGCGCTTCTCCGAGACCGACAATCCCGGCTATTTCGCGATCAAGCTCGCGGCCCTCCTGCTGGCGCTCCTGGTCCTGCTGCAGGCGCTGATCGACGCGCTGCGGCCAGCGAGGCACTGAAACATGCAGACCGGCGGCCTCTGGATGCTGCTGGCCGTCGCGATCCTCCTGCTGGCGACAGGGCTGCCGGCCTATGCCGTGCTGATGGGCGTCTCGGCTTTTTTCGCTGCCGTCGGCGTCATCGCGGGCGCGGTCGACTATCAACTGCTGACCGCGCTGCCCAGCCGCATCATCGGCCTGATGGAGACCGACCTGCTGCAAGCCCTGCCGCTCTATGTCTTCATGGGGGCGCTGTTGAACCGCCTGCCGCTCGCCGACCGGCTGTTCCGCTGTGGCGTGGCGCTCGGCCGGCGAAGCGGCGGCGCGCCGGCGCTCGCCACCCTGGGCCTGGGCGCGCTGCTGGCGCCGATGAACGGCTCGGTCGGCGCCAGCGTCGCCATGCTGTCGCGCTCGATCGCGCCCAAGCTTGCCACGCGCGGCGTGCCGGCGCCGGAGAGCACGGCGCTGGTGTGCGTGGCGAGCACGCTCGGCGTCGTCATTCCGCCGTCGCTGGTGCTGATCCTGCTGGGCGACGCCATGATGCGCGCCCACACCGAGGCGACCAACGTCACCAGGGCGATGGTGCGCATCGTCAACACCCAGGACATCTTCCGCGGCGCGCTGGTGCCGGCCGCGTTGTTCCTGGGCGCCTGCCTTATCGTCGCCTGGTGGCTCGGCCGGCGCGCGGCGCGCCAGGCGACAGAACAGCGACCGTCCCTCGCCGAATGGGCGACCGCTGCAGTGACGGCGCTGTTCGTGATCGGCCTGCTGGCGGGCGTCGCGTTGGGCTATTTCTACGCCGTCGAGGCGGCGGCCATGGGCGGCACGGCGCTGCTGCTGTTCGGCTGGGCGACCGGCGGGCTCAAGGCCGGCGCCTTCGCCGCCGTGCTGCGCGACACCATGGCGGTCACCGGCGCCCTCTTCGCGCTGTTCGTCGCGGCCACCAGCTTCACGCTGGTGTTCCGCACCTTCGGCACCGACCAGCTGCTCGATCTCTGGGTGAAACACGTGCCCGGAGGAGCCATAGGTGCGGCGCTCACCGTGCTGGTCGTGTTCGCGCTCTCGGCCTTCGTGCTCGACGCCTTCGAGATCGTGTTCGTGATCGTGCCCATCGTCATGCCGCCGGTGCTGACGCGCGCGCCCGACGCCATCTGGATCTCTGTGCTGGCGCTGATGGCCCTGCAGGCCTCGTTCCTGGTGCCGCCCTCGGGTTACGCCGTGATGATGTCGCGCAGCGTCATGCGGGAAAAGGCCGCGCTCCGACCGCTCGCCCGCGCGCTCGTGCCTTTCCTCGCCGCCCAGCTGCTGGTTCTCGCATCGGTGGTGGTATTTCCTGCGCTCACGCACCTCGCGCAACCCAAAGGCTTCGATGCGCCGCCGATCGCGCCCAAGATCGACGACGATGCCGCCCGCAAGCGCTTCAACGACATGCTGAAGTTGCCGCAGGAGTGATCGACCTCATGCCGAGGAGGCCGCGCGGCGGCCCATCTCGAAGCATGGCAACACCAAGACTGCATCTACCTGCGAGACGCCACGCTTCGCGCGGCTCCGCTCCTCAGGGTGAGGCCTTATTTCACAGCTGCGTCATCCGCGTTGCAGCGCGAGATAGGTTTCGGCGCGGCGGCTGACCCCGTTGTGGGAATGGAGCCAATATGGCCCGCGAAAAGCGGGAGCGAAACGATGGCAAGCACCGGCGCGGAAGCGATGGTCAGCAACGAGATGGGCGACCTCGACGGCGATTCGCTGCGCATGCACAAGTCCGGACGGCCGGGCAAGATCGAGATCGTCGCGACCAAGCCGCTGGTCACCCAGCGCGACCTCGCACTCGCCTATTCGCCGGGCGTCGCCGCACCGTGCGTCGAGATCCACAAGGATCCCAACAACGCCTACGACTACACCACGCGCGGCAACCTGGTCGCCGTGATCTCCAACGGCACGGCCGTGCTGGGCCTGGGCGATATCGGCGCGCTCGCCGGCAAGCCGGTGATGGAAGGCAAGGCGGTGCTGTTCAAGCGCTTCGCCGACGTCGACTGCATGGACCTCGAGGTCGACACCAAGGAAGTCGACAAGTTCGTCAACTGCGTGCGCTTCCTGGGGCCGACCTTCGGCGGCATCAATCTCGAGGACATCAAGGCGCCCGAGTGCTTCATCATCGAGCAGCGCCTGCGCGAGGCGATGGACATCCCGATCTTCCACGACGACCAGCACGGCACCGCCATCGTCTCGTCGGCCGGCCTGATCAATGCTCTGCATCTCACCGGCCGCAGCATCAAGGACATCAAGATGGTGGTGAACGGCGCGGGTGCGGCCTCGATCGCCTGCATCGAGCTCATCAAGGCGATGGGCATGCCGCACGAGAATGCGATCCTGTGCGACACCAAGGGCGTGATCTGGCAGGGCCGCAGCGAAGGCATGAACCAGTGGAAGAGCGCGCATGCGGTGCGCACCAAGGCACGCACGCTCAAGGACGCGATGGAAGGCGCCGACGTCTTCTTCGGCCTCTCGGTCAAGGGCGCCGTCACCAAGGAGATGGTGAAGTCGATGGCGTCCAACCCGATCGTCTTCGCCATGGCCAATCCCGATCCCGAGATCACGCCCGAGGAGGTGCGGGCGGCGCGCGGCGACGCCATCATCGCCACCGGCCGCTCGGATTATCCCAACCAGATCAACAACGTGCTGGGCTTCCCCTACATCTTCCGCGGCGCGCTGGACGTGCGGGCCCGCACCATCAACGAGGAGATGAAGGTGGCGGCGGCCGAGGCGCTGGCCAAGCTGGCGCGCGAGGACGTGCCCGACGAGGTCGACCGCGCCTATTCCGGGCGCCGGCTGCGCTACGGCCCGGACTACATCATCCCGGTGCCGTTCGATCCGCGGCTGATCTCGGCGGTGTCGTCGGCCGTGGCCCAGGCGGCCATGGATTCCGGCGTGGCGCGGCGCAAGATCCCCGACATGGCCGAATACCGGCGCGCGCTGTCGGGCCGGCTCGATCCGACCAGCCACTGGCTGCAGAGCCTGTTCGAGCAGGTCAAGGCCAACCCGCAGCGCATCGTCTTCGCCGAGGGCGAGGAGGAGCGCAGCATCCGCGCCGCCGTGGTGTTCCGCGACAACGGCTACGGCACGCCGGTGCTGATCGGTCGCGAGGAGCTGGTGCGCGATACGATGAAGCATCTCGGCATCACCGACACGGCCGGTCTCGAGATCCACAATGCGCGGCTTTCCAAGCGCAACACGCCCTACACCGACATGGTCTACAAGCGCCTGCAGCGCGATGGTTACCTGCGCCGCGACGTTCAGCGCATGGTGAACCAGGGCCGCAACGTGTTCGGCGCCTGCATGGTGGCGATGGGCGACGCCGACGGCATGGTGACCGGCATCACGCGCCGCTTCCCCGAATGCTACGGTGACATCAAACGCGTGGTCGACACCGAGACCGGCAAGGTGGCGCTCGGCTACTCGATCATCGTGGCGCGGCACGGCACGGTGTTCCTGGCCGACAACTCGATCAACGAGACACCCAGCCCCGAGCAGCTCGCCACCATTGCCAAGCAGATGGCCAAGAATGCCCGCACCATGGGCCACGAGCCGCGCGTGGCATTCCTGAGCTTCTCGAACTTCGGCAGCCGCGAGATCGAGCGCATCGACCGCATCCGCAAGGCGATCCGGCTGCTGGACGCCGAGAAGGTCGATTTCGAGTATGACGGCGAGATGCAGGCCGACATGGCGCTCGACTTCGAGCTCCTGAAGTCGACCTACCCCTTCGTGCGGCTGACCGGGGCGGCCAACGTGCTGATCATGCCGGGCCTGCATTCGGCGCACATTGCCTCGCGCATGATGCAGAAGCTGGGTGGCGTCACGGTCATCGGCCCGGTGATCGACGGACTTGCCAAGCCGGTGCAGATCCTGCCGATGGGCTCGACGGTGAGCGACCTGGTGAACCACGCGGCGCTGGCCGCCTATGGCGCGCTCAGCCGCCGGAGGCTGCAGTGAACGACCTCAAGATGGCGGCGCGGCAAGGCTGATCCGTGACGGCCGCGACCTGGTGGCTCTATCTCGGCGCGGTGGTGGTGATCTCGGCCACGCCGGGACCGAACGTGCTTTACGTCACGACGCGCAGCATCCGCTTCGGCTTTGGCGCCGCCATGATCGGCATGTCGGGCTGCCTGCTGGCGCTCGCCACCATGCTGGTCGCCTCGGCGGCCGGCGTCAGTGCCTTCATGCTGGCCGTGCCGGCGGCGTTCGAGATCCTGAAATACGCCGGTGCCGCCTATCTCATCTTCCTCGGCATCCAGACCTGGCACGCGCCGCCGCTTCTGGCCGCGGACGGCGCAGCTACGGCGCGCGAAAGGCCGGGCCGCTGGACGCTGTTCCGTGGCGGCTTCCTGGTCGGCATCAGCAATCCCAAGCTCCTGGTGTTCGCCGCCGCTTTCTTCCCGCAATTCATCGCGCGCGACGCATCCTGGGCGCCGCAGTTCGCGCTGCTGGTCGCGACCTTCCTCGCGGTGGAGACCTGCTTCTACGTGAGCTACGCGCTGACCGCGCGCCGCGTCGCCGGCCGTCTGCTGGAAAGCGTCTGGCAGCGGCGCATCAATCGCCTGGCCGGCGCGGTCTTCGCGGGCTTCGGCTGCGCGCTGTTGCGCTACCGACCCTAGCTCCTGGAAGTAGGTGCCCGGCGCTAGACGCCCTTGACCCCGGTCACGGTCAGCCGATGGGGCTTGCCGTCGCGCGCCGTCCACGAGATCGACTGGCCGATGCCGAGCCCGATCAAGGCGGCGCCGACCGGCGTCATCACCGAGATGCGATGCCCGTCGAGGCTCTCGTCGACCGGATAGACGAGCTTCAGGGTTCGCGTGTGTCCGTCGTCGGACTCGAAGGTCACGGTCGAGCCCATGCGCACGACATCGGCCGGCACCGAGGCGGCATCGACGACCTTGGCGCGATCCATTTCCGCCAGCAGCTCGCGCGCCACTTCCGGCTGGCGCTGCAGCGAGGCATTGGCAAGGTCGATCAGCCGATCGTAGTCGGCATCGCTGACAATGATCTGGGGAACCGAACGGCTCCGCACGACGTCGCGCATGGGGAAACCCCTTCGCTCCAAATATAAAGACTCTTTGAACAGGTAAGGCGTCCGTCCGACAGGAGACCGCAGCGTCGGCTCTCGGACGTGAGACAAATGTAAGAATGTGGCCGGCAGATTTCAACCGGCAGAGCGGCCTGCCGCTGACCTATCGGGCCCCCGCGCTAAGGCCGCCGCGGGCGCGCCGCGCCAGGTAAACTTGCAAGTGGGCATAGGCCAGGCGCAGGATTGGCGTGGCGATGCCTGCTTTGTTCGCCCGGGCGATCATGTCGCCCACGACGTGGTCGACCTCGACCATCGCCCCCTTCTCGAGATCGTGCAGCATCGAGGCAGCGAAGCGCGATCCTCTCTGCGTCATGACGCCGAGGCTGAGCACTCCCTGCTGGCCGATAGCGTGGCCCGCCGCGGCGGCCACTTTGCGGCACTCGCTGGCCGCCTCGGTCAGGATGGCCTCGCCTTCGCTCGCCTCCATCATGTCGCCCGACGTGCCACGCAGCAGGCAGCACATCGCCGCGAAGGCGCAGAGGAAGACCCACTTGTCCCACAAGTCCTGGACGATGTCGGGATGCAGGCCGCCGTCGACACCCGCCTTCTTGACGGCGGCATCGAGCTCGACCAGCGCCGGCCGCGGCGGCTTGCCGTCGCGCTCGCCGAAGGTGAAAGCCGCGAACGGACTGGTATGCAGGACCTCGCCTTTGTCGGATAGCGCAACCCCGATGCGCGCCACGCCGCCGACCACCCGGGCCGCTCCGAACTTGGCATCGAGGATGTCGAGATGGCGCAGGCCGTTCAGCAGCGGCATGACCGCTGTGTTGGCGCCGACCGCCGGCGTCACCGCCTCGATTGCCGAATCGAGGTCGTAGGCCTTGTTGCTCAGCATGACGAGGTCGTACGGGCCGCCCTCGCCGCCCTTGGCCACGGTCTGCACCTTCTGCGTGACGTCGCCCCTGGTGCTCTTGATCACCAGCCCGTCCTTGGCGAGCGCCGCGCGCCGCGCCGGCCGCACCAGGAAGGTGACGTCGGCGCCACCTTGCTGCAGGCGGCCGCCGAGATAGCCGCCGATCGCGCCGGCGCCCAGGATCAGGATTTTCAAGCGGCTCTCCTTTGCGCCACCCAGTCGGCCAGCCAGGTGGCGAGATCGTCGGTCTGGTGATGGATGTGGCTGAGATCGACACCGGCCGCGCGCTTGACGCTTTCCTCGGTGCGCACCCACACCGTGCGCATGCCCATGTCGGCGGCCGGCCTGAGATTGACCGCGATGTCGTCGATCATGGCGGCGCGGCGGGGATCGACCGCGTGCTTCTGCACCAGCTTGTCGTAGATCGGCCGATGGGGCTTCGGCCAGTAGTCGCCGGCCTCGACATCGAAGATCGCCTCGAAATGGTGCGCCACGCCCAGCCGTGCCATGACCTTCTCGGCGTGCGCCACGTCGCCCGCGGTGAAGATGATCTTGCGGCCCGGCAGCGCCGCCAGGCTCCTCTCCAGCTCGGGGCTCGCCGGCACCGGCGAATAGTCGATGTCGTGCACGAAGGCCAGGAAGTCGTGCGGATCGACGCCGTGCAGGCTCATCATGCCGCGCATCGAGGTGCCGTGGTCGCGCCAGTACTGCTTCTGCAGCCGGCGCGCCTCCTCGTAGTCGACCTTCAGCCAGCCGGCGATATAGCGGCCGATGCGCACGTCGATCTGGGCGAACAGGTTGCAGCGCGCCGGGTAGAGCGTGTTGTCGAGATCGAACAGCCAGACATCGGGGTCGTGCAGCGGTGGAGACATTGGGGATTTTGCTTAACGGCAGCCCGTGCGCTTGTCGAGCCGCCAGACTATAAGGAGCGGCAATGGATATTCTGCACTACGGCCTCCTCGCGGCGATCCTCCTGCTGGCAATCGGCCTTGTGGTCATCGCGTTTCGCCGCGGCGACAAAAGCGAGCACGAGACTGTGCAGAGGCACCTTCAAATGGCGCTCTCCCAGCAGGCCGAGACCGTGCAGCGGGTCGAGCGTTCGCTGCGCGAGCAGGAGCAGGCGTTGTCGAAGGTGGTGAGCGAGCGACTCGACCGCAGCGAAAAGGCGACCGGCCAGGTCGTCACCGACCTGCGCGAGCGGCTGGCGCGCATCGACGAGGCGCAGAAGAGGATCGGCGAGCTCTCGACCCAGGTCGTGGGCCTGCAGGAGATCCTGAGCAACAAGCAGGCGCGCGGCGCCTTCGGCGAGGTGCAGCTGAACGATTTGGTGCAAAACGCCTTGCCGCCCTCGGCCTACGAATTCCAGAGCACGCTCTCGACCGGAGCCCGCGCCGACTGCCTGCTGAAACTGCCCAACCCGCCCGGCCCGATCGCCATCGACGCCAAGTTCCCGCTCGAGAGCTACCGGCTCTTGCAGGCGGTGAAGCCGGGCGACAGCCAGGCGCTCGCAACGGCGCAACGCGCCTTCCAGCTCGCCATGCGCAAGCACATCGCCGATATCCGCGACCGCTACATCCTGCCGGGAGAGACAGCGGAATCGGCGCTGCTCTTCCTGCCGTCCGAGGCGATCTACGCCGAGCTGCACGCCAACTTCGCGGCGGTGGTCGACGAATCTTACAAGGCGCGCGTCTGGATCGTGTCGCCCACCACCATGATGGCGACCCTCAACACCGTGCGCGCCGTCCTGAAGGACGTCCGCATGCGCGAGCAGGCGAGCGAGATCCAGAAGCAGGTCGGCATGATGCTCGCCGACGTGAAGCGGTTGGACGAACGGGTCGACAACCTCAAGCGACACTTCGCGCAGACCGAGAAAGACCTGAGAGAGATCGATATCTCATCGACCCAGATCACCAAGCGCGGCGAGCGCATCGTGGCGACGGAATTCGAGGACCAGCCCGCGGCGCTGCCGCCCGCACCAAAAGGCCCGACGCTTCTCTAGCGCGCCTTCACAGGCGCGGGCGGGCGTCAGGCGTTGTAATCAACGCCGAGTCGGCGCTTTCAACCGCCGTTGAAAGCGCCCACCCGCGCGGTTCAGAAAAGGCAAAGATGCCGGCCAAGCGCTCCCGGCACCTTCTGCTTCTTCCGCGCTAGCCCCAGGGGCCGCGACCGCCGGTCTGCGGCACCGAGCCGCCGTGGCGCGTCGGCAGGGGAGCCGCGGGCGGCGCTCCGCCGCCATCGCCGGCCGCAGCCGCCATCGCCTGCAGGCGGGCGATGCGCTCCTCCATCGGCGGATGGGTCGAGAACAGGCTCGCCATGCCGCCGCCCGACAGGGGATTGTCGATATAGAGGTGCGCCATGGCGGGATGCGCCTCGGCGGTGGCGTTGGGGATCGCCTGCGTGCCCTCGTGCAGGCGCCGCAGCGCCGAGGCGAGCCACAGCGGATGGCCCGAGATCTGCGCGCCCATGCGGTCGGCCTCGAACTCGCGGCTGCGGCTGATCGCCATCTGCACCAGCGAGGCGGCGAGCGGCGCCAGGATCATGGCGGCGATGGCCACGATGGGGCTTGCCGACGGCCGGCCATCGTCATTGCGACCGCCGCCGAAGAAAAAGGCGAAGGTCGACAGGAAGCCGATGGCGCCGGCCAGCGTCGCGGCAATCGTCATGGTGAGCGTGTCGCGGTTCTTCACGTGGCCGAGCTCATGGCTCAGCACACCCATGATCTCCTCGCGGCTCAAGTGGCGCAGCAGGCCGGTATGGACGGCAACCGCGGCGTGTTCGGGGCTGCGCCCGGTGGCGAAGGCATTGGGCTGCTCTTCGTCGACGATATAGACCCGCGGTATCGGCAGGCCGGCGCGCTGGGTCAGTTCCTGGACGATGCCATAGAGCTCGGGTGCCTCCTGCGGCCCGACCTCGCGCGCATTGCTCATGCGCAGCACCATCTTGTCGCTGTTCCAGTAGGCGAACAGGTTCATGCCCAGCGCCATCACGAGCGCGATGATGAGGCCCGAGCGGCCGCCCAGCAGGTAGCCGATCACCAGGAAAAAGCCGGTCAGCGCCGCCAGCAGGAGGGCAGTGCGGAAGTAGTTCATGGCCGGAAAGATGGCTCGCGACTGTGGCGAATCAAGCCTCGCGGCGGCATCATGCCAGCATGACCGACGACAAGAAACCCGCCGCGGCCGACACAGGCAAGCCGGCGCCCGAGAAGCCCAAGCCGCCTGAGAAACCCAACAAGGTCGAGGAGATCGGCGGCCCGCCCGGTCCCGAACCGACGCGCTATGGCGACTGGCAGTTCAACGGCAAAGTGACCGACTTCTGATGGCCGGGATCTTCCATCCCGGTTTCAAGGCGCAGCCCTGGTGGTGGGAAGCCTGGACGCCCAACAACGCGCTGAGCCAGGACCCACCGGCCAAAACCGACGTCGCGATCGTGGGCGCGGGCTATGGCGGTCTCGCGACGGCGCTCGAGCTGCGCCGCAACGGCATCGCGGCCACGGTGCTCGAGCGCGGCGTGTTCGGCATCGGCGCCAGCACGCGCAACGGCGGCATGATTTCCGGCGGCACCAACCTCGGAAAGGGGCTGGGCGGCAAGAACCAGACGGAGGAGGAGTTCACGCGCCACAAAGCGGGCTTCCTGGGCGCCGGCGCCGATTCGCTGACCACGGTCGAGGACATCATCAGCCGCGAGAAGATCGAGTGCGGGTTGGTGCGCAGAGGCCGCTTCGTCGGCGCCTGGACGCCCAAGCACTATGCCGAGCTCGCCGCCAAGGTCGACATGTTCAACGAGTACGCCGATGTCGGCGCCGAAATGATCCCGCGCGAGCGGGTGCGCGAGATGATGGCCTCCGACTACTACTATGGCGGCATGCGCGTGCGCCGCGGCGGCCATCTGCATCCGGCGCTCTACTACAAGGGACTGCTCGAGGCGACGCACCGCGCCGGCGCCACCCTGTGCGCCGACCTCGAGGCCGAGCGCATCGAGAAGACAGCGACCGGCTGGCGCGTGCTGACGGCCAAGGGCCCGCTCGAGGCGCGCGAGGTGGTGATCGCCACCAACGGCTACACCGGCGATCTGACGCCGCGGCTGAAGCAGAGGGTCGTGCCGGTGGCGAGCCACATCATCGCCACCGAAGAACTGCCGATGCCGGCGACCGCGCTGATTCCCGACATGCGCTCGATCTCCGACACCAAGCGGGTGCTCACCTACTACCGGCCTTCGCCCGACGCCAGGCACCTGATCTTCGGCGGCCGCGCCCGCTTCACCGCGGCGGCGCCGGAGGTGAGCGCGCCGATCCTCTACCAGTACATGCTCGACCGCTTCCCGCAGCTCAAGGGCATCCGCATCACCCATGTCTGGACAGGCAACGTCGCCTTCGCGCTCGACTACATGCCGCATATGGGGACCGACCAGGGCATGCACTATCTCTTGGCCTGCAATGGCAGCGGCGTCGCCATGATGACCTATCTCGGCACCCAGACCGCCAAGAAGATCGCGGGCGGCGCCAACGCACCGGTCAATGCGCTGGACGGCCGCGAGTTTCCCGACCATCCGCTCTACAACGGCGATCCCTCCTGGTTCCTGCCGGCGATCGGCGCCTGGTATCGCACCCGCGACTGGCTCGACCGCCACCTGGCAGCGTAGAAGGGCGGCGTGATGGCCGACCTTCCAGTCACCTTGGGCGACGTGCAGCAGGCCCAGCGACGCATCGCCGGCGCCGTGGTGCATACGCCGTGCCTCAGGAGCGAGACCCTGTCGCGCATCGTGCAGGCCGATGTCTGGGTGAAGTTCGAGAACCTGCAGTTCACCGCCTCGTTCAAGGAGCGCGGCGCGCTTAACACGCTCTTGCAGCTCAATGACAACGAACGCGGCCGCGGCGTCATCGCCATGTCGGCCGGCAACCACGCGCAGGGCGTTGCCTATCACGCGGGCCGGCTCGGAATTCCCGCCACCATCGTGATGCCCTCCTTCACGCCCAACATGAAGGTGAAGCACACGCGCAGTCACGGCGCCAAGGTCGTGCTGAAGGGCGACACGCTTGCCGAAGCGGCGGCCGAGGCGGAGCGCCTGGCCAAGGCGGAAGGGCTGGTCTTCGTCCACCCCTACGACGATCCGCGCATCATCGCCGGCCAGGGCACGATTGCGCTCGAAATGCTGGCCGACGTGCCCGAGATCGACACCCTGGTGGCGCCGGTCGGCGGCGGCGGCATGATCGCGGGCTGCGCCGTCGCGGCGCGCGGGCTGTCGCCGAACCTGAAAGTGATCGGCGTCGAATCGGCGGGCTACTCGGCCCTGCGCCAGCTGCTCGCCAACCAACCGGTGACGGCGGGCGGCGACACCATCGCCGAGGGCATTGCCGTGCGCGACATCGGCCAGCTGCCGCTCGCCATCGCCCGCGCCCTGATCGAGCGCGTCGTGGCGGTTGAAGAGGTGGCGATCGAGCAGGCGATCTCGCTGCTACTCGAAGTCGAAAAGACGGTGGCGGAGGGGGCGGGCGCGGCCGGCCTCGCCGCGCTGCTCGCCTACCCCGAGCTGGTGAAGGGCCGCAAGGTCGGCCTGGTGCTGAGCGGCGGCAACATCGATACGCGGCTCCTCGCCTCGGTGCTGCTGCGCGGCCTGGTGCGCGATGGCCGGATCGTGCGGCTTCGCCTGATGATCGGCGATGCGCCGGGCCAGCTCGCCAGGGTCGCGGGCACGATCGGCAAGGCGGGCGGCAACATCGTCGAGGTCCAGCACCAGCGCCTGTTCGGCGGCGTGGTCGCCAAGGCGACCGAGCTCGACGTGACGGTGGAGACGCGCGATCGCGCCCATGTCGGCGAAGTCGTCGCTGCCCTGCAGGCCGAGGGCTTCAAGGTGCGCACGCTCGAAGGCGTCGACTGACTTTTCGGCAGCTGCCGAAACATTGTCCGCACAGGAATGACGACAGTCACGGGCCACTCCGGAGGAGCCCGCCATGACAGTCACCGTCTTCATCCGCTACCAGCTCGATCCCTTCAAGCGCGCTGAGTTCGAGGCCTATCAGCAGCGCTGGGTGAAGGTCATTCCCCGCTGCGGCGGCAATCTTGTGGGCCATTGGATGCCGCACGAGGGCACCAACAACATCGCCTGGCTGCTGATCTCGTTCGAAAGTCTCGCCGCCTACGAGGCCTACCGCGCCCGCCTGCGCACCGATCCCGAGAGCCTGGCGAATTTTCAGAGCGCCGAGGACGGGCGCTTCATTCTGGCCGAGGAACGGACCTTCCTGCGGCAGATCGAGTAGGCGACCCTTTCTCCCCACAGGCTGGCGGGCTACAAGGCCCGCCATGTCAGCCGGCCGGCCGTCCGTTCCGTCGCCTACGCCCGACCTCGTGCGCCTCGAGCGGGCGCTGATCTCGGTCTCCGACAAGCAGGGGCTGGTCGAGCTCGGCCAGGCGCTGACGGAGCGTGGCGTCGAGATCCTGTCGACCGGCGGCTCGGCCAAGGCGCTGCGCGAGGCCGGCATCAGGGTCGTCGAGGTGAGCGACCACACGGGCTTCCCCGAGATCATGGACGGGCGGGTCAAGACCCTGCAGCCCGCGATCCATGGCGGCATCCTGGCGCGCCGCACCGACGCCGGGCACGCCCAGGCGATGCGCGACCACAAGATCGCCGGCATCGAGCTCGTGGTGGTGAACCTCTATCCCTTCGAGGCCACCGTGGCGCGCGGCGCGAACTTCGCCACCTCGATCGAGAATATCGATATCGGCGGCCCGGCCCTGATCCGCGCCGCCGCCAAGAACCATGACTTCGTGACCGTGGTCGTCGATCCCGCCGACTACGCCCTCGTGATCGCCGAGCTGAAAGCGCATCAGGGCGCCACCACGCTCGCGACGCGGCGCCGGCTGGCCGCCAAGGCCTATGCCCGCACCGCCGCCTACGATTCGGCGATCGCCGGCTGGTTTGCGCGGGAGCAGGGCGAGACCTTCCCCGAGCGGCTGATCGTTGCCGGAGAGCGCGTGCAGGTGCTGCGCTATGGCGAGAACCCGCACCAGCAGGCGGCCTTCTACGCCGACGGCAGCAAGCGGCCGGGCGTCGCCACGGCGCGCATGGTCCAGGGCAAGGAGCTCTCCTACAACAACATCGGCGACACCGAGGCGGCCTACGAGTGCGTCGCCGAGTTCGGCGAGCCCGCCGTCGTCGTGGTCAAGCACGCCAATCCCTGCGGCGTCGCGATCGGCAAGGATCAGTACAGCGCCTACCTCAAGGCCTATGCCTGCGATCCGGTGTCGATCTACGGCGGCATCGTGGCGCTGAACCGCACGCTCGAGGCCACGACGGCGGCCGATCTCGCCAAGCGCTTCCTCGAAGTCATCATCGCGCCCGACGCCACGCGCGAGGCGTTGGACATCCTGGCGCGGCGCAGGGATGTGCGTGTGCTGCTGGCCGGCAGCCTGCCCGATCCGGCGAGCCCCGGCATGACCTTGAAGAGCGTGGCGGGCGGCTACCTGTTCCAGAGCCGCGACAACGGCCGCGTGCAGCAGAGCGATCTCCGCGTCGTGACCAAGCGCGCGCCGACCGAGAAGGAGATCGCCGACCTCTTGTTCGCCTTCACCGTGTGCAAGCACGTCAAGAGCAACGCCATCGTCTACGCCAAGGACGGCGCCACCGTGGGCGTGGGGGCGGGCCAGATGAACCGCCGCGATTCCTCGCGCATCGCCGCCCTGCGCGCCGCCGAATCGGGGGAGATCGCCAAGCTCGCCGAGAGCCCGGCGATCGGCAGCGTTGTCGCCTCGGATGCCTTCTTCCCGTTCGCCGACGGCCTCCTAGCCGCCGTCGAGGCCGGCGCCACCGCCGTCATCCAGCCAGGCGGGTCGATGCGCGACAAAGAGGTGATCGAGGCCGCCGACAATGCCGGCCTCGCCATGGTCTTCACCGGCATGCGGCACTTCCGGCACTAAGGGGAAGCACGGCCGGCCTAGAGCCGCTGGACCTGCAGGGAATAGAGCTTTTTCGCCTCGATCTCCGCGGCACCGGCGAGCAGCCGGTCGAGATCGTCGTCCGCTCGGATCATGCGCCCGCTGAGCGCATCCATGTGGCCCGAAGCCAGCGAGAGCAAAAGTTCGGCCGGCCTTTCGGGCGGCAGGTCCCGGCCTTCTCTGAAAATGTCGGCGAACCACGGCAGCCAGGTG
>JBPYDO010000393.1:0-3952 GCA_051985755.1 Reyranella sp. | reverse complement strand
AGGAGCCCGTGGCGCCAGTTCGCCAACCTGGCGTTCGCCGCCGTACCGTTCTCACGACTGGCGCCGCGAGCCTCGCCCTGCCGATGCTGGGCGCTCGCCGAGCGTCGGCGGACTCCGGCGTCGACCGCTTCGTGTTCGAGGGCGGCATCGGCCGGCGCCAGGGCGGCCCCAACCTCGCCGTGCTCAAGAGCGGAGAGGCATTTGCCCGCGCCGACCGCCTGACCTGGTGGCTGCCGGGCTACAGCGTCGATGGCTTCTCACGCCTCGACGGCATCTATCCCGCCTCGACCGCCCGCGCCGCGGCGACGGCGTCATCCTGGCGGTGGGCCGTGCGCGAACCCGATTTCCGCTACACCAGCCCGGCCTTCCTGGGCGGCGGGCGCTGGGATATCGACGGCTATCTCGACCGCAATCCGGTGACCGGCCTCTTGATCGCGCGCGACGACACGATCCTGCTCGAGCGCTACCAGTACGGCCGCGGCTATGCCATGCGGCTCACCTCCTTCTCGATGGCCAAGACCATCGTCGCCCTGTTGGTCGGTCTTGCGCACGAGGACGGCCTGATCCGCTCGCTCGACGATCCCGCCGAGACCTACGCGACCAGCCTCGCCGGCCTCGAGTATGGTCGGACGCCGGTGCGGGCCCTGCTCACCATGTCGTCGGGCGTGAAATTCCGCGAGGTATACGACGGCGACGACGATGTGGCCCGGCTGGTGCGCGCGACTTTGGGCGGATTCAGCCCGGGCGGCGCCGACGCCCTCCGCCAATTCAACGAGCGCATCGCGCCGCCGGGCATCCGCTGGTACTACGCCTCGTCCGAGACCTACGTGCTGGCGATGGTCTGCCGCGCCGTCTTCGGCCGGTCGCTGAGCGCGGTGCTGCAGGAGCGCGTCTGGCAGCCGATGGGCGCCGAGGCCGACGCTACCTGGCTCACCGACAGATCCGGGCTCGAGCTCGGCTACATGGGCTTCAACGCCGTGCTGCGCGACTACGCGCGGCTCGGCCGGCTGCTCGCCGCGGGCGGTGATGCAGGAGGCCGCCAGCTGGTGCCGCGATCATGGGTCTCCGCCATGAGCGCCGCCGCCTTCTCAGCCGAACAGACCGGCCGATATTTCGGATACGGTTACCAGACCTGGATCCTGCCCGACCGCGAGCCCTCTTACTGCCTGCTCGGCGTGCGCGGTCAGGCCGTCCTCGTCGACCCCGCACTCAAGCTGGTCATGGCCAACACCGCGGTGCGCAGCGATCCACGCGACCGCGGCAACGCCGACACCTTCGCCTTGTGGGAAGCCGTCCGCTCGTCGCTGCGCGCTTGAATCGGCGACCGTTCTCCCGTCAGTAGATGCCGAGGTGCTGGTGCAGATCGACCTTGTCGCGGGTGAGCGCCTCGGCGGTGGCATCGACCACCACCCGCCCGCTGTTCAGGATGACGATGTCGTCTGCCACGTCGAAGGCCAGCCGGGCGTTCTGCTCGACCAGCAGGATCGACAGCCCCTGCTCCTTCAGGCGGCGGATGGTCGCCATCACCTCGGCGACGATCTGCGGCGCCAGGCCCTCCGACGGCTCGTCCATCAAGAGCAGCCGCGGGTTCGACATCAGCGCCCGGCCGATCGCCAGCATCTGCTGCTCGCCGCCCGACAAGGTGCCGGCGTACTGCTCGCGCCGCTCGGCCAGCCGCGGAAAGGTCTCGAACACCCTCTCGACCGTCCATGGGTTTGGTTGGCCGGCCCGGGGCTTGCGCGCCGCGACGGCCAGATTCTCGCGCACCGTCAGGCTGCGGAAGATGCGTCGTCCCTGCGGCACCAGGGCGACGCCCAATGCGGCGATCGCCTCGGGCGGCCGGCCGGCGACCGGCGTGCCGTAGAGCACGACGCTGCCGCGCCGCGGCCGCAGCAAGCCCATGACGACGTTGATGCTGGTGGTCTTGCCGGCGCCGTTGCGCCCGAGCAGGCCGACCAGCCGACCTTCCCCGCAAGAGAAGGAGACGCCATGCAGCACGTAGCTGTCGCCGTAGTAGGCGTCGATGTCGGCGAGCCGCAGCGCTTCAGTGGCCAAGGTAGATCTCCCGGGTCCTGGGATGCGCCACCACCTCGGCGCGGCTGCCCTCCACCACCACCTCGCCGAAATGCAGCATGGTGATGCGCTCAGCGAACTCCAGCGCCACATCCATGTCGTGCTCGATCATCACAATGGTGACGTCGCGCGGGATCGAGGCAAGCAGGCTCTGCACGTCGCGCCGCTCGTCGATCGACAGGCCGGCGAACGGCTCGTCGAGCAGCAGCACTTTGGGACTTTGCGCCAGCCCCATGGCGATCTCGACGCGCCGGCGCTCGCCGTAGGCGGTTTCGGCGAGCGGCCGGTCCGCCATGTGCAGCAAGCCTACCCGCTCGAGCGCCGCGTGGCCCGCCTCGACCAGCGCCGCCTGCCTATCGAGGCGGCGGAACGGGTTCCAGCGCAAGTGGGAGAGCCCGAGCAGCGACAGCATGACGTTGTGCAACAGCGTCTCGCGCTGGAACAGCGTGATGATCTGGTAGGTGCGGGCGAGGCCGAGATGCGCCCGTCGGCGGCTGGGTAGCCGGGTGAGCTCGCGGCCGAACAGGCGGATCGAGCCCGAGTCGGGCCTGAGCTCGCCGGTGATCAGGTTGAACAGCGTCGTCTTGCCGGCGCCGTTCGGGCCGATGATCAGCCGCCGCTCGCCCGGCTGCACATCGAGGTTCACCGCGGCGGTGACGCGCAGACCGCCGAACGACTTCTGCAGCTGACGCAGCTCGAGCGCGCTCATTGGCCGTTGCCCGACCGTAAAGCCGCGATCGGTGCCGACCCGCCGAGGCGTGGCCACAATCGCCGTGTCGCCCAGCGCCAGAGCCGGAGCGAGCCCGGCACCAGCCCTTCCGGCATGAAGATGACGATGACGACGAAGATGGCGCCCAGCACGAAATTCCAGCGCTCGATATAGGCGCTCGCCACGTTCTTCATGATGACGACGAGCAGCGCACCGACGATCGGCCCCAAGAGCGTCGCGGTGCCGCCCGAGATCACCATCAACAGCACCTCGGCCGAGGCGGTGAGCGCCACCGCCTGCGGGCTGATGAACTGGTTGTAGTAGAGGAACAGCATGCCGGCGACGCCGCTCCAGAAGCCGGAGAACAGGAAGGCGAGGAAGCGGATCAGCCAGACGTTGTAGCCGAGCGCGTTCATGCGCCGTGGCTGGTCGCGCGTGCCGCGCAGGCTGGCACCGAACGGCGAGGCCGCGAAGATGGCGATCGCCGCCACGGCGACCAGGAACACCACCAGCGTCGCCCAATAGAAGCCGTTGGCGTCCGCCAGCGACAGGCCGAACGGCTGCGGCCGGGTGCGGACCGACACGCCATTGTCGCCGTTGGTGAGGCTGATCCAGCGATAGGCCACACCCCACACGATCTGCCCCAGGGCGACGGTGATCATGACGAAGCCGAGCCCGGTGCCGCGCAGCGCCAGCACCGCGAATACCGCCGCCGCGGCGAGTGTCACGACAAGCGCGCCGACAATGGCGATGAAATGCCCGTGGCCGGCATTGATCAGGGTCGCGCCGGCGTAGGCGGCGATGCCGAACAGCCCGGCATGGCCGAGCGACACCAGCCCGGCATAGCCCACGACCACGTTCAGGCCCAGCGCGAACACGGCGTAGAGCAGCACCTGCGACGCCACGTTGACGTAGTAGGAATTGCCCATCCAGAGCGGCAGGCTCGCCAGCAGGGCGAGCGCCACGAGAAGCGCCAGGACGGGCGCCAGCTTCCTCACGATAGCGTCCTCACGACGACGGCCTGCCGAACAGTCCGGCCGGCCGCACCACCAGCACGACCAGCATGGGCAGGAACAGCACGACATAGGCGAGCTCGGGCAAGAGCGCCTGGCCGAAATTGTACAGGACGCCGACCACGAAGCTGCCGACGAAGGCGCCCAGGAGACTGCC
>JBPYDO010000392.1:0-41325 GCA_051985755.1 Reyranella sp. | reverse complement strand
CGGTCGTCGATGTAGCGAACGACCATGGCGTCGGTGAAGGGAATGGCGCCGAACACGAACACCATGAAGAGCGCCGTGACGCCGACCAGCGCCCAGCCCTCGGCGTAGGACGCGAGCAGGAAGAGCGGCACCTGGGCGATCAGGATCGGCAGGTAGACCGTCTTGATCGGATAGCGATCGATCAGCAGCCCGACCACGATCTGTGCGAGCGATGCGATCGTGAACACGCCGAGCAGCACCATGCTCAACAGCCACGGATTGGCCGCGAGCTCCGCAATGCGTGCCTTCAGCATCTCGCCGTTGGAATTGGTGGTGAAGTTGAAGACGATGCTGCCCGACACGGCCGCACAGGTCATGATGAAGAAGACGCGCGCCATGATGGTGGGCGGTAGGTCGAGCATGCGCTGCCTGCGCTTGGCCGGCGCGCTGTCTTCCTTCGGAACGACGAAGCCGAACAACGCCGCCGCAACCAGGCAGACCAGGCCCGGAAGGACGTAGGCCATCTGCCAGCCGAAGCGCGTCGCCAGCAGCACCGAGACGCTCGAGCCGATCGCGATGCCGAGGTTGCCGACGAGGCCGTTGACGCCGATCACAAAGCCTGGCCGATCGGCCTTCTGCACCAGCATGGGGATGCCGACAGGGTGGTAGATCGAGGCGCAGGCACCCATCAGGGTGAGCGCCACGCCGATCTGCCACTTGTTCTGGCACAGCGCGATCACCAGGCACGACACGCCCATGCCGGCGAAGAATACGACCATCATGGCGCGACGGCCCCACTGATCGCCGAGCTTGCCCGATACGATCGAGCCCGCGCCGAACATGAAGGAGGCGCCGAAGGCGTAAGGCGTCAGCTCCTTCCAGTCGGTGCCCCAGACTCCTGCGATGACGCTCACGGTGTAGAGGAAGATCGCGAGCACCCAGTGGTCCATGGCGTGACCGAGATTGAGCAGGAGGGAGGTCGGACTGCCGAGCTTCATGGCCTCGAGAATAGGCGGGACAGCCTTGGCTGTCTTGCGCTAGAATGCCAAACAATGTCGCGAAACGGACAGGCTATCCGCAAGCCCAGGCGCTCGACCAATCCGGCTGACTACCAGCACGTACCGCGGGCGCTCGCCGCCATGCCCAAGGATTTTGCGGCGGGCTTCGAGATCATCCCGCACAGCCATCGCCGCGCGCAGCTGATCTATGCCACGGCTGGAACCATGCGCGTCGCAACTCCTGACGGCATGTGGATCGTGCCGCCGCAGCGTGCGCTCTGGATGCCGGGCGGAGTGCGCCATGGCATCGTGATGCTGGGCGCCGTGAGAATGCGCACGCTTTACCTCAGGAGCGACGCGGTGCCCTTCATGCCGTCGACCTGTCACGTGTTGCCCGTCTCGCCGCTATTGCGCGAATTGATCGTGCGCGCGACGGAGCTGCCCGTGCAGTACGACGAGAAGGGTCCGGCCGGCCATGTCATGGCCTTGATCCTGGCCGAGCTCCGCGGCCTTCAGTCGCTCCCCCTGCAGCTGCCAATGCCGCGCGATCAGCGTTTGCTCAGTCTCTGCCGGAGCTTGCTCGAGTCGCCCGGCGACCAACGGCCGCTAGGCGCTTGGGCCAAACAGCTGAATGCGAGCACGCGTACCCTCGCCCGGCGGTTTCACAGCGAAACCGGCCTCTCCTTCGGCGCCTGGCGCAGCCAAGCGCGTGTGCTGGAAGCGATGGGCCGGCTGGGTGGCGGCCAAGCCGTGACCCAGGTGGCCTTCGATCTCGGCTATGAGAGCGTCAGCGCCTTCAGCGCCATGTTCCGCCGCGCCGCCGGAACCACGCCGAGCCACTACCGGCAGCGCCTGCCGGCCGACGCGTAAAGCCCTTCGTAAAGTGGGGATTTGCCTGATTCTGCAACCCCTTAGGGTACAGAAACCTTGACGTAACGATCGCAAATATCCCCAATGCGCCGCCCATTTGCGGTAGTTTAGACACTTGGTTGCCCCTAGATCGGCCGTCGCGATCGACCGTTCCCTGGGCAGCCTGGAGTTCTGCTTTTGAAGCCGACCGATATCGCTAACCCCGATTACTTCCACAAAGTCGTCGACTGCCAGTGGGCCTGCCCCGCCCACACCCCGGTCCCCGAGTACATCCGGCTGATCGCGCATGGGCGGTACACCGACGCCTACATGATCAACTGGAAGTCGAACGTCTTCCCCGGAATCCTGGGTCGGACGTGCGATCGGCCGTGCGAGCCGGCCTGCCGGCGCAGCCGCGTCGAGGACGAAACCCTGGTCAAGGGCAAGAAGGAACCGGTCGCGATTTGCCGGCTGAAGCGCGTCGCCCATGACTACAAGGACGACGACATTTCGGCCCACATGCCCAAGGCGCCGGCCAAGAACGGCAAGCGCATCGCCTGCGTGGGTGGCGGCCCGGCGTCGCTCACCGTGGCGCGCGATCTTGCAGTGCTGGGCTACGAGATCGTGATCTTCGACCAGGATCCCAAGCTCGGCGGCTTCATCCGCACGCAGATCCCGCACTTCCGCCTGCCCGAATCGGTGATCGACGAAGAGGTGGGCTACATCACCGACATCGGCAACATCGAGTTCCGCCACCGCAAGATCGATTCGATGAAGCAGCTCCTGGCCGAGGGCTACGACGCGATCTTCGTCGGCTGCGGCGCGCCGCGCGGCCGCGAGCTCGACATGCCGGGCCGCAAGCAGGCCGCGGCCAATATCCATATCGGCATCGATTGGCTCTCCTCCGTCTCGTTCGGCCACACGACGTCAGTCGGCAAGCGGGTGATCGTGCTGGGCGGCGGCAACACGGCGATGGACTGCTGCCGCACCGCCCGCCGGCTGGGCGGCCAGGACGTCAAGGTGATCGTGCGTTCGGGCTTCGAGGAGATGAAGGCGTCTCCCTGGGAAAAAGAAGACGCGATGGGCGAGGACATACCCATCCTGAACATGCTGGTGCCCAAGGAAGTGAAGCACGAGGGCGGCCAGGTCAAAGGCGTGTTGTTCGAGAAGGTGATCGCCAAGTACGACGACAAGGGTCGCCGCTCGCTGCTGCCGTCGGGAGAGCCCGACCAGTTCTTCGAATGCGACGACATTCTGGTGGCGATCGGCCAGGAGAACGCCTTCCCCTGGATCGAGAAGGACGCCGGCATCGAGTTCGACAAGTGGGGCCTACCCAAGCTCGACGAGAGGACCCTGCAGAGCACGCACGCCAAGGTGTTCTTCGGCGGCGACGCGGCGTTCGGTCCGAAGAACATCATCTGGGCCGCCGCGCACGGCCATGACGCCTCGATCTCGATCCACAAGATGCTGATCGGCGAGGACATCTCCGAGCGCCCGGCGCCCGGCGTCAACATCGTCAGCCAGAAGATGGGCATCCACGAGTGGAGCTATGACAACGCGCCCACGATCGACCGTCGCTTCAAGGTGCCGCATCGCGCCAAGCAGGAGGCGCTGAAGGACATCATGGCCGAGGTCGAGCTGGGCTTCGATCCCAAGCTCGCCTTCGAGGAGGCGCAGCGCTGCCTGAACTGCGACGTGCAGACGGTGTTCACCGGCAAGCTGTGCATCGAATGCGATGCCTGCGTCGATATCTGCCCGATGGACTGCATCACCTTCACCGAGAACGGCGATGAGAAGGAGCTGCGTGCGCGGCTCAATGCGCCCGCGGTGAACTCGACCCAGGACCTCTACGTCGCCAACGATCTCAAGACGGGCCGCGTCATGGTCAAGGACGAGGACGTCTGTCTGCATTGCGGGCTCTGCGCCGAGCGTTGCCCGACCGGCGCGTGGGACATGCGCAAGTACTACATGGAAATGGCTCAAGCGGAGCACGTATGCCGCAAGCAATAGCCCAAACGGGAAACTCAACATGCCGGCGATAGCCGCGGTTAACGACTTCGTCGTCAAGTTCGCGAACGTGAATGGCTCCGGATCGGCCTCGGCGAACGAGCTGTTCGCCCGTGCGATCCTGCGCATGGGCGTGCCGGTCAGCCCGCGCAACATCTTCCCCTCGAATATCCAGGGCCTGCCGACCTGGTACGAGGTGCGGGTCACCGAAAAGGGATATCTCGGCCGCCGTGGCGGCGTCGACATGATGGTCGCCATGAATCCGCAGACCTGGGCCCGGGACCTCAAGGAGATCGAGCCGGGTGGCTACCTCTTCTACGACTCGACCAAGCCGATGCCGTCCTCGATGTTCCGCGAGGACATCAACCTCGTGGGCGTGCCGCTGACGGCAATCTGCAACGCCGCCTACACCGACGCCCGCCAGCGCCAGCTGTTCAAGAACATCATCTATGTCGGCGCGCTGTCGGTGCTGCTCGATATCGATCCCGAGGAGATCAAGCGGCTGTTCGGCGAGCAGTACAAGGGCAAGGAGAAGCTTCTAGACTCCAACGTCAAGGCGCTGCAGCTCGGCCGCGACTGGGCGACCCAGCACATCGACGCCAATGCGGTGAAGCTGAAGGTCGCGCGCGCCAATAATGTCGGCAACAAGATCTTCGTCGAAGGCAACAACGCGGCGGCCCTGGGCGCCGTCTATGGCGGCGCCACCGTCTGCGCCTGGTACCCGATCACGCCCTCCTCGTCGCTCGCCGAAGCCTTCATGAACCACTGCAAGCGGCTGCGGCACGACAAGGAAACCGGCAAGGCCAAGTACGCCATCGTGCAGGGCGAGGACGAGCTCGCCTCGATCGGCATCGTGATTGGCGCCGGCTGGAACGGCTCGCGAGCCTTCACGGCGACTTCCGGTCCCGGCATCTCGCTGATGACCGAGTTCATCGGCCTTGCCTACTTCGCCGAAGTCCCGGCCGTCATCATCGACGTGCAGCGCGGCGGGCCTTCGACCGGCATGCCGACGCGCACGCAGCAGTCGGACCTGCTGTCCTGCGCCTATGCCTCGAACGGCGACACCAAGCACGTATTGCTGTTCCCCGAGGACCCCAAGGAGTGCTTCGACTTTTCGGCGGAGGCGCTCGACCTCGCCGACCGGCTGCAGACGCCGATCTTCGTCATGACCGACCTCGACATCGGCATGAACCATCGCCTGTGCGCGCCGTTCGAATGGGGCGAGGAGCGCGCCTACGACCGCGGCAAGGTGATGACGGCGGCCGATCTCGATGCCGGAAAGGAGTTCGGCCGCTATCTCGACGTCGACGGCGACGGCATTCCCTTCCGCACCTACCCGGGCACCCATCCGAGCAAGGGTTCGTTCTTCACCCGCGGCACGACCAAGAACGAATACGCCAAATATTCCGAAGAGGGCCCGGTCTATGTGCGAAACATGGAGCGGCTGCTGAAGAAGCTCGAGACCGCGCGCAAGATCACGCCCCAGCCGCTGCGCTACTCCTCGCCCAAGGCGACGCGCTTCGGCGTGATCTATTTCGGCTCGACCAGCCCCGCCATGGCCGAAGCGCTCGACCATCTCGAGGCCGACGGCCATCACGTCAATGCGCTGCGCGTGCGCACCTTCCCCTTCGCCCAGTCGGTTGAGGATTTCATCCACGAGCACGACCGCGTGTTCGTGGTCGAGCAGAACCGCGACGGCCAGCTGCGCACCATGCTGCTGAGCGAGTTCACGCTCGATGCGCGCAAGCTGGTCCCGGTGCTGCACTATGACGGCACGCCGATCACGGCGCGCTTCATCGCGGCCGACATCGCCGCCAAGCTTGCCAAATTCAAGGTGGTCTCGTTCGAGAAGGCCGCGTCATGACCTACATCGCCAAGCCCAAGCTCCATCATCCCTCGCTGATCAAGAACAAGGCGGGCTTCACCCGCCGCGACTACGAGGGCGCCGTCTCGACCCTGTGCGCCGGTTGCGGCCACGATTCGATCAGCGCCGCCATCATCCAGGCCTGCTACGAGCTCGACATCCTGCCGCACCAGATGGCCAAGCTTTCCGGCATCGGCTGCTCGTCCAAGACCCCGACCTATTTCGTGGGCGCTTCCCACGGCTTCAACACAGTGCACGGCCGCATGCCGTCGGTGATGACCGGCGCCAACCTCGCCAACCGCGACCTGATCTATATGGGCGTGTCGGGCGACGGTGACTCGGCCTCGATCGGGCTTGGCCAGTTCGCCCACATCATGCGCCGCGGCGTCAACATGACCTACATCGTCATGAACAACGGCGTGTACGGTCTCACCAAGGGCCAGTTCTCGGCCACCGCCGACAAGGGCTCGATGAGCAAGAAGGGCGTTTCCAACCCCGAGGAGTCGATCGACCTCGTGTCGCTCGCCATCTTGATGGGCGCCACTTTCGTCGGCCGCTCGTTCTCGGGCGACAAGCATCAGATGGTGCCGTTGGTGAAGGCAGCGATGGCGCACAAGGGGGCGGCCTTCCTTGACGTCATCAGCCCGTGCGTGGCCTTCAACAACCACGCGGGCTCGACCAAGAGCTACGACTACGTGCGCGAGCACAACGAGGCGGTAAACCGCATCGACGTGATCGAGGGCCGCGAGGAGATCACCGCCGACTACGCGCCCGGCACCACGACTACGGTGCGCCAGCACGATGGTTCGATCCTGCGCCTGCGCAAGCTCGGCGAGGAGTACGATCCCTCCGACAAGATCGCGGCCATGCAGCGTGTGCAGGAAGGTCTCGCCTCGGGCGAGGTGGTGACCGGCCTGCTCTACGTCGATCCGAGCCCGAAGGACCTGCACGACAACCTGAATACGGTCGCAGAACCGCTCAACAAGCTCGACACCGCCGAGCTCTGCCCGGGACCCGCGGCGCTGCAGCGCATAAACGCCAGCTTGCGCTAGCGCGCGCTAAAAGGACCCTCGACTGATCCGAGCCCTGTTTGCGCTGCTGGGCGGCGTCGCCGGCGGCCTGCTGGGCGCGCCGCTGCTAGCGATGGGGCTGGCGGCGCTGTTCGCTCAGCTCTACGGCAAGTTCGCAGGCGCCGCCGCCATGAGCGGCGGTGAGATCGGCGCCGGTCTTGGCCTGGTGCTGGGTTTCGCCGCCGGCATTTGGCTGGTGCTGCGCAACGACGGACGCCACGCCGGCGTGGCGCTCGCCTTCATGTGGGTCGGCGTCCTGATGATCGGCGGCTGCCTCGCCTTCGTGGCCTTCACCTAGGCCGTTGCCGGCATTGGCATCTCGACCAGCCGGCCGATCTCACCCGGTGCGCGCTGCAACTCAAGCACGCGATCGTGCCACTTTCGCAACTCCGGCGAATGGCCGATCGAAATCATGGTCGTCGTCGGCAGCCGTTGCTTGAGCTCGCGATAGATCGCTTCGGCGGCCGCTTCGTCCAGAGCCGCCGTGGCCTCGTCGAGGAACAGCCAGTCGGGCTTGAACACGAGCGCGCGTGCGATCGCCACCCGCTGCTGCTCGCCGCCCGACAGGCTGTTGCTCCAGTGGGCAATTTCGTCCAGCCGGTCGACCAAATGGCCGAGCTGTGCTGCGCGCAGGGCATCGGCGATCTCGGGGTCGCTCGCCGGGTTCTGCTCGTCGGGATATTTGACGGCGTCGCGCAGGGTGCCGATCGGGATGTAGGGCTTCTGCGGCAGGAACAGCACGCGCGCGCCGGCCGGCACGCGGACGTGACCCTGGCCGAACGGCCAGATGCCGGCCAGCGCCCGGAACAGCGTGCTCTTGCCGGTGCCGCTCGCACCCCACACCAAGGTCGAGCGGCCGTGCGGCAGGCTGAGATGGAGGTTCTCCAGGAGCGGGCGACCGGTGGGCAGGGCGAGCGTGAGATCGTCGGTCGCGACGTCACTGCCCGCGGGCTGGTGCATGACTTCGATCGAGGTCGCGGGCTTTTCGTCGGTCGCTGCCTGCAGACCCATTAGACGGTTCATCACGGCCCGCAGTTCGGCCAGCGAAGTGTAGTTGTCGATGAAGAAAGACAGCGCCGACTGCACCTGGCCGAACGCCGATGCGGTCTGGGTCATGACGCCGAAGGTGATGACACCGCTGAAGAAGCGCGGCGCGGTCACGACATAGGGAAAGACGATAGCGAGCTGAGCATAGCCCGACTGGTAGAAGGCGAGCTGCGCCTGGGTGAACAGGACTCGCCAGCCGTTGTTGAAGACGTCGATGAAGCGCTGGTTCAGCGCGTCGCCTTCCTGCCTTTCGCCGTTGTAAAGCGCGATACCCTCGGCGTTCTCGCGCACGCGGACCAGCGCGAAACGGAAATTCGCCTCGTAGTTCTGGCGCAGGAAGTTTAGCGGGATCAGCCGCCGCCCGACCAGGTTGGCGAGCCAACTGCCGACGATCGCGTAGATCAGGCATACCCAGGCCATATAGCCCGGAACCGTGAAGTTGATACCGATCGGCGCGAGCGATAGCGGCCCGCTGAGCTCCCACAGGATGAAAATGAACGAAACCAGGGTAGCCACGGAGCTCAACAGCCCCAAAAACAGCTGCATGGTGTATTGGCCGAGGTAGTTCAGGTCCTCGGCGATGCGCTGGTCGGCATTATCGACCGTGCGCTGCAGTTCGATGCGATAATAGCCGCGACCGTCCAGCCAGTGGGCGAGGTAGTGCCGCGTCAGCCAGCGGCGCCAGCGCAGCCTGAGATAGGGGCTGACGACGGCGCGCGCGACGAAGACCAGGATGTAAAGGACTGCGAGCCAGGAAAAGAAGATGATCTCGCGCCAGAAGACGACCTCGTTCTTGTTCTGGATGCTGTCATAGAAGCGCCGGTTCCACTCGTTGAACATCACTTCGAGCCCGACGCCGGCGAAGGTGAGCGCGATCGCCCCGATCAGGAGCCCAATGGCGATCAGCCACTCCTCGGATTTGAAATAGGGAATGACGAGGCGCCACCAGTCACCAAAGAACGAACCAACTCTTTTCATGAGGGCATCCTTTCGGGCCGCACCCTAGCCTCACACCCGGCTGGGCAGCCAGAGCGCGATGGCGGGGAAGACGATGAGGATAATCAGCCGCAGGATGTCGGTGGCGGTGAACCGCAGCACGCCCTTGAAGATCGACAGGGCCGCCAACGACGTCTATAGCGCCCGGCGATGGATGCCGCACTCGCTTCCCGCCGCGTCGCCCTCGACGTGCTGGGCGCCTGCCTCGACAAGGGCCAGCCGCTCGACGATGCGCTGGCGCGGCATGCCGGTTACCCGAAGCTCGATACGCGCGACCGCGCCTTCGTGCGTCTCCTGCTGGCGACCACGCTGCGACGGCTTGGCGAGATCGACGCATTGCTGGCGATGCTGGTCGAGCGGCCGTTGCAGGGTGCGAATGCCGCGGGACGAGAAGTGCTGCGGCTCGGCGCGGCCCAACTGGTCTTCCTCAACACGCCACCGCATGCCGCGGTCGACACATCGGTGCGGCTGGTCGAAGAAACGCTGCCGCATCTCAAGGGCCTGGTGAACGCCGTGCTGCGCCGCATATCGCGCGAGGGCGGCGATTTCGAGCGCGGCGATGCCGCCCATCTCAACACGCCGCAATGGCTGTGGCAGAGCTGGGTCACGAGCTACGGCGAGGAAGCAGCGCAAGCGATCGCCGCCGCGCATCTCGAAGAAGCGCCGCTCGACCTCACGGTTCGCGTCGATCCCGAGCTGTGGGCCGGCCGCCTCGATGCCGTCGTGCTGCCGACGGGCACGCTACGCCGCAAGGGGGGCGGCGCCGTGGCTGATCTCCCGGGCTTCGCCGAGGGCGCGTGGTGGGTGCAGGACGCCGCGGCCGCCCTGCCCGTCCGGCTGCTGGGCAACGTCAAGGGCAAGGCCGTCGCCGATCTCTGCGCTGCCCCCGGCGGCAAGACCCTGCAGCTTTGCGCTGCCGGGGCGAACGTGACCGCCGTCGACATCTCGCCGCGCCGCGTCGCGCGGCTCGGCGAGAACCTGAAGCGCGCGCAGCTTTCGGCGCAGCTCGTCACCGCCGATGCCAGCAAATGGACGCCGAACGAGAAATTAGACGCCGTGCTGCTCGATGCACCTTGCTCCGGCACGGGCACCCTGCGCCGTCATCCCGACATCGCCTGGCTGAAGGGCGAAGACGACATCGATCGTCTTACGGTCGCGCAGGACCGGCTGCTGCAGCATGCGGTCGAGCTGCTCAAGCCGGATGGTCTGCTGGTTTACGCCGTCTGTTCGCTGCAGGAGGAAGAAGGGCCGCAGCGACTCGAGGCCCTGCTCGCCCGAGCAAAGCAGCTCGAGCGTATCCCCGTGCAGGCCGTGGAGCTGCCGGGCCTGGAACAGGCCATCACGAAGGCGGGCGACGTCCACACCTTGCCCTCGATGGGCGTCGACGGCTTTTACATCGCGCGGTTGCGTCGCTACTGATAGGGGATGTTCTCCTCCTTCTTTCCCAATCCAAGATACCTCTTCCCGGCGGCGATCCTGTGGACGGCGCTCTTCATGGCCCTGTGGTACGGCCTCGTCCGCGACCTCGGCTCCTCACTCAGCGTTGGCGGGCTGATCGGCCTTCCCTATCCAACACCCGGCGCCAAGGGCGCCGACATCGCGGTCCAGGTGGCTCGCGACCTCTGGCTCTACGAGTACATGATCGTCACCGGCGGCATCTTCGTCGCGCTGGTCGGCTGGATCAGCCGGCATCCCTGGTTCCGCTGGTCCGTTGCCGTGTCAGCCCTGATCATCTTCCTGCTGTGGTTCCAGGTTCAGCTCGACGTGATGATCAATAACTGGTTCGGCACCTTCTACAACCTGATCCAGCTGGCGTTGTCGAAGCCGTACGCCATCACGCAGGGGCAGTTCTACACACAGCAAGCAAACTTTCTCGGCATTGCGATGACCTACATCTTCACCGCAGTGCTGACCGCCTTCATCACCAGTCACTACATCTTCCGCTGGCGCACTGCGATGAACGACTACTACGTCGACAACTGGCAGCGCCTGCGGCACATCGAGGGCGCCTCGCAGCGCGTCCAGGAGGACACGATGCGATTTGCCGAAACGCTGGAAGGACTCGGCACGCGCCTGATCGACTCGGTCATGTCCCTGATCGCCTTCCTGCCGATCCTGTGGGGCCTCAGCGCCTATGTGAAGGAGCTTCCCCTGGTCGGCTACATCCCGCAGGCGCTGGTCTTCGTCGCGATTGTTTGGGCAGCGCTCGGCACGGCGCTGCTCGCGGGTGCCGGCATCCGCCTGCCCGGACTCGAGTTCCGCAACCAAAGGGTCGAGGCGGCCTACCGCAAGGAACTGGTTCTGGGCGAGGACAGCGCCGACCGCGCACAGCCGCCAACCCTTCGGTCGCTGTTTGGCGACGTGCGGGTCAACTACTTCCGCCTGTACCTCAACTTCCTCTACTTCAACATCGCCCGCTACGGCTACCTGCAGGCGAGCGCCTTGGTGGCCTACGTCTCGCTCGGGCCGACGATCGTGGCCGGCGCCCTGACGCTGGGGGCCCTGCAACAGATCCTCCGGGCATTCGGACGCGTCGAGAGCTCATTCCAGTTCCTGGTCAACTCATGGTCGACCATCGTGACGTTGATCTCGATCTACAAGCGCCTGCACGCATTCGAAGCGACCTTGACTGACCGGCCGCTCGGTCACCTCGAGGCCGACGGTCGGCCGGCGTGAGGTGTGTTCAGGACGACAGCGCTTTCCGGCGCTCTCGGTAGCGCACCCGCTCGCGGTAGCCGATGTAGAGGCCCGAGGCGATGATCACGCCGGAGCCGACCCAGGTCCAACGGTCGGGCAACTCGCGGAAGACGATGAAGCCCAGGACCGCGGCCCCGATCAGCTGGGTGTAGTTGAACGGTGACACGATCGCCGCCGGCGCCTGGCTGTAGGCGATGGTCAGAAAATAGTGGCCCGTGCCGGCCATGATGCCCATGCCAACGAACAGCGCCAGGTCCCAGCCCCACGGTGGTGCCACCCATTGGAAAGGCAGGAAGGGGCTCGCCGCCACGGTGCCGACTATGGTCGCCACCGTCGCCGATGCATCCGGTCGCTCGGCCTGGCCGTAGCGCCGCGAGAACAGCTGATAGAAGGCGCTGCACACTGTGCTCGCCACGATCAGGAGCACGTGCCAGTCGAAGGCTGCGTGGCCTGGCCGCACCACGATCAGCGCGCCCACGAAGCCGACGCCGACCGCCGCCCAGCGCCGCGGGCCCACCGGCTCGCCCAAGAGACGCGGCGAAAGCGCCGTGACGATGATCGGGCTCGACAGCGAGATCGAGGCCGCGGTCGCGAGCGGCATGAAGGCGATGCCGTGGAAGTAGAGATAGGAGGAGAAGAACAGCAACAGGCCGCGAGTCACCTGGGTGTCGAGCCGGCGAATGCGGAACAGGGCACGGCCGCTGCGTGGCAGGAAGATCGCCAGCATGAAGACGAAGGCGAAGAAGTAGCGCGCCCAGATGACTTGCAGCACCGGATAGTGCCCTGCCTCCAGCGTCTTGGACATCGCGTTCAGGCAGGAGAAGCACGCCGTCGCCACCAGGGTCGACAGGATAGCGAGCAGGATGCGGTCGGTCGGCGCGGGTGGAGGCGACGACGGGAGGGACACCTGTGGCCCTAGTCTGCCGCCTTGACCATCGGCTGCGGCTTGAAAGGCAGGATGGTGGCGCCGCGCACCGCCGGCAGCGGCAGTGCGGGCGTCTCGACGCCGAGCGCCCGCGCCGCGTTCCAGCCCCAGCGCGGGTCGATCAGGAAGGCGCGGGCATGCGCCGTACAGTCGGCCTCGCCGCGGGCAACGATCGCCTCGGCCTGCTCGGGCTCGGTGATGATGCCGACCGCCCAGGTCTTGATGCCTGCTTCCTTGCGGATGCGAGCCGCGAATTGCACATGATAGCCTGGCGCCACGGGGATCTTCTGCGCCGCCGCATTGCCGCCCGAGCTGGCATCGATGAAGTCGCAGCCCAGCGCCTTCAGTTGCCGCGCCGTCTCGATCGTATCCTCGATGGTGACGCCGCCCTCGACCCATTCGACGCACGAAAGGCGCATGCCGAGCGCTTTGTCGCGCGGCCATACCCTGCGGCAGGCCTCGAACACCTCCAGGGGAAAGCGCCGCCGCTTCTCGGCGGTGCCGCCATATTCGTCGCTGCGGTGGTTGCTGATCGGCGACATGAACTGGCTGAGGCAGTAGCCGTGCGCGCCGTGCAACTCGATCAGGTCGAAGCCCAGCCGCGCGCTGCGCAGGGTGGCGTCGACAAAGGCCTGCTTGACCTTCTTCATCCCGACCGCGTCGAGCGTCACCGGTGTATGCCACTTGGCGTCGAAGGGAATGGCCGAGGCCGACACGGTGGTCCAGGGAAGGTCGGGCGCGTCGGCCTGCGTGAGCGGCGCGCCGCCCTGCCACGGCCGTTGCGCCGAGGCCTTGCGGCCGGCATGGGCGAGCTGGATGCCGAGCTTCACCTTGGGCATCCAGCCACGCACCCACTCGACGATCGGCCGCAGCGCCACCTCGTTGTCGTCGTTGTAGAGGCCGAGGCAGCCGTGCGTGATCCGGCCTTCGCGCTCGACGTGCGTCGCCTCGATGCAGAGCAGGCCCGCGCCCGACATCGACATCATGCCGTAATGCACCTGGTGCCAAGGCTGGGCGCTGCCATCGACCGCCGAGTACTGGCACATCGGCGACACGACGATGCGGTTGGGCAGCGTGACGCCCCCGATCTCGACGGGCGTGAAGAGGTGCGAGGTCATTGGGCTCCTTGCTGGCTCATCCGGTGATTGACGGGCCGGCCTCGTGTCCGAGCCACTCCTCGATCAGGCGGCGGGCGATCGAATCGCGGCGCGGCATGAAGAACGAGCCGTCCTTGGGCATGTTCTCCGGCCTGAGCTCCTCGCGGCTCATCCAGCGTGCATTGTCGAGCTCGTCCCTGTTGATTTCGAAGTCGAGCGTATCGCTTTCGGCATGGAAGCCGATCATCACCGAGGCCGGGAACGGCCAGGGCTGCGAGGAGCGGTAGATGACGTTCTTCACCCGGATCTTCACTTCCTCGTAGACCTCGCGCGCAACGGCATCCTCGAAGCTCTCTCCCGGCTCGACGAAGCCTGCCAGCGTCGAATGCATGCCGCGCGGAAAATGCTTGCTGCGGCCGAGCAAGCATTTGTCGCCGCAGTGCACCAGCATAATCACCGCGGGATCGGTGCGCGGGAAATGCTCGGTCTTGCATTCCCCGTTGGTGCAAAGCCGCACATGGCCGCCGCGGATTACCTTGGTCGGGGCGCCGCACACGCCGCAGAAGCGGTGGCGGCGGTGCCAATAGGTCATGCCGCGCGCATAGGCCAGGATCGAGCCTTCGCGTGCGAACAGGAGCGCCCCCACCTGGCGCAGGTCGACGAATTCACCCACTTCGGTAAGCGGCGTGTCCTTGCCCGTGACGTCGACTGCGAAATAGGGTGTGCTGTCGACGTAGCCCAGGAAGATCGTATGTTCGGCCGCCTGGGCGACGAGGCGGCCCATCATGCCCTGCAAAAACACCGGCTCGGGATTGCCGTCCACCTTCTTGATCAGGTTCTTTTCGGTATCGAGCGCCACGAAGCGCGCTTCGCCGGAGGACGAGAGCTCGATCATGCGCGCGTCGTCCTCGCGCTCGTGGCTGGCGCGGTCGATCTCGGCGCTGGAATAAGGATTTCGCGGGCGCTGCTGCATACTGCAATCTGGACTCAAGCGAGCGCGCGTTCCAGCACTTGCGCGACATGTATCGCCTGTCGGCTGGCGCCGTCGGCGATCTGGTGGCGGCAGGAGGTGCCGTCGGCGACGATCAGCGCCGACGCGTCCGCCTTGCGGACGGCGGGCAACAGCGATAGCTCGCCCATCGCCAGCGACGTCTCGTAGTGCTCGGCTTCATAACCGAAGCTGCCGGCCATGCCGCAACAACTCGACTCGATCGGCGTCACGGCGAGATCGGGCACCAGCGACAGTGCCTCCTGCACGGCAGTCATGGCGCCGAAGGCCTTCTGATGGCAGTGACCGTGCAGTAGGGCCGACTTCTCGGGCAGCGGTTTCAAGCGCAAATTCAGCCGGCCCTGCCCTTTCTCGCGCACCAGGAACTCCTCGAACAGAAACGCATTCTCCGCGGTCTTGCGCGCGGCCTCGCCAATCCCCAGCGCCAGGAACTCATCGCGCAGGGTGAACAGGCACGACGGCTCGAGGCCGATGATCGGTACGCCACGCGCCACGAAGGGCGACAGAGCCTCCAGGAGGCGCTCCGCTTCGACTCGCGCCTTGTCCACCTGTCCGGTCGCGAGATAAGTGCGGCCGCAGCACAAGGCGCGCGAGCCCAGCGCCGGCGAGGCGACGGCGACGCGATGGCCGGCCGCTTGCAGGACGCGCCGGGCGGCGTGCAGGATCGCAGGCTCGAAATTGTTGGAGAAGGTGTCGGCGAAGATCGCCACGGTTGCGTCGTTGGCGTCGACGCCGGTGGTCGCAAGGAACGTGTCGGAGCGCCACAGGGGAAGCGGGCGTTTCCGGGCGAAGCCAAGCCATGGCTGTATCAGCCGCGCGAGGTTGAACAACCAGGGCAGCCGACGCGCCCAGGGCGCCATGGCCGGCAGATCGCCGATCAGCCGGTCGCGCAGGCTGAGGCCCCTGGAAAGGCGTCGCGCCGACTTCACTTCGATCTTCATGCGCGCCATGTCGACGCCGGTCGGACAGTCGCGCTTGCAGCCCTTGCAGCTCACGCAGAGGTCCATCGCCTCGGCGACCTCAGGCGAGGCGAGCGCGTCGGATCCGAGCTGGCCGGAGAGCGCGAGCCGCAAGGTGTTGGCGCGGCCGCGCGTCAGGTGCACCTCGTCTCGCGTGACGCGGAAGCTGGGGCACATCGTGCCGGCATCGAACTTCCGGCAATGGCCGTTGTTGTTGCACATCTCGGCGGCCTTGGCGAAGCCGCCGCTCGGATCGCCGCCGCTGCCGGGCGGCGTCCGCGTCTCGGTGCGCGGGTCGTTCTGCACGTTCCACGCCGACCAGTCGAGCGCCGGCTGGTAGGCGATCGACTGGTAGCCCGGCTTGAAACGGAACAGCGCGCGGTCGTCCATGCGCGAGGGCCGCACGATCTTGCCCGGATTGAGCCGGTTGTCGGGATCGAACAGATCCTTCACTGCCTCGAACGCCTTGGTGAGTCGTGGTCCGAACTGCCAGGCCACCCATTCCGAGCGCACCAGTCCGTCGCCGTGCTCGCCGGAATAGGCGCCTTTGTATTCGCGCACGAAGGCCGAGGCCTCCTCGGCGATGGCGCGCATCTTGGCCGCGCCGTCGCGGCGCATGTCGAGGATCGGCCGCACATGCAGGGTGCCGACCGAAGCGTGCGCGTACCAGGTGCCGCGCGTGCCATGCTTGGTGAAGACCTCGGTGAGGCGCCGCGTGTAGTCCGCCAGGTGCTGCAGCGGGACGGCGCAATCCTCGATGAAGGACACCGGCTTACCGTCGCCCTTCATGGACATCATGATGTTGAGGCCGGCCTTGCGCACCTCCCACAGCTCGGCCTGCGGCCGCGGCAACGCCATCTCGACGACGCTGCCCGGCAGGCCGAGATCGGCCATCAATTCCGTGAGCCGCTTGAGGTTGCGCAGCTGCGGCTCGCGTTCCTCGCCTGCAAACTCGACCAGCAGGATCGCCTCGGGCGCGCCGATCAGCGCCGCCTCTATCACCGGCCGGAAGGCCGGATTGGCCCGGGCCAGCTCGATCATGGTGCGATCGACCAGCTCGACCGCTGTGGGCTTCAGTTTGACGATGTGCTGGGCGCTTTCCATCGCCTTGTAGAAGCTCGGGAAGTTCACGACGCCCAAGGTCTTGTGCTTGGGCAGTGGCGACAGCTTCATGGTCAGCCGCTCGGTCACCGCCAGCGAGCCCTCGCTGCCGACCAGCAGGTGCGCCAAGTTCAGCGAGTTATCGGTAGTGTAGGGCCGCTCCGACTGCGGGAAGAAGATATCGAGGTTGTAGCCGCCGACGCGGCGAAGCACCTTGGGGTACATGCGCTCGATCTCGTCGCGCTCGGCGAAGGCGAGCGCCGCCACCTTATCGGCGATGGCGCGCACCGCGGGCTGCATGTCCTCGGGCCGCTTGGCATCGAAGCTGGCGCGCGTGCCGTCGGCCAGGATGGCGTCGATCGCGGCGACGTTGTGCACCATGTTGCCGTAGCGGATCGAGCGGCTGCCGCAGGAATTGTTGCCGGCCATGCCGCCCAGGGTCGCCTGCGCCGAGGTCGAGACGTCGACCGGGCACCACAGGCCGTGCGGCCTGAGCCAGGCGTTGAGCTGGTCGAGCACGACGCCCGGCTGCACCGTGACCTCGGCGCGCTCCTTGTCGAAGCCCACGACCTCGCGCATGTACTTGGAGAAGTCGACGACCAGCGCCGCACCGACTGTCTGGCCGCACTGCGAGGTGCCGGCGCCACGTGGCAGGATCGCGGCCTTTTCGTCGCGCGCCACGTCGAGCGCCAGCGCCAGATCGGTTTCGTCGCGCGGCACCACGATGCCCACCGGCTCGACCTGGTAGATCGAGGCGTCGGTCGAATAGCGGCCGCGCGAGGCCTTGTCGAACAGCACGTCGCCCTTGATGGCGCGGCGCAGTTTTTGTTCCAGCTGGCTCACGCCGGCGTTATACAAGATGCATTAAGGCAATCCAGAAGGACCTTTATGCGGCTGAACTCGCACCCCAGCGGACGGCATTTCCTGCAGATTCCCGGGCCGACCAACGTGCCGGACCGCATCCTGCGGGCGATGGACAATCCGACCATCGATCACCGCGGACCAGAGTTCAATGCGCTGGCCAAGAAGGTGCTGCGCAGCGTCCGCCAGGTCTTCCAGACCAAGCAACCGGTCATCGTCTATCCGGCGTCGGGTACTGGCGCGTGGGAAGCGGCGCTGGTGAACACGCTCTCCAGCGGCGATCTCGTCCTGATGTGGGAGACCGGACACTTCGCCTCGCTGTGGAAGAAGATGGCCGACCGGCTCGGCATCAAATCGGAATTCATGGGCGGCGATTGGCGCAAGCCCGCCGATCCGTCGGCGATCGAGAAGCGACTCAAAGAAGACACCCAGCACACCATCAAGGCGGTGTGCATCGTGCACAACGAGACCTCGACCGGCGTGGTAAGCGACGTGTCGGCGATCCGCCGCGCCATCGATGCCGCGCGGCACCCGGCGCTCCTGCTGGTCGACACGATCTCGTCCCTGGGCTCGATCGACTATCGCCACGACGCCTGGGGCGTCGATGTCACCGTGGCCGGATCGCAAAAGGGGCTGATGCTGCCGCCGGGACTCTCTTTCAACGCGGTGAGCGAAAAAGCGGTCGCTGCGTCGAAGAATTCCAAGCTGCCGAAGTCGTTCTGGAACTGGGAGGAGATGCTCAACTCCAACGCCAACGGCTGGTTCCCCTACACGCCCGCGACCAACATGATCTACGGCTTGAACGAAGCCTGCGACATGCTCTTGGAGGAAGGTCTCGATGCGGTGTTCGCGCGCCACGCCCGCTACGCCGAAGCCACGCGCACGGCGGTGAAGACCTGGGATCTCGAGATCCTGTGTTCTGACCCCAAGGCTTATTCGGGATCGCTGACCGCCATCGTCATGCCGGAGGGCCATGACGCCGACGCCTTCCGCAAGGTGGCGCTGGAGAATTTCAATCTCTCGCTTGGCCAGGGCCTCAGCAAGGTCGCGGGCAAGGTGTTCCGCATCGGCCATCTCGGCGACTTCAACGACCTCATGCTGATGGGCACGCTTGCCGGCGTGGAAATGGCGCTGGGGCTGGCCAAGGTGCCGCACCAGACCGGCGGCGCCCACGCCGCGCTCACCTACCTGCGCGACACCGCGCCCGGCGCACGCCGCTCATAGCCGTCGGAAGACAAGCCGCCGCGGCGTCGCATCCTTGTCGAGCGGCCGGATCGGGCGCTCGACCGAGGCGGCGGCCCTCCGGCCAGGAGTAGTCGGGACGGCCGGGCAGCGGCGCATAGTCAAAGCGGCCGTGGTGCTTGAGTTTCATTGGGCCAAGCCTATGCCCGAGCAGCGCCTCCCGGCCACCTCGCCTAGAGACATCGGCGCTCGACTGGCCTAGGCTCGTGGATGGAGCTCCCGACAGAGGAGCCCGCGGAACAGGGAGGAACGGGATATGCGTCGGCGCTCGATTCGCGCCGGGACGATGTCGCCCGGCTGTGCTTCCAATGTAATCACTCGTCGCAATGCTCTGGCGCTCGCCGCCGGCAGCGTGATTGCCGGTGCCGCAGGCGAGGGCGCTGCGGCGCCCCAGGGCCAACTGACCTGGGGCATCCATGTGTCGATGGCGCCCACCTGGTTCGACCCGGCGGAAACGTCGGGATTGATCACGCCGTTCATGGTCCTCTACGCGCTGCAGGACGCGATGCTGAAGCCGATGCCCGGCAAGCCGTTCGCGCCTTCGCTCGCGGAATCGTGGACGGCCTCCGAGGACGGTCTCTCCTACGAATTCGCGCTGCGCAAAGGCACCACTTTCCACAACGACGAACCGGTGACCGCCGAGGACGTGAAGTTTTCCTTCATGCGCTACCGCGGCGCTTCGCATGCGCTCATGACGTCACGCGTGGCGTCGATTGAGACTCCGGATCCATCGCATGTGCGCTTCCATCTCAAGGATCCGTGGCCGGACTTCCTGACCTTCTACGGCACGGCGACCGGCGCCGGCTGGATCGTCCCGAAAAAATACGTCGAGAAGGTGGGAGACGACGGATATCTCAAGGCGCCCATCGGCGCCGGCCCGTACAAGTTCGTCTCCTTCAAGCCCGGCGTGGAGCTGGTGCTCGAGGCGTTCGACGGCTACTGGCGCAAGACGCCGAGCGTCAAGCGCCTGGTCTTCCGCATGATCCCCGACGAAGCGACGCGGCTCGCCGCGCTGATTCGCGGCGAGGTCGACATCGTCTACTCGATCCGTGGCGAGCTCGCCGAGGAGCTGCAGCGCAAGCCCGGTCTCGCCTTGAAGGCGGTCAGCGTCCCCGCCCCCTTCTGGCTCTACTTCGCCGACCAATGGGACGCCAAGTCGCCGTGGCGCGACGAGCGCGTGCGCAAGGCCGCCAGCCTGGCGCTCGATCGCGACGGCATCAATCAGGCGCTGACGCTGGGCCACTCCAAGATCACGGGCAGCATCATCCCACAGAGCTTCGACATGTATTGGCAGCCGCCCAAGCCGGTCCACGACCCGGCCAAGGCCAAGCAACTGCTCGCCGAGGCCGGGCACCCCAGCGGCTTCAATGGCGGCGAGCTGTTCTGCGATGCCTCCTACTCCAACGTCGGCGAGGCGGTGCTGAACGACCTGGCACAGGTCGGCATCCGCATCACGCTGAGGCCGATGGAGAGAGCCGCCTGGCTGAAAGCCTGGGCGGACAAGAAATTCAAGAACGTCATCATGGGCGCGAGCGGCGCCTTCGGCAACGCCGCAACGCGGCTGGCCGCGTTCATCGTCGGCGGCGGCACCTATGCGTATGGCAGCTATCCTGACATCGACGATCTGTTCAACAAACAGGCCAGCGAAGTCGATCCCAAGAAACGCCGCGAGATCGTCGAAAAGGTCCAGCAGATGGTCTACGAGCGCACGGTGGTCGCGCCGATCTGGCAGCTCGCCTTCCTCAACGGCGTCGGCTCGCGCGTCGGGGAATCGGGCTTCGGCCTGATCACCGACTTCGCCTATACCGCGCCCTTCGAGGACATCACGCTGAAGTAGGTCGGCTGCGGACGCCCTAGTCCTTGACCTCCATGTCCTCGTAGGACGGGAAGGCGCTCATCCAGACGTCGCCGATGGTGTGCTTGGTGACGCGCGGTCCCACTCCCATCAGGGCGCGCAGGTCCATGACCGGCGCGAACATCACCCGGTCGATGGTCAGCTGTTGGATCTTGTGCAGCATCGCCTCGCGCTTGGCGGGGTCGCGCTCCTTCGCCTGCGCCAGGAACATCTCGTCGATGTCGGGATAGCCGCCGTTGGCGTAGGCGCCCTTGGAATAGATGAAGGACTCGACCCGGCTCGCGGCATTGCCGGAATTCCCGGCCGCCGTCATGTAGATCCCGGGCAGTTTTTTGCCCAGCCAGTTGGCGTAGAAGGTCGCCCGCTCCATCTGGCGCAGTCTGACGCGGATACCGGCGGCGTTCAGGTCATTGACCACGGCGTCGGCCACCGTCGGGAAACCAGGAATCGCCGCGAACTCGCCGGCGTCGAAGCCGTTGGGGAATCCGGCCTCTGCCAGAAGCTGCTTCGCCTTGGGCAGATCGTAGGGCAGCGCCTCGGTCTGCAGCGCATATTCCATGACCCGCGGCACGATCACGCCGGCCGGAGGACAGAAGCCAAGGCATGCCACCTGGTTTATTTCCTTGCGGTTGAGCGCGTAGTTCGCGGCCAAGCGCACCCGCTTGTCGTGCCACGGCGACGTCGGGTCCCATTGCTTGGCGAACTCGATCCAGAAGATCGAAGCGTGTTTGGTGGCGACGACCTGAACGCCGGGAACTTTTCGCAGGCCGTCGGCGTCCGGCCCGTCGAGCGCGTACCCGATGTCGGCCTCGCCGGTCTTCACCATCAGCGCTCGCGTCGTCGCTTCCGGGACGCTGCGCATGATCAGCGTCTTGATCGCGGGTACCCGACGCCAATAGTCGCGATTGGCCTCCAGCACGACCTCGACCCCCGGCTTTGTGCTGACGAACTTGTAGGGTCCGGCGCCGACCGGGTGCTTCAGGAAGCCTTCTTCGCCGACCGAATCGAAATAGTGCTTGGGCACGACGATGCCGGCCGCCGTCGCCGTCGTGCCGTAGAACGTCATGAAGTCCGGCCAGGCCTCCTTGAGATGGAAGCGCACCACCTTCGGACTCACGATCTCCACCGACTCGACGTGATCGTGCAGCGCGGCGGCACCCGCGCCCTTGTAGCGCTCGAAACTGAACTTGACGTCCTCCGTCGTCACCGGATCGCCGTTGTGGAATTTCAGCCCGTCGCGCAGCGTGAACTCGTAGGTCCTGCCGTCCTCGCTCTCCTGCCATCTCTCGGCCAGGCTCGGGCCCATCTTCTGGCCCGGATAGGGCCGCACCAGCGCATCGTGGATGGCATACAGCATGCCGAACGGCGTGATCTGCGGTGGCGCCGTGGACGGGTCGAACCAGCTCGGCGGGATCGTCACGTGCCATGCCATGACGGCCTTGCCCTTCGGTTCGGGCTGACCCGCCAGGCCCACCGAAGCGCCGAGCGCCAGCGCCGCAGGCAGCAACCCCGCCAGCAGCAAGCCAATTCCAAGCCGTGTGCCTTTCATGCCTGTCCCCTTTCGTCAGTTGGGGGCGCCCGCGCCGTGATAGAGGTGGCAGGCGACGTGGCGCCCGCTGGTCGCAATCAACTGCGGCTCATCCTCGCTGCAGCGCGCCATGGCGCGCGGACAACGCGGATGGAAACGGCAGCCCGCCGGCGGCCTGAGCGGGCTTGGCACCTCGCCCGGCAGGATGATCTCGTCGCGCCGCTCGTCGGGATGGCTCGGCAGGGCCGCAGAGAACAGCGCCTCGGTGTAAGGATGCCGCGGATTCGACGCCAGTGATTGCGCCTCGCCACTCTCGACGATCTTGCCGAGATACATGACCGCGATCGTATGGCTCATGTGCGCCACCGCCGCGAGGTCGTGGGCGATGAAGAGATAGGAGAGGCCGAGCTCGTCCTGCAGGTCGCGCAGCAGGTTGAGGATCTGGGCGCGGATCGACACGTCGAGGGCCGACACCGGCTCGTCCAGCACGATCAGCTTGGGCGCCAGCGAGAGCGCCCGCGCAATGGCGATGCGCTGGCGCTGACCGCCTGAGAATTCATGCGGGAAGAGATCGGCCGACCGTTCGGGAAGTCCGACCTGGTCGAGCAGCCGGATGACCCGCTTTCTCACCTCGCCGCTGTCCAGCGTTTCGTTGGTGACGAGCGGTTCGGCGATGATCTGGCTGATGCGCAGGCGCGGATTGAGCGAGGCGAACGGATCCTGAAACACCGCCTGGACCGACTTCCGGTAGCGCCGCCGCCCGGCCGCATCGAGCGCGTGCAGGTCGCGGCCCTCGAATTTCATTCGGCCGGAGGTCGGCTCCTCGAGGCCCAGCACCAGTTTGGCCGTGGTGGTCTTGCCGCAGCCCGACTCGCCCACCACGCCGAGGGTGCGACCAGGCTCGATGGCGAATGAAATCCCGTCCACGGCCCGCACCACGCCCTGCCCGCCGCCGAGCAGTCCGCGCCTGGTCGCAAAATGCTTGGTCAGCCCTTCGGCTTCGATGACCGCCATCAGTCGGCTCCCGCCGCGGCGGCGCGCGCCGCCGCGGTCCCGGCGACCAGCCAGCAGCGCGCCATGCGCCCGTCGCCTGGCGCGACAGCTGGCGGCGCCTCGTCGCGGCAGCGATCGAGCACCTGGGGACAACGCGCCGCGAAGGCGCAGCCGCGTGTCAGCGAGGCGAGGTCGGGCGGTTGGCCGGCGATCGCCGTCAGCCGCCGCTCACGATCGCCCATCCGCGGGATCGAATTGAGCAATGCCCGTGTGTAGGGATGCGCCGGGTCGTTGAAGATACGCGAGACCGGCCCCGACTCGACGAGTCGCCCGGCGTACATCACCGCCAGGTGATCGCACATCTTGGCGACGATGCCGAGATTGTGGGTGATGAAGATCAGCGCCAGGCCGTGCTTGCGCTGCAACTCGCGGAGCAGGTTCAGATACTGCGCCTGGATCGTCAGGTCGAGGCTGGTGGTCGGCTCGTCGGCGATCAGCAGGCGCGGCTCGCACGATATACCGATGGCGCCGACGATGCGTTGCCGCATGCCGCCGGACATCTCGTGAGGAAATTGCCTGACCCGCATCTCCGGCGAAGGAATGTGCACCGCCCTCAGGAGCTCGCACGCTCTCGTCCAGGCGGAAGAACGCGACACCTTTTCATGGACCTGGATCGGCTCGGCCACCTGATTGCCGATGCTGAACAGCGGATTCAGCGAGGCCATCGGATCCTGAAGAACCATGGCGATGTGCTTGCCGCGGATCTGGCGCATCTCGGCATCCGACTTCGCCACGAGATCCTCGCCTCCGAACAGAATGCGGCCACCGACGATGCGGGCGGCCGGCGGCAGCACTCGCAGGATGGTGAGCGCCAGTGTGCTCTTGCCCGATCCGCTTTCGCCGACAATGCCCAGCGTCTCTCCGGCACCGAGGCTGAGAGACACGCCATCGACGGCCCGCACCACCCGCGTGCCGCGCGACGACACGTAATGCGTCGACAGGTTCTCCAAGCGCAGAAGGGGTTCGCTTGGCACGCTCAGAGCTGCCGCAGCTGCGGGTCAAGCTTGACGCGAAGCCAGTCCCCGAGAAGGTTCGCCGACAGCACCATCAGCATGATGCAGCAGCCGGGAAACACGGTGAGCCACCAGTAGCCGACCATCAGCCCCTGCTTGCCGTCGGACAGCATCAGGCCCCACGCGGGCTGAGGCGGCGGAACGCCGACGCCCAGGAACGACAACGTCGCCTCGGCGATGATGACGACGCCGAGCATCAGGCTCGCCAGCACGACCGCGGAGTTGATGACATTGGGCAGGATGTGGCGTGCCATGATGGTCCACTTCGAGCATCCGGCGACGACTGCCAGGCGCACGAACTCGCGTTCACGCAAGGAAAGCACTTCCCCGCGGACGACCCGGGCGTATCGGGTCCAATAGGTGACGCCCAGGATGATGACGATGTTCCACATGCTGGGGCCGACGATCGCCGCCAGGAAGATCGCGAAGGTGAGCGCCGGCAAGGCGAGCCAGGTGTCGGTGATGCGCATGATGACCTGATCGACCCAGCCGCCGAGATAGCCCGACAGGATGCCCAGCAGGGTCCCCAGCACGCCGGCGAAGATGACCGCCGTTATTCCCACCACCATCGACACGCGCGCGCCGAAGATCAGTCGCGACAGCACATCGCGCCCGAGCTGATCGGTTCCGAGCAGGTAGGTCGTGGTGCCGCGGGCTTCCCAGAATGGCGGTTTGAAGCGTGCGGTCAGGCTACCGATCTCCGGATTATGCGGGGCGAGCTGGTTGGCGAAGATCGCGACCAGGGCGATGACGACCAGGATCAAGGTGGGAATGAGCGGAAAATCGCCGAGCCGGAAGGCCCGCCGCCAGATCGAGCGCGGAGGCGGCGAAGCCAGGGCAATGACATCTGCGGGCGCGGTCATGGCGGCTACCTCTCCAGTCGTATGCGGGGGTCGATCACGGCGTAGAGAATGTCGATCACGAGGTTGACGACCACGATCGATGCCCCGCCCAACAGGACGACGCCCTGCACCACCGGGAAGTCGCGGAAGGTGATGCCTTCGTACAGCAGGCGCCCGATCCCGGGCCAGGCGAACACGGTCTCCACCACAATGGCCACGTTGATCATGATCACGAGGTTGATGCCGGCCAGGGTGATCACCGGGATCAGCGCGTTCTTCAGCGCGTGCTTGGCGATGACCAGCGCCTCCGGCAGACCCTTGAGGCGGGCCAGCTTGACGTATTCCGAGCCCAGCACCTCGAGCATCGAGGAGCGGGTCAACCGCATGTGCGCGGCGGCAAAGTACCAGCCCAGCGCGAAGGCCGGCATGATCAGGTGCAGCGGGGTCCCGGTCCCGGACGACGGCAGCCAACGCAGATAGACCGAGAACACCAGGATCAGGACCAGGCCAACCCAGAAGGAGGGCAGCGACAGGCCGAGCAGCGCGAACAGCTTGCCGGCGCTATCCCAGAAGCGGCCGACCCGAACCGACGCCAGAACGCCGCTGGGAATGCCGATCACCAGCGAGAACATCATGGCCGCCGACGCCAGCACCAGCGAGTTCGGCAGGCGCGACAGATAGAGCTCCATGACGGGGGTCTGATAGTAGAAGGACTGGCCGAGATCGCCGTGCGCCAGCGCCGCCATGAACAGCCAGTATTGCTCCCACAGCGGACGGTCGAGGCCGAAGCGGTGATGGATCTCGGCGATATCGGCGGGACTGGCGCCCGGTTCGACCAACAGCGAGGCCGGATCGCCGGTCACCCGGACGAAGAAGAAGATCGTCAGCGACAGCAGCAGCAGGGACACGAGGCAGTAGCCAACTCTTCGACCGATGTATCGCGCCATGACGTCCTCGAATTCGATGGGCCACCGGTTGCTCGGCCCGTTACGCGCCTTTCATCGTGAATGTCCTCGTAAGGCGCTGTGCAAGGGGACAGCTGGCCGGGCGTGCAGCAGGCAACAACCCGAGGCCCGCCGCGAGCAGGAGATCGCGTCGGCCAGTCGCCACATTGGCGCGCGCCGGATACGGTGCGCGGCCCTCAAGACCTGAACGCATTCCGCCTCCCAGACTGCCCGTTGTAGCCGGGCTTGGCGGAACTGTAGACCAAGGCGGTGGGGTTTGTCGCCGCCTGATCGGCGCTTCGCCTGCAGGCCAGGCTCTGCCCGGCTGGTCGTGCCCTTGAGCTTGGGGCTGGACAGCGGGGTTTGGCCCGTGTCTGACTTCGTCTCATCCGTCCTCCCCCTTGCGGGGAAAGGACGAGAGTGCGGCGTAGCAGAGCGCGGAGCGGGACCATGCGGTTGATCGGCGTGGATGTCGGCGGGACTTTCACGGACCTGGTCTATGCCGACACCGACGCCGGCCGGACCGGCATCCACAAAGTATCGACCACGCCCGATGATCCCTCGCGCGGCGTCGTCGCGGGATTGACGGCGCTTTGCGACAAGTATCGCATTGCGCGCGAGACGATCGACGTGGTGTTCCACGGCACCACCATCGCCACCAACTCGATCCTCGAGCATGACGGCGCGGTCACCGGCATGATCACCACCGGCGGCTACCGCGACATCCTGCATATCGGCCGCCACCAGCGCCCGCAGCACTACTCGATCATGCAGGACATCCCCTGGCAGGACCGGCCCCTGGTTAAGCGACGCTATCGCAAGACGGTGCGCGAGCGCCTGGTGCCGCCCAAGGGTGAGGAGCTGGAGCCGCTCGACGAGGCGGGCGTGCGTCAGGCGGTGCGCGAGCTCAAGGAAGCCGGCGTCCAGGCGATCGCTATCTGCTTCCTGTTTTCCTATCTCGATCCGGCGCACGAGGAACGCGCGCTCGCGATCGTGCGCCAGGAATATCCCGAGTGCTTCGCCACGACCTCCTCGTCGGTGTCGCCGCAGTTCCGCGAGTTCGAGCGCTTCACCACGACGGCGATGAACGCCTTCGTCGGGCCGAAGGTGCGCAACTACGTGACGCGGCTCGAATCGGAGATCGAGCAAAACGGCTTCAAGGCCGATCTGCGCATCATGGCCTCCAACGGCGGTGTCGCGACACCCGCCATGGTGGCGGAGCGGCCGGTGCTCACCCTGCTGTCGGGCCCGGCGGCCGGCGTGATCGGCGGCGACTGGGCGGGCGGTCTCTCGGGCCGGCGCAACCTGATCACCTTCGACGTCGGCGGCACCTCCGCCGATATCGGCATCGTGACCGAAGGCGGGTTCGGCGAGGCGACGGCACGCGACACCTGGATCGCGGGCTTTCCCGTGCTGGTGCCGATGATCGACGTCCACACGATCGGCGCCGGCGGCGGCTCGATCGCCTACCGCGATCAGGCCGGCGCCTTCAAGGTCGGGCCGCGCTCGGCCGGCGCCGTACCCGGTCCGGCGGCGTACGGCCAGGGCGGCACGCGCGCCACCGTGACCGATGCCAACGTGGTGCTGGGCCGCCTCGATCGCGCCAACTTCCTGGGCGGCGCGATGTCGCTCGACGAGGTTGCGGCGCGCCGCGTCATCGGCGAACTGGCGCGCGAGCTCGGCCTGTCGGACCGCGAGGCCGCCGAAGGCGTGATCACGGTGATCAACGCCAACATGGCGAACGCCATCCGCTCGCGCACCGTCCAGAAGGGCATCGATCCGCGCAACTACGCCCTGGTGGCGTTCGGCGGCGCGGGACCTCTGCATGGCGCCGAAGTGGCCGAGATGCTGGGCGTTCCGGAGGTGGTCGTGCCGCCGCATCCCGGCATCACGTCGGCCGTCGGGCTGTTGATCAGCGACTTGCGCTACGACGCCATTCGCACCTCGTTCCAGGTCTCGGGCGCCACCGATCTCGCCCGAATCAATTCCGACTTCGCCGGCATGGCCAAGGAGCTGGCGGATCGCTTCACCGCCGACGGCGTCGATCTCAAGCGGGTGACGTTCGAGCGGCGCGGCGACTTGCGTTATGTCGGGCAGGGTTACGAGCTCAAGGTGCCGATCCCCGACGGCACGATCGACGAGGCGGCGATCGCCCGCGTGTTCGACACCTTCCACGAGGTCCATCGCCGCGAATACGGCCATCACTTCGCGGAGTCCGGCATCGAGATCGTCAACTTGCGCCTGGTCGGCGCGGCGAGCGCTGCCGAGATCGCCAAGCCCGCGGTCGGCGCCACCAAGTCCCTGGCAGAGGCCACGGTCCGCCAGGGCACCTGTACCTTCCGCACCGATGGCAAGCTCGCCGACTACCCGACGACCTTCTATCGCCGCGACCTGCTGCCCGTCGGCGAGAAGGTCCCCGGCCCCGCCATCGTCCTACAAATGGATTCGACGACCGTCGTGCCGCCGCAGCATAGTTTCGAGGTCGACGCGGCCGGCAACCTGATCCTCCGTCGTGCCGACGCCTAGGAGAGCCTCATGAGCACCGCCGTCCGCCGCCAGCCCGCGACCAAGCCCGACCGCATCGATCCGATCACGACCAGCGTCATCCAGGGTGCGTTGGAGAACATCGCGGTCGAGATGGGCTACAAGCTGATGCGCATGAGCTACTCCTCGATCATCCGCGAGTCGGAGGATTTCGGGGCGGCTCTCGTCGACGCCAAGGGCCAGGGACTGGCCGAATCGGCGCAATCGACGCCGCTGCAGTCAGGGCCGATCCCGGGCTATGTCCGCGGCGTCCAGAGGATCTTCGCCGAGCGCGGCGATCAGTTCCGGCCGGGCGACGTCATCATGCACAACGACGCCTATGCGGGCGCGAGCCACGGTCCGGACGTGGCCTTCATCGTGCCGGTGTTCGTCGGCGGACGGCTGATCGGCTTCGCCGCCACCACGGCGCACCACCTCGACATCGGCGCGCTCTCGCCCGGCTCGTGCGGCATCGTCGAGGCGATCGACTCCTATGCCGAAGGCCTGCAGTTCAAGGCGATCAAGGTCTATGACCGTGGCGTCAAGAACGAGGCTGTGTGGCAGATCGTGCGCGACAATATCCGCGCCTCCGATCTCGTGGTCGGCGACATGGACGCGCAAGTGGCGGCGGCCCGCATCGGCGCGGAGCGCATGGTCGAGCTGGTCGAGCGCTATGGCACCGAGACCTTCGACCTCGCCTGCGAGGCGCTGATGGACCATGCCGAGCGGCTGATGCGGCAGGCCATCGCCAAGCTGCCCGACGGCGTCTACCGCGCCGAAACGGCGATCGACGGCTATCTCGACAGCGATGACCTGGGCAAGAAGGAGCTGCCGATCGTCGTCACCATCACCAAGAAGGACGACAGCCTCGTCGTCGACCTCACCGGGACGGCGCCGCAGATCCCCGACCGGCCGATCAACATGCCGCTGGAAGGCACGGCCGACATCGCAATCTGGCTCACCATCCGCTCGGTGCTGCTCGATACGGCGATCCACGGCCATATCCCGGTCAATGCCGGGCTGATCCGGCCGATCACCATCGTGGCGCCCAAGGGGTGCCTCGCCAACCCGAGCTTCCCGGCGCCGACCATCGCCCGCTTCTGTCCCGGCAACCAGCTCGCCGACACTGTCATGAAAGCGCTGTCGGTCGCCATGCCGCACAACATCTCGGCCGGCATCGGCAATCTGAAGGTCATCGCCTTTTCAGGGCTGAACAACGAGACCCATTGGGTGCACATGGAGATCTTCGAAGGCTCCTACGGCGGGCGTCATGGCAAGGACGGCATGGACGCCGTCGACACGCTCTACGCCAACACCCGCAACAACCCGATCGAGGACATCGAGACCCATCTGCCGCTGCGCGTGCTGCGCTACGAACTGCGCGAGGACGTGGCGGGCGCTGGCAAGTGGCGCGGCGGCATGGGCTCGGTGCGCGAGTTCGCCTTCCTCTCCGACGGCGGCGCTTCGGTCGAAGGCGAGGGCCATCGCTATCGTCCCTGGGGTTTCCAGGGCGGCAGCGAAGGCATGCCGGCCAAGCTCGACCTGATGCTGCCGGGCGGCAATGCGGCCAAGGCCTTGCCCTCCAAGGTGCCGCACATGAACGTCGCCCGCGATGGCCGCTTCGTCTGCTATGGCCCGGCCGGCGGCGGCTACGGCAACCCCTTCGAGCGCGATCCGGCCAAGGTCGCGGACGATGTGCTGGATGGCGTCATCTCGGTCGAGACCGCCAAGCGCGACTACGGCGTGACGATCTCGGCGAAGGGCGTGATCGACAAGGACGCGACTGCTAGAGCACGTTCCGCCCAACTGGAATCAGTTGCGCGGAAGGCCGTGCTCTAGACCCTATTGAATCTAGAGCAGCTTCCCCAGGTCAGATGGAACCGCCAGCGGTTCCATCTGACCTGGCGCTGCTCTAGGCTGCGCGGCGGCCGCTGACAACCGGGTCGGCGGCGCCTTCAGGGGAGCCGCTTGGCCAACAGAATTCGCATCGGAATCCTGGGTGCGGGAGCGATGGCCGCCGTGCATGCGAGCGCCTACGCGGCCATCCCCGGCGCGCAGGTCGTCGGCGTCTTCTCGCGCCGACAGGATCGCGCCCGGGCTGTCGCGTCGATCTGCAAGGCGCGGCCATTCGACAGCATCGAAGCGCTGCTCGGCGACGTCGACGCGGTCGATGTCTGCCTGCCGACGCCGGTCCATAGTGAATTCGTCACGCCTGCCCTCGATCGCAGCAAGCACGTCTTTTGCGAGACGCCGCTGGCGCTTCGCCTGGACGATGCCCGGCAGATGCGCGACGCCGCTCGCCGCGCCGGGCGGTTATTGCAGGTCGGGCTGCTGATGCGCTCGATCGCGGCCTATCAGTATCTCAAGGCCGCCGTCACATCCGGCACGCACGGACGGCTCATCAACCTTTCGACCTTCCGCTTGGGTTCCTATCTCAGGCCCGATGCCGCCGACCACAAACCGCACTACGGCGAGCCCACGGTCGAGTTGATGACCTTCGACTTCGACGTCGTGCTCTGGCTGATGGGCGAGCCGCGGCGCCTGTCTGCCGACGGCGATGGCGAGATCACCGCCTTGCTCGGCTACGGCGACGGACGAAGCGCCACCGTCTCGGCGAGCGGCCTGATGCCTGCCGGCTTCCCCTTCACGGTGGGATTCCGCGCGCTCTTCGAAGGCGCGATCTTCGAGCTCAAAACGGTGTTCGCGGGCGGCTCGCCCAGCGACAGCTTCACCGCGGCGATGGGCAAGGAGCCGCCCAGACCCATCGCCATGCCCCGCCGCAATCCCTACGAGGTCGAGCTGCACCACTTCGTCGAGTGCATCGCCGGCAAGGCCGAGCCCGCCTTGCTCGATGCGGACCGCGCAATCGAAGCCCTGGTCTTGTCAGAAGCCGCCCAGCGCGCCCTGAAGGAACATCGCACCGTCGAAATCGCCTCGCCATGAGCGAACGGCGCCAGATGCGGCTCGGCGTCTTTGTCCAGACTCCGGGGCATCATGTGGCCGGCTGGCGTCATCCCGACGCCACCGTCGAGGACTGGCCCAACCTCGCCCTCATGAAGCACATCGCCGCAACGGCCGAGCGCGGCAAATTTGACATGTTCTTCCTGGGTGACGGCTTCGCCACGGGCTATGGCGAGCATCCCTCGACCATCGGCAAGTTCGAACCGCTCACCTTGCTTTCGGCGCTCGCCATGGAGACGCGCCACGTCGGGCTCGCCGCCACCGCGTCGACCACCTACGCCGAGCCCTATCACGTGGCGCGCAGCTTCGCCTCGCTCGATCATCTTTCGGGCGGACGCGCCGCCTGGAACGTCGTGACGACGGCCTATGCCAAGTCGGGCGCGGTGTTCGGCCGCCGGCATCCGCCGCACGCCGAGCGCTATGCCATGGCCGAAGAGTTCGTCGAAGCCTGCCGGCTCCTGTGGGACAGCTGGGACGACGAAGCCTTCGTTGCCGACAAGACCGGCGGCACCTTCGTGCGGCCGGGCAGCCTCAGGGTGCCCGACTTCAAGGGAAAGTACTTCGAGGTCAGGGGCGCGCTGAACGTACCACGCTCACCGCAGGGCCATCCCGTGCTGATCCAGGCCGGTTCCTCCGGTCCCGGCCAGGCCCTTGCAGCGCGCATCGCCGACGTGGTGTTCACCGCCCAGAACGATCTCGGCGAGGCGCTCGCCTTCCGCAAAGCCCTGGCAGCTGAGATCGCCCGGCACGGTCGCGACGCGGGCCAAGTGCTGGTCATGCCTGGGGTCTTCCCGGTGGTCGGCCGCAGCGAGCGCGGGGCGGAGGAACTCTTTGCCGAGCTGAACGCCCGCATCGAGACCACACCGCAGGCGCTCACCGTGCTGTCGGACCGGCTGGGTACCGACATGTCGGTCTTTCCGCTGGACGAACCGGTACCCGAATTGCCAGCGACCGAGCATCTCAAGAGCCGGGCGGCGCTGCTGATTGAGATGGCGCGGCGCGAGAAGCTCACTCTGCGCCAGCTTTTCCATCGTGTAGCGGCCGCCCGTGGGCATCTCTTGCTGGTCGGAACGCCGGCCAAGATCGCGGGCACCCTTCAGGCCTGGTTCGAGGCGGGCGCTGCGGATGGCTTCAACGTCATGCCGCCCTTCTTTCCCGGGCAGTTCGATGCCTTTGTGGGCGGTGTCGTGCCGATCCTGCAGGAGCGCGGCCTGTTCCGCACCGACTATGCTGGCGCCACCCTGCGCCAGCACCTGGGGCTTGTCCGCCCTGAGCGGTAATCCGGCCGGGACGCCCGCCCGCTGGGAAATCCCTGTGACATCTCGACTCAGTCTCCCGCAGTGCAACCAGCGCGGCCGGACGCACGTTTGTCAGGTGCGCGAGACTGCTAAAGCCAGAACTTTTCCATTTCGCGGCGTGGGTTATGTGGGACGCTTATAGGGATTTTGCCCCGAGTTCGTCGGAGACAGCGCGGCAGCTGGGCGGCCCGGGCCGTCTCGCCCATCTTCGGCGCCAGGAGCGGCAGTGGTTCGCCTGGCTCACCATCCTGCATGAGCGTCTGACTAAAGATGGCCAGGGGCCCCCTACCGAGGAGAGCCGCCGCGTCCTGGAAATCGCCAAAAACCGCTGGCTGGAGGCCAAAAGGGCGCTCGCCAGCCTCGAACAGGGGCAGCCTCCGCGCGAACGGCACTGACCCCCAATCCGTCCCCCAACTGCCTCTTGTACCGGCCGGCTGGACTCCTGATATAACCGCGCCGAGGGGCCGGTGTGGGCGGAGCAGTCGCCAACCCGGTCAGATCCGGAAGGAAGCAGCCGTAACGAATTCGCTTCGGGTCATGCCGGTCTCTCACCCGTAACCACCGCGCGCGCCGCCGCGGCGGACGGATGGCCGGCGCGACGACCGCCGGACCTTGAGGGGCCACGGCGCTTCAGGCGGGTGGAATTGGACATGCCGGACGCCCAGGAATCGCTTCCCTACCGCGTCCTCGCCCGCAAATACCGTCCCGTCGACTTCACCACCCTGATCGGCCAGGAAGCGATGGTGCGCACGCTGCGCAACGCCATCGCCAGCGGCCGCATCGCGCATGCCTTCATGCTGACCGGCGTGCGCGGGGTGGGCAAGACGACGACGGCACGCATCATCGCGCGCGCCCTCAAGTGCGTCGGGCCTGACGGCAAGGGAGGGCCCACTGTCGATCCCTGCGGCGTGTGCGAGCAGTGCGTGGCGATCAACGAGGATCGCAACGTCGACGTGATCGAGATGGACGCGGCCTCGCGCACGGGTGTTGCCGACGCCCGCGAATTGATCGAGGGCGTGCGCTACCGCCCGGTGGCGGCGCGCTACAAGATCTACATCATCGACGAAGTGCACATGCTGTCGACGGCGGCGTTCAACGCGCTGCTCAAGACGCTGGAAGAGCCGCCGCCGCACGTGAAATTCGTGTTCGCCACCACCGAGATCCGCAAGGTGCCCGTGACGGTGCTGAGCCGCTGCCAGCGCTTCGACCTCAGACGCGTGCCGCACGAGATGCTGGTCGAGCATTTCGCCAAGGTGGCCTTGGCAGAGAAAGTCGAGATCTCACCCGAGGCGCTGGCACTGCTGGCGCGCGCGGCCGACGGCTCGGTGCGCGACGGTCTCTCGATGCTCGACCAGGCGATCGCCCACGGCGGCGGCGTGGTCGATGCGGCGCAAGTGCGCGACATGCTGGGTCTCGCCGACCGCAGCCGCGTGCTCGACCTCTTCGAGAAGACCATGCGCGGCGAGGCGGCGGCGGTCGTCGCCGCGCTCGGCGATATGCACGATTCGGGGGCGGATCCGGTGGTGATCCTGCAGGATCTCCTCGAGCTCGCCCACTGGGTGACCCGGCTCAAGGTGGCGCCCGATGCCGCCGCCGGCGCCGCCGATGCCGAACGTGCGCGCGGGCTCGCGATGGCGACCAAGCTCTCCATGGGCTCGCTGACGCGGGCATGGACGATGCTGCTCAAGGGCCTGCAGGAGACCCTGATGGCGCCCTCACCGCTGCGCGCTGCCGAGATGGCGTTGATCCGGCTGTGCTACGCGGCCGACCTGCCCTCGCCCGCCGACCTGGTGAAGACCCTTCAGGGCGGAGCCGCTGCTGCCGCGCCCACCACTGCGGCGGCGCGGCCCGGTGGCAACGGCGGCGGCGTGGCGCGCGCCGCGATGCAGGGTGGCGCGGCGCTCTCGGCGCAGCCGGCTGCGATCGCGCCCGCTCCACCGGCACCCAAGAACTTCACCGACATCGTGGCGCTGTTCGAATCGCGGCGCGAGCCCAGGCTGGTCCACCACCTCTTGCACCACGTCCACGAGGTCCGCTGTGAGCCGGGCCTGATCGAATTCCGACCCGAACCGGGCGCTCCCGCCGATCTCGCGCCACGCCTGAGCGAGGCGCTCAGTCGATGGACGGGCCGGCGCTGGATCGCCTCGGTGTCGAGTGATGCGGGCAAGCCGACGCTTGCCGAGCAGAAGAGCGCGAACGCGAGCTCGCTGCGCAGCCGCGCCGAGACCGATCCCCTGGTGCAGGCCATCCTGAAGACCTTCCCCGGGGCTCGCCTCGACACGGTGCGCCGCAAGGGCGAGGAGACATCCCTGGTGGCGGGACTTGGCGGCGAGCCCGCGGCCGGTGAGCCGCCGGCCGAAGAGTATCCCGCCGACGAATATCCAGCCGAGGATGGCGACATCCCGGAGAGCGAGTACTGATGTTCGACCGCGCTTCTCCTTTGGCCGCAATTCTAGAGGCCGAGTCGGTGATCGAGTAACCCTAAGGCCTCAATTTCGCGACCAGTCCCGAGATGGTTGGCAGGGTGCGCTGGGCGACCATTTCATAGCCCTCGGCCGTGAGATGCCACTTGTTCCCGACGTGGGTCCGCTCGATGTGCAGCTTGGGATCGGCGGCCATTTCGGCCGTCTGGAAGGGCCGCAGGATGGTGGCTCCGGCGGCCTGCAGGCTTTGGTCCTCGCCCGGAAGCTTGTGGTACTTGGCGTCGGCCTTCGGTGCATCGTTCAACGTGAAGATCGCCACCACGACGCCGCGCGCCGTCAACTGTTGGATGATGCGCCTGAGATTGGCGACCACCGTGGCGCGGTCGGTATGGGAGTACACCATGTCGTTGCCGCCGGTGCCGACGATGGCCAATTGCGTACCCTGCGGCACGACGCGATCGAGCTTGTTCAAGAGGCCGACCGAGGTGTCTCCCGCCACGCCCTCGTTGGTGACGACGACGTTGTAGCCCTTCGCCCTGAGCCCCTTCTCAAGCTTGGCCGGATAGGCGTCGGACAGCGGCACGCCTTCGCCGGTCACCGACTTGCCCGCGATGTTGCTGTCGCCGATGACGGCGATGCGGATCTGCGCGGAGCACAGGTTGGGTAATCCAACGATTAGCGCAGCCGCAAGCAGTCTCGCGAACATTCCACCTCTCCCCCGTCCTCTTGCTTCTCCGGTTCCTCTACGATGCAACGCATGGGGCTGTCTATCCTAATACAAGCGAAGGCCCGGATTTCATTGACGAGACGACGGATGACTGCCTTGCATTCTACTTTGCGGTGAAGCCTGAAACCTTCGCCAGCTGCCTATCAAAAATCTCCCAAGGCCAGTTGGACGAAATAGTCTTCAGAGTCGGCAAGGTCGACGGCGGTAAGGCAACGTTGACTTGATAGCCATGAGACGCGGGAGCGGAGCAGTCTGCTATTGGCCCCAAGCAGACATCCGGGCCGCAATTCGCAATGTCTGCTGATTGACCAAGAGCGGACTTCGGTCCCTGCTTATGAAAATTGTCGTGCTGTCGTCAGCATTGCTGGAGCCGCGCTGTCGATGTCATAGTTGTCCACACAACCAGGGGGGGTTGCGATGAGACCACTATTTCCGGTCCGCGTATTTTTCCTCATGGCAGCGGCCGTTGCGCTCACTGGCCCCAGCTACAGCCAAACTACGGCGCCGTCGCAAATCAACCGGTATGAAAGGCCAGGCGCGTGGACCCCCGAAATGAAAGCGGGTCCGCAGCGGGCTCAGCCGCAAGCCGCTACCGCTTATACGACGCGCCTGAACTGTCCTGACGGCACAAAATTGCTGGTCGATATTCCTGCTGCCCGCAGACCGCCCGGGTGGACGACCAGTTATGCATCAGGCCCCTTGACGATCCAAGGTGTTAACATCTCAGCGTGGCAGGGCCAGCAGGAGCTGGATTGCTACTACGCCGGTGGCGTAGGGCTCCGTCATTTCGTCAATAAGGACTCCTGCATAGCCGGGACCGACAAAAAAAAGTTCATGTGCAAGCCCGGCGTGAACTGACTTCAAGGGATTGCTTTTCCTGGAAGCCGCGCCGAGCACCGGGGCTTTGTGGAAGGAACCCGATGCCCGGCGCGGCCCTCAGGCAGCCATGCCACTAGTGGACCTGAGGACTGTTACTGCTCGTACAACACGCGGCCAGGACCGCCGTCACTGTGCTCGATGAACCGAACAGGCATATTGGCAGCGCTCGCGTTTGCGACGAGGCCCATCAACTCATCTCGTGCACTCGAAACTATGCGCAAATGCATGGTCCGACGCGCCGCTACAGACGTGGATGCCTGATAGCATAAATCTCGTGCGCCGACGCACATATAGCCCAGGAGGTAAGAATGTCCGACCTGCAGCTCGCGTCACTAAACAAGGCGGGACAAACTACGACGTTGGAGGCGGTAACAACTAATGACGATCAACCTGTTTCGGACGAGTCTGGCACATTGCAGGACTTCTTCGGTAGCTTTGTCCTGGAGGTGAGGGCGGCCCAAGATTTGTACGTTTCCCAGACAGCTCCTTCTCCTTTCGGTCCGACCAAGAACAATTTTGGTGGAATCTGGGCCAGTGGCGTCGGTATTGGTACCGGAGTAATAGGAAGTTCTCAAAGTGGCCAAGGTGTTCAGGGCGCGGGCTCCATTGGAGTCCAAGGAGTAGGAAGGGGCCAAGATGCCCTTGGAGTACACGGAGTTATTCTTGAAGGATCAGGCGTTGGTGTCCTCGGTGAAGGAAACCCGGGCGTTAGTGGGATCAGCGCCGTCAGTGCGGGCGTCCAGGGCGAAGGAATGCCCGGCGTCCTTGGCCATTGCTCCGTCAATCCAATCATGATGGAGACGATAGCGCACCAGGTCCAGGCGCCAGGACACTTCGCTGGTGTAAATGGTGATAGTGCGCACGGAACGGGCGTCTACGGCGGACAATTCCAAGGGTCCAGGGCGCAATTGAGTTTGTTGCCTGGAACCGGCGTGGGTAAACCGACGAGCGGCCAGCACGACTTGGGCGAAATTTATATGGACTCCGCTGCGTCGTTGTTTGTGTGCATCGCCGGCGGCACTCCGGGCGCATAGGTAAAGGTAGTAACCGCCTGATTGAATGCGGTCGCTTGATCTATCAGCATGCCGCCCGTCGTTGCTCGTCTGCGCTGACGAGGTGATCGAATAGCGGCAATGTCTGCTATTGGCCCATTGCGGACTCCGAGCGATGTCTGGCTTCGGTCCGCTCTTGAAGGACAAGCGGGCTTCCGATGGCAGTCACGATGAACGTCCAATCTGCCTGCCCCCTCGAGTGCTGGGCGTCTAGCCGTCGAAGCGTTGAAGTCGGGTCTTCGTCGGCTACTGAGGGTAAACCGGACCAGGTTAGTTCAATCAGGCGATTCAGAGTCTGACGCAATCCAGCCATTGGCACGCCCTCAGTATCGTCCGACGAGCGCCAGCCAATCTTGGGGACTTAGAAAATTCGGGCCGCAGCTTGCGAGGGACTCACCGCGACCGACAAGGCAAAGCGGATCGAGGAGTTGCGGGCCGCGATCCTGCAGGCAGTGCTGCGCAAAATTGCGGTACGTCGGATTGGCATCATTCCTGAACGCGCCATGTACGGCACCGGCAACGGCGCCGATTGCGGCCCCGGCAACCGCCCTGCCTTCTACCCAAGCAAGCGGCTCTTCGGAGCATGTGGGCGCCGAAGCAAGCCTCGGCGCCCACACCCGCGTCGATTACAGCCTGTGTCTTACTGGCCGTTATCGCCCTGGAGGTCATTGTCACCCTGGCTGTCGTCGTTGTCCTGAGCGACGGCCGTTGCGTTTCCAAACCCCAGCAGCGTGCTCACCATCGGGGTTGTGCTCGCGACCAGGAATGTGCCGAAGAATACAATAGCCAACAGCTTCTTCATCACGTTCTCTCCTGTCAGGGATTTTCAAGGGGGTCCGCCAGAAAGCGGGTCCCTTGGTCGCCAGGAAAGCGACAGTAACTAAATTCCGGTCGAGGCTGGGCAGTTGCAGGGAAAAGCCGCCGTTCCGAATCTGTGCCCAATGCCGCACCTGACATCGCCTCACCCACAGCAGCATTTCCGTCACCACGACCACGCGCGTGAACACGATGTCGTTACCATCATCAAAGACGTAGGAGACGCGCGCGATCGATCGCGCGTCGGGATGAGGGCAGGCAACTGAGTGAGCGGCGTCGTGATCGTCGCGGCAGCGGCAAGGCCTATCCGATGGTTTCGAAAGCGCAAAGCAACTGCCTGAGGCAGTGAGAAGAGGAGGTGGCACAAAGCCACCGGACGAAGAACGGCTGAAGTATCTGCGGATGACCTTGTTTGCGGGCGGGTTGACTGTTCCGGCCGACCTGTCCTAGACGAGAGCTCCGGAACGGCCGAACGAAGAACAGGCACACTGGTTCTTGACCACACCGAGTGGCAGGCCTCGCAAAACGCGATCCGCGATCTGATCCTCTCACCAACCCTCCAATCGAGAGGAGTGTGCCATGAAACTGAATGCTGCGCAGATCGAGCAGGCCGTCGTCCAACTGGAGGCCCATGCCATTCCCGCTGAACATCCTTCGATGCCGAACCTCGAACGAATGTTCGGCGCTCACACCTTTTTCATCAACCATCGAGGATTGAACATCGTCGAACCCGTCGAATCGCCGGACGGTCCCGGCCTGCGGGGCGTGGTGGTGAATGTTGCGCGCTGGACAGACGCGAAGGCGGAGCAGCTTCAAGTCCATGATCCCGAGGTGACCGACCAGATGGTCGATCTCGAACCCGATCGCTTCCATTAACGAGGCGTCGGCCGCGACGAAGCGCGGCTGCTAGCGAGCGATGCATTCAATCCCGGGCCGGTCGCATGTCGGATTCGCGACCGCGAGGGGAGGCATCGTGCCCAGATACAGGAGATCAGACATGCAATCGATGCGATCGATGGTACGATGGATGAGCCAATTCTGCACCATGGCCGTGGCGGCAGCCGCTCTGCTGCTCGTGCCCCTGGCGAATGCGCAGGACAAGAAGCCCAACGCGCCGGCGCCGGGCGCTACGACCACGCCCACCGCCCCCACGACGATCTCCGAGAAAAAACTCGACGCCGCCGCCGCGGCGGTCAAACAGACGACCACTCTCAAGGGCACCTACGATCAGAAGCTGGCCAAGGCGGCGCCTGCGGAAAAGCAGCGCATCGCCGGTGAGGCCGACCAGGCCATGCGCAAGGCGGTCACCGACCAGGGCCTGTCGGTCGAGGAGTATATGTCGATCCTGAAGGTGGCCCAGGACGATCCCGTCGTGCGAGACAAGCTGCTTCAGCGGCTGAAGTAGGCCGTAAAAACCTGTCGTCCTGAGCTAGGCGAAGGCCGAGAAGTTCCCTTCTCATGTCATCGTGGTCGACAAGGGGGCCGAAAACTGGGCCGCCCGTATCAGCGAGAACGGCATTGCCGATCTGATCGACGGTGAGGCACAGCGATGAGCAGCGGTGCGCTCAAGGGGCGCGTGGGAAGTGCCATGCGGGAAGAAAAGACCAGCCTGTCCGACATCCTCGCCCTCTGCGGCATGCTGGCACTGGTGTTGGCGTTGAGCGCCGCGGTCGCGGTCCAGGATCGCCTCAACGCATCCAAAGAACTGTTCCGCCATGAGTGACGCGAAAGCCGACGACCGGCCCGCACGACTTGGGCGAAATTTATATGGACTCGGCTGCGTCGTTGTTTGTGTGCATCGCCGGCGGCATTCCGGGCACATGGGTAAAGGTCGTAACCGCCTGACTGGATGCGGTCGCTCGATCGATTATCAGCCCGTCGTTGCTCGTCTGCGCCGACGAGGTGATCGAATAACGGCAATGTCTGCTATTGGCCCATAGCGGACATTCAGTGATCGCCCTCAAGTCCGCTTCTGACCCATAGCGGACATTGCTTCTCTCCCCGCTTGCCGGAGAGAAGAGAGAGGCGAGAGAGAGCGCGGCGCCATGGAATATTGCGTGGATAGCGAAAGGCGCGATATCATGGAAGTGCTTCTACCAGCTTTGTGTTAGGCGCCATGCCGGCCGATGCCGCAGCAGAAATGCTGGAAGCCGCTCGGGCCTTCAGGCCGCGGATCTTAGCTGACCGCGAACGTATTGAGGCGGCTCGGCGATTGCCGGCGGACCTCGCGCGCGACTTGGCTCGCCGCGGTTTCTTTCGCATGTGCCTGCCATCAGCTTACGGCGGCCTCGATTTCGATCCCATGCAAGCGATGCTCGTCTATGAGGAATTGGCCAGAGCCGATGCATCTGTCGCGTGGTGCGTATGGAACGGGAATGTCAACTGGACGACCACGCGTATTCCGAAGGAGACCGCTCAGACGGTCTTTGCCGACCCGGACATGATCCTTGCCAACAGCACGCGTCCGACCGGCCGGGCTGAAGTCGCCGAAGGCGGCTACCATGTGAGCGGCCGCTGGGCGTTGGTGAGCGGCTGCCAGCTCAGTACGTGGTTCATACTCATGTGCCAGGTGCAAGAGGATGGTAAGTCGAGGATGACATCGTCCGGCGCTCCGGAATCCCGCTTCATGTTTTGCCCAGCTGCTGCGTGCGAGATCGTCGACACGTGGTTATCCGGCGGGCTGCGAGGCACTGGAAGCCACGATGTTGTG
>JBPYDO010000391.1:0-21451 GCA_051985755.1 Reyranella sp. | reverse complement strand
CGGCGGTCTACGCCTCCGCCGACCTGCTGGTACTGCCTTCGGACGCCTACGAAACGTGGGGTTTGGTGGTTAACGAAGCGATGGCCTGCGGCATCCCCGCGGTCGTCTCCGACGCCGTCGGCTGCGGGCCGGATCTGGTTGACGGCGGCTCGACGGGTGCCGTCTATCCGGTCGGAAACGTCGAAGCCCTTGCGGTAGCTATAGAAAGCGCGCTGGCGCTAGCGCCGGAACCAACGCGACGCAATATCGCTGCCAGAATGCAGATTTATTCCCCGAAAGCGGCCGCGCGAGGTATTATGCAGGCGGCGGCTGCGATGCGGCCGAATTGTGACTCTAGAGCATAGAGCGCCGGTCCCCCATGCGTCAGTCCTTCTCGACGGTCGGCACGCCCTACGTGCCGCGGACGGTGCCGCAGACTCGCCTTGACTACGCCCTCCTGCAGCGCGGCGCTCAGTACCTCTCTGTATTCCTGCTCATTGTCGCGCCGCTCACCAAGGATCCGCTTCCGTTTGCTTTCGGCGCGCTGGTTCCGTGGGTGGTGCTGAAGATCGTCGGCCGTCCCGGCATGCCAGCGGCCGTCGGCTACTTCCTGGTCTGGCAATGGGGGCAGGCCTTCGCCCGAACGCTGCAGGCCATGGTCGATGGGGAGACGCTCGCTGGCGGCCCGTACGGGGCCAGTGTCGAGCGCGCCTATTGGTACACGCTGTGCGGCGTCGTGGTCATGGCCATCGCCTTTCGGCTCGCCCTTACCAGACTACGCCCGCCGACGCGGCAAGCCCTGACAGCGCACCTCGACTGGCGTCCGCAAGACCTGGCCCTTCTGTACGGCGTCGGGCTGTTGGTCAGCGCGGCGAGCCACTTTGCAGCCCACAAGGTGGGGTCGCTCGATCAGCCGCTCCAGGCGCTAGCCGAGCTCAAGGTCGTGGCGCTGTTCATGCTGTTCGCCCATGTGGTGTCGACCGGGAAGGGGACCAAGATTCTCTTGGGAGTGGTCGGCTTCGAGATAGTGAGTGGCTTCAGCGGCCTGTTCGGCGATTTCCGCGCCGTCTTCATCTATCTGCTGGTCGCCGCGATTGCGGCCCGCATGCGCTGGACCGGCACGATGGCGGTCGCGGCCGCTGTTTGGTTCGCCATCCTGACGGTGCTCGGCTTGTTCTGGACTTCGGTGAAGCAGGACTATCGCGAGCTCGCGACCGCCTCGAGCGACTCCCAGAACGTCAAAGCGGGCCTATCCACCCGGCTTGGCTACCTTGGTGGCCGCGCGACTTCACTCGAGGACATCGATTGGGGCGAAGCCGCCTACGGCCTGATCATACGCCTCGCCTACGTCGACATCTTTGGCAACGTGATCAGCGTCCAGGAAGTAGCGCCGGAACAGGACACCATGCGGCAATGGCAGGACGCGATCGAGCACGTCACCAAGCCAAGGTTCCTCTTCCCCGACAAGCCGGTGCTGTCCGACATCGAGGTCTACTTCCGCCTGGCGCGCGGCGATGAATCCGAGGCGATCCGCTGGGGAACCTCGATCAGCGTCGGCTACATGGCGGAGAATTTCGTCGATTTGGGATTCCCTGGGATGCTTGTGGGAGTCTTCGCGCTGGGCCTGCTGCTCGGCGGCATCTGTCGTTACGTGATGTCGACCAAGCTGCCTTGGATCATGCGCGAGGCGCTCGCCCTGGTCTGCATATACACGACCGGACACAATGGTGTGGAGGTATCGCTGCCCAAGTTCCTCGGGGCGGCAGTGATGTTCTTCCTCGTCTATGCCCTGGTAATTCGATTCGTCTTCCCGATCGTCCTGCGTTGGCTTGAAACGCGGTCCAATCTCGCGGCAGCGCAGCCCTCGTAAACGCGTCGCGATGAGAAGACCCCTCCAGACCGATTACGGCCGCGTGGCGCGTGTCGACTATGCCTTCCTAAGTACGATCTTTCTCTACTTTGGATTGTGCATGCTGTTCGTCGCGCCGTCGATGCGCGATCCGGCAGCCTTCGTTGCCGGCGCGTTCACGCCGTGGCTCGTTCTCAGGATCCTCAATTCGCCGACCATGCCGGCGGCGGTCGCCTTCTTCGTGGTGTGGCAATGGGCGCAGACCTTTGCGCGGGTTCTGCTGACGGTCGTCGACGGGGAGTCGCTGTCCGGCGGCATCTACGGTCCGAGCGTGGGCCGCGCCTATTGGTACATGCTGGCGAGCGTAGTCGTTCTGGCCATCACCTTTCGCCTTCTGCTTGCCGGACTGCGGGCGCCGAATTGGGCGGAGCGCACGTCCTTTCTCGACTGGCGGCCCGTCGACCTGTTCATCGCTTATCTCGGTGGACAATTCCTCAACCTAGTCAGCACTTATGCAAAAGACATGGTGCCCAGCCTCGAGCAGCAGATCGAGCAGATGCAGTACATCAAAGTCATTGCGCTGTTCCTGCTGTTCACCAATGTTCTGGGGAGCGGCCGCGGCCGGATTTTCCTGTTGGCGGCCTTGGGCATGGAAATCGTCGTCGGCTTCTCCGGCCTGCTGGGTGGCTTCCGCGGGGTATTCATCATTCTGTTCGTCGCCGCCCTGGCGGTACGCGTCCGCTGGACGCCAACCGTGGCGATCGGCGCGGTGATCGCATCGGCGTTGCTCGTCGTGTTCGCCTTGTTCTGGACCGCGGTCAAACAGGACTACCGGCACGCAGTGACGCTGACGGACGACGCGGCACAATACATCAAGGTGCCGGTATCGCAGCGTCTGGGGATCATCGGTGGCAAGGCTCTGCACGCCGGCGACATCGACTGGGAGGAGGCGTCCTACGCCTTGCTGTACCGCTTCGCCTATGTCGACATCTTCGGCTCAGTGATCGGCGTGCAGGAAGATGCGCCCGACAAAGATTCCTGGATGAGGCAATGGACAGAGGCTCTCGAACACGTCTTCAAGCCTCGCTTCCTCTTTCCCGGCAAGCCGTCTCTGTCGGATACCGAGGTTTATCTGAGATTGGCGCACGGCGATCTGAATGCGGAGGTCGCGGGAGGAACGTCGATCAGCGTCGGCTACATGGGCGAGAACTTCGCCGACCTGGGCTTCCCCGGCATGCTGGGCGGCGTATTCGCGCTGGGACTGCTCGCAGCCGCCATCTGCCGGTGGTTCATGGCCCAGCAATTGCCGTGGATGGTGCGCGAGGGATTGGCGCTCGGCATTCTCTTCAGCATCGGACACGATGGCGTGGAGATTTCCCTGCCGAAATATTTCGGCGGCGCGTTGATGTTCTTCATCATCTACGCTGTCCTGGTTCGCTTTGCCGTTCCGATCGCCCTGCGCTGGCTGCAGGGTCGCGCCGCCTTGCAACAGCCGCAGCTTTCCTGACCTGAAGGCGCGGCGCCGCGGTTGGACGATGAATGATCGCGACTGTCTCAATCTCTTCTACGAGGAACCTGACCCTGACCGCTGGCTTCCGTTCGACCGCCATCCACGGCGACTGATTCGGCGCTTGGTGCGCGGGCCAGCCCAGCCCGGCGGTATGGAGAGGGCGTTCCTCAACCTCGTCGCGGGGCTTGACCGGCTCGGCGCAAAATATCGGGTCAACGACTACAGGCACATCGCCGCCAATCCCGGCCAGCTCGCTTGCGTGTTCGGCAAACCGCACGTGCTGGAAAAGATTCCGGCGCAAACGCCGGTCCTGCTGGGCACTTCCATCTACAGCCATCCCAACGACGACCCTTTGCTTCCGAGACGGCGCCCGATCCGGCAAGTCCTGGTTCCGAGTCCCTGGGTGCAACGCATGTTTTCGGCGGTCTGGCCGGGCCTGGTGAGTGTCTGGCCCTGCGGGGTCGATACCGAGCGCTGGGTGCCAGGGTCCGACTCGGGCAAAGACGTCGACGTTCTCCTTTACGACAAGGTGAGTTGGCAGCGCGACCACTACGAGCGAACACTGATTGCGCCGCTCCTCGCCGAGCTTCGGCGGCGCCAGCTCAGGATCACCGTTCTTCGGTACGGATTCTATCGTGAGAGCCAGCTCCTCGACCTGAGCCGACGCAGCCGTGCCATGGTCTATCTCACCCGGCACGAGACCCAGGGCATCGCCGCGCAGCAGATGCTGTCAGCGGGCGTTCCCCTGTTCGCCTGGGACGAAGGCGGCTTCTGGCAGGACCCGAAGTACTACCCGGACCACGTCAGGTTCGAACCGGTCACGTCGGTGCCCTTCTGGGACGACCGATGCGGCCGCAAATTCAGCGGCGAGCATGATCTCCTGGACTCGTTCGCATCGTTCTGGAAGGGCGTCGAGCGGCGGGCCTTTGCGCCGAGGACGATGATCGTGGAGGAGTTCACCCTGGAAAAGCGCGCCGCGGCCTATCTTGAACTGGCCGCCCGATACGCCGAGGCGTAACTCAGGCGCGACCCTGCGAACTTTCGGCAGAATTGAGCCCCCATTCCTGGCGCCAGTCCGTGATCGCCGGCTCGCGGCCGATGGTGCCGAGCTGTACAGGAAACAGCCTATCCGCCCACCTGGCCGGGATCAGGCGTCGCACGCCGAGAACGAAGCGCAGATAGGAGCGGTCGAAATCGAACGGCGTCGATCGCTCGGCCTGTGCATTCAGCCGCACCAATCGATCGCAGTAAGAGCGCGTGGCGACAAGCGACGGCGCGTTCTGGCTGACGAAGGCCGACAGCATGCGGCGCTTGCAGGCCACGTCATCGGCCGTCATTCGATAGTTGAGAATGGGCCTGCCATCGATGCCGTCCGGAGGGCCATAGTAGGAGACCAGTCCGAACAGCCATCGCGTACAGAGCGTCAGCAACCGATGTGGCGTGTTGAGCAGCGAGAAATACGGCCCATATTCCGGCGCCTCGAAAATCTCGAACGCATCACCGACCCGACCGATCGATCCGATCAGGGCGGCAACCATGTCATGATGAACATGCCCGCCTTCGAACATCGGCACGACGACCGCCGTCGGGCCGAAATCGTCGACAACTGATCGAAGGGTGGCTGCTGCCGCGCGCAGCTTCTCCGGATCGCGCGATCGCAATGGCGGAAGAAGCTCGATATGGCGCAGGTCACCGTCGCCGAGGCTCGCTTCGCGCCATGCGATGCGCGCCTCGGCAGCGCGGGTCTTGGCCATATTGGGGGATTCGTCGGGCGCCAGGTAGACGATGCGCGTCGTGCCACCCAGCTGCGCGTTCTGGACTCCGATGCCGCCCGCCATGATCACGCAGTCGTCTTCGTGCGGCGCCAGGATCAACAACCGGCCCGGCGCACTCCATTGGGTCCAGTGCTCCAACGCACGAATGCGCCACAGCGCCCAGCCGGCCAGCACGAACAACAGGCTGTAAAAGACGGCGAAGGGCAGCAAGATCAGTCGACCCACCGATCCCATGGTGCGATCGACCGCCCACAGCAGGACGGCAAAGCAGCCCAGCAGGAGCACGGGAAGCAATGGACGAAAATAGATCTGCAGCTTCATTCGACGGCGCGAATGGCCGACACGTCGCTCTGGTCGTTCTGGGTGGCCGGCGCGTGATAGGAGTAAAGCTGGGCCTGACGGATTCGATTCGGGCGCGACGTCTTTTTGAGCAGCCAGTGGAGCGCCGCCGGTCCGCCGAGCCTGAGGGTGCTCTCGGCAATGAAGCGCTTGATGGGATGCCTGGGCGGGCTTGACATGTAGTAGCCCTGGCCGCCCCACAGCCGGTAGGCGTCTTGCAGGAACGGCATGAGCTCCGCCGCCTCGGGTACACCGGACAAGCCGATCATCAGGGTCATGAATCCGTTGCGCATTGGCACTTCGCAGACCCGATGCTCGGGGTGCGACAGCAGCAATTGCGACCACTTGAGCCGATAGCGGGCGCCGGACATCAGGCCACGCAGCGTCGAGCCGCCGGCGACCCGGTCGCCGAGATGGGCGCGATAGTAGGCCATGCCGACCGGCCGTCCGGTGATCTGCCGCCCGGAGAGAATCACGCGGCCGAAGAAGTCGACATCGCCGTTGGTCGACAACTGCTCGTCCCACAAGAGATCGGAAAAGATACGGCGCGGCCACAGGACCGAATGGCAGCAGATCGTGCCTTCGCCGTTGGGCTCGAGCGCTTCGGCGAGGATCTCGATGCCGCGTCGGCTCTCCGGGGCGCAGACGATCGGGCCGAGGCGTACCTGATGGTCGACGACCGTAAACCGACGCCAGCGTCCGGACACGATCTGATCCTTCGGTGCGGCATGCGAGGCCTCGACGAGCTGCCGGACGTGATCGGGATGCAGCAGATCGTCGTCGTCGAAGAAGAGCACCCAGTCGCTGTCCGTCACGCCAAGCCCGGCATTGCGTGCGCCGCCCGGCCCGCGCGGCATGTCGTGGCGGATCAGCCGCAGCTTGGGAAATTCCGCCGCCACCATGTTGGCGGTGCCATCGCTCGACGCCTCGTCGACGATCAACAGTTCGGTATTCGCCCATGTCTGGGCGCTGGCGCTGCGCAAAGCCTGGCGCAAAAAATTGCGCCGGTTGCGCGTTGGAATGATGATCGAGACCTTGTCGTTCACGATGGATGCGCCGCCTGTGAATCGATGCGTTCGACAAGGCGACGGTACCAGCGGTGATTGAGGAAGACGACGGCTGCAGCGGCGGCGCCGAGGACAAAGTCGCGATTCATGCAGAGAAGACCATTCGTCCCTTACCTATGCTATCTAACAAGGGAGAACTGCAAGCGTCGGGGAGTGCAGTTAGTTCACGCCTGTCGCCAACAGCTCGGGCTTGGGGCCGCAAGGCCATCCAGCCGCAGAATGGGTGGACGAGACCTTGCGCCTTCTTCACATCGTTCCGACCTACCTGCCGGCCGTGCGCTACGGTGGGCCGATTCGCTCGGTTCACGCGCTTTGTCGGGCCTTGGCGGCGAACGGAAACGACGTCCATGTCTTCACGACCAGCGTCGACGGTCCGTTCGACAGCGACGTGCCGCTTGGCCGGCCGGTCGATCTCGACGGCGTAAAAGTCACGTATTTCCCGAGCCGGCTCCTGCGCCGGCTTTACTGGTCACCCGCCATGGGCCGGGCGCTTGCGTCGTCGGTCGGGGATTTCGATGTCGCGCATGTGCACGCGATGTTTCTCTGGCCGACTTGGGCCGGCGCGAGCGCCGCGCGGCGCCGGGCCGTGCCGTACGTGCTGTCGCCACGCGGCATGCTGGTGCCCGAGCTCATCCGACGCCGCAGCCGCCTGGTGAAGGAGGCCTGGATCGCCCTGATCGACCGGACGAACCTCGAGCGCGCGGCGGCCGTCCACACCACGTCGGAGGTCGAGGCCAGCCACCTTGCGTCATTCGGCTGGTCGCTGCCTCAGGTCGTCACGATTCCGCACGGCGTCGACGACCCGCTGCCGGAGTCCGACGAGCCGGTTTCGGCCGATGTTGCGGTGGCCATTGGCGAGCCCGCGATCCTGGCACTTGGCCGCATCAGTTGGGAGAAGGCGCTCGATCGCCTGATCGCCGCTGTTGCACTGGTGCCGCAGGCTCGTCTGCTGATCGTCGGCAATGATGCCGACGGCCAAGCAGCCCATCTGCGGGCCGAAGCTGCGCGACTTGGACTCTCGGCACGCGTCAACATCATCGCACGCCATGTCGAAGGCGCCGACAAGGAGGCGCTGTTTGCCGCTGCCCGGTTGTTTGCCATGACCTCGCTCTCTGAGAATTTCGGGTTGGCCGCCTTCGAGGCCATGCGTCGCGGCGTGCCAGTGCTGACCACGCCCGACGTCGGAATGGCCGAAGTCGTGCGCAAGAGCGGCGCCGGCCTGGTGGTCGATGCCTCGCCCCGGGCAATTGCCGCCGGCATCGATCGCGTGCTGAGCGATCCGACCGCCGGGCATCACATGGGCGAAGTCGGCCGCGCGCATGTGATGGCGCACTATGACTGGCTGTCGGTCGCCAGGCGCATGGAGGCCCTCTATCGCTCGCTTGCGGTGGCGCCTGCGACCGCGCGCCGATTGGCGCCACGCGCATGAGCGAGCTTCTCGAGCGCAGTCCCTTCGATCTCAAGACCGAGCGGCGGCTGGTCATCATTGCCGACTGGCTGCCGCCGGATTTCGGCGCCGTGGGCCAATACATGCAGCTGCGCGCTCGCGCGCTGGCGCGTCGCGGGCACGACGTCACTCTGATCGGACTTGCGTCGCGCCGGTCGTCGACCGAACAGACGAAAATGGGCGAGGGGACGCTCACGGAAATTCGGCTGCGCTCGTCGCCGGTGCCGCGGGGCTCGCTTCTGCGACGCCTCTTATGGACGTTGTGGACCGACTGTCGCCTTGTCGGCGCGGGATTTCGGCGCCTGCGTGCCGCTGGCGGCGTGCTGTTCACCGGATCACCGCCGTTTCTCATCCACTTGATGGCGCCACTCAGGTCGCTGTGGCCGGGTCGCCTCGTCTACCGCATCACCGACTTCCACCCTGAATGCGCCATCGCCGCGCGCGAGCAGCCGTCGCGCCTGCTCGACGTCTTGTTGCGTTTGACCAACTTCTGGCGCCGCCGAATCGATGCGTTCGAAGTGTTGGGCCAAGATCAGTTGCGCCGACTGCGAGATACCGGACTGGCAGAGGAGCGGATCTCGCTGGTGCGCGATGGTTCGCCCGTCGTGTTCACCGCCGACGCAGCCCCCGACCGGCGGCCATCGACGTTGGCCGGCTCCTGCATCCTGCTCTATTCGGGCAACTACGGCGTCGCGCACGACGTCGACACCGTGGCCGAGGGCTACCGCCGGCATCACCGCGACGGCAGCGGCAGGGTTCGACTGTGGCTCAGTGCCGCAGGCTCTGGGGCGCAGCTTTTGGCGAGCCGCCTCGGTCAATTCGGCCTGCCGTTCCACCAAACCGAGCCGGTGCCCCTTGAGCAGCTGCCGGGCCTGCTGTTAGCGGCCGATGCCCACCTGGTGAGTCTGAAGGACCGCTTCGTGGGCTTTGTCATGCCCTCGAAGATTTATGCCTGTCTCGATTCCGGGAGAGGCGTGATTTTTGTCGGCAGCGATCAGTCCGACGTCGACCTTCTGGCTCGGCAACGGGCCAATGGTTACTGGCGGGTGGATTGCGGCGACGCCCAGGGCTTCGCAGCCGCCCTGGAGGCGCTCGCCGATCGCGCGGACCAGGCCGGTAAGTCGGTGGTGCCAAATCATCACGCTTGACAATCCGCCCCAGTATTTGCATTAGGACTTCAGGAATATAGTTTCTGATACAATTGTAGGTGAGGTGGCGCCTACTAGTGGCTTGGAGTTGAGCGGAAATTTCGGTATTTTGTATGTAGATTTGGGTGGGTCGAACATCCCCTTCCGGCTCCAACCCACTCAGCCTAACGAGAATATGGATGCGGTGTGAAGCCGGGACGTCCGGGGGAGCGGGGTGAGGCTAATGCATAATATTGCACTTAAAGCGCAGGGTCTCGTCGCAGCCGCGATCGTGTGTTGCGTTGGTGTTGCCCACGCTCAAAACCAGACGATCCATCCAACCGGCCGTGCTCAGCTGCAAGGCTCAGAGTCGCGCCACAACGCTCAGTCGGCCAACGGCATCCAAGGGGCCGGGCCGTTGCGCGGCAACCATCCACTCGAGATCGCGCAAACCCAGGGATCGGGACCGCTTCGGATCGTTGGCCCGTTGCAAGGCGCCGGCCCGCTGCAAGGTGGCGGACCGGTGCAGGGAGCAGGGCCGCTGTTGGGCGCAGGCTCGTTGCTGGGCAATGGGCCGCTGCTCGCGGTTGCCCCGTTGCAGGGATCGACGCCGTTGCTAGCCGGTGGCGCGCTGACCGGAGCGCTGCCCGTGCTTGTCTTTGCGCAAGAGCCGCCGGCCGGCCAGCCGCCAATCATCCTGGTGGCGCTGCCGCCTGCTCAGTTGTCGCCAATGCCGATTCCGCTGACGCCGTTGCCGGTCCTGACGCTGCCGACGCCAGCGTCGCCACCGGTCGCCACGCCGATTCCCGAGGGTACGCCGACTGCGGGGCCGACGCCTGATTCGCCCGCGGTGCCAACACCGCCGTCCGATCCAACGCCGCCATTCGTGCCGCCGGTCGAGCCCGTGAAACAGTGCGCTGGCGTGAGCTGCACATAAGCTGCCGTCACGACCGTGCGGAATTTTTTCCAGCCAACCATCGGACCTGTCCCCGGATGGCCCGCAGCGCCCATGATGATTAGCGCGCATCGCTCGCGGCTGATATGGACGCCGCTGGTGGGCTGGATGTTGCTGTCGAGCAGTATGGCTGTGGCGCAGGAACAGTCGCAGCAACAGCAGCAGCAATTGCAGCCAGCTACGCCGGGATCGGGCGGCACCAACGTCTATGGCACGTTGACGCCGACGCCCGGCGGGACGCCGGGCCAGGAAACCACGCCGGCCGAGGGAACGCCTACTCAGGGAACGACAACCGTCATCACGCCAGCGCCCGCCGCGTCGGGAGGCACATCGGGCGGCGGAACGACGACGCAAGCCCTGCCACCCCTCAGCCTCGTTCAATCGCTTCCGTCCTCCGGCACGACCATCATCGACGCGCCCTTCGGCACCAGCGTGCCGGTCATCGTCACGGCGGCGCAGGGCGGCGGCAACCGCGGCGAGGATCTGGGAATTACTCTCGGTTCCTTCACGCTCTATCCGGCAATCGACGTCAACGTCGGCTACGATACCAACGTTTTCACCACCAGCTCGAACCAGAGCGCCAGCTCGGGCACGGCTGCGCAGCCCCTGGTCGCGACGCCCTACACGACGGTCGCGCCGACTCTCGACCTGCGTTCGGATTGGTCAAATCACGCCCTGCATCTTCTGGCCGGCGGCATCTTCGGCTTCTATCCGAACGCGACGACCCAGAACTATCAGGCCTACAACCTGGCGGCTGACGGCAAGATCGACATACGAACCGATTGGTTCCTGAGTTGGGGCCTGGGCTACCGGCAGTCCATCGAGCCGCTGGGCACGCCCAACACCACCCAGGCGACGGCGCCGACGGTGGTAAACTCGATCCCGCTGAGCCTCGGTCTCTACCAGAAGTTCAACAGAGTATTCTATTCGTTCAACGGCACGGCCACACAGCTTACCTACGCGTCCTCGACCTTGCCGACCGCAGGGACGCTGACGGCGGACGACCGAGCCCGCTGGGAATACGGCGAGGCGCTGAAGATAGGCTATGAACTCAGCGACGATCTCTCCGTGTTCATCACCCCGGCCTTGAGCCAGGTGCGCTACCGCACCCCGGTCGACTCGCTTGGGCAGTCGCGCGACTCCGACGGCCAGAGCCTGGGCATCGGCGCGACCTACAAATTCGACGCAATCAACAGCCTGACCGGCGGCGTCGGCTATACATCGCTGAACACTGGGTCGCTCGGCACGACCTCGTCCTACACCTTCGATCTCTCCGGCAGTTGGAATGGATACCAGCCGCTGTCGCTCCGCCCGCACGTTTCGCGCAGCATCCAGCAAACGCCCGAAGGCAACTTCCGGAACTACGTCTCCACACTGTTCGGCATGGATTTCAGCTACGTGGTCCACGACGAATGGACGCTGGTCGGCGGTCTGACCTACACCCTCGCTGACTATCAACCGATCCAAGGAACGGGCGCGAACCCCCGAACGGACTCGTTCTTTCGCGGGCAAATCGGCTTTCTCTACTCGCTACGGCCGCAGGTCCAGATCGGGCCGATGTTCGAGTACTCCTCGGGCGCGACGACCGATCCGACGACCGGGCCGACCTACAGCCGCGAGATCTTTTCCATACGGCTAAGCGCAAGACGGTGACGTTGTGCAAGACAGGCATCGCATTCTGATCGAACGTCCGGCCGCTCGAGCGTGGCACAGGCTGGCGGCGGCGCTTGCCGTGGTGGCGCTGATTTCGGCGGCGGGCTGCGGTTCGAGCACGACCGGTGTCACCCAGCTTCCCGTTGCGCCGGACCGCGAGGCGCCTAGCTTCACCTCGCCGGCGCCGGTCAACGGTCCGACCATGCAGTCGAACACCGAGTGCAAGACCGGCAAGGGTAATTATCGCCTGGGCGCGGGCGACAAGATCCGCGTTGTCGTGCTGCAGGATACGGAATTTTCCGGGGACTACGAAGTCAATGCCAGCGGCTCGATCGCCGCGCGCATGCTCGGCCCCGTGCAGGTGACCGGCATGACCTTGGCCGAGGTCGAGGACATGCTCAAGGAGCGCTACAAGGAAGGCGGTTACCTCATTTCACCACGCCTCAGCGTCGAACTCGTTACCTCGCGGCCGTGGTACATCGTTGGTGAAGTGGCTCGGGTAGGGCAGTTCCCCTACGTCAATTGCCTGCACGTCATTCAGGCCGTGGCGATCGCGGGCGGCTTCACCCGGCGCGCCAGCAAGAACAACATCACGATAAAGCGATTTTTCTCGAGGTCGTCGGAGGAGGAATACGTCACCGAGGATACCCTAGTCGAACCGGGCGATGTCCTGCGGGTGCCGGAGAGGTGGTTCTAGTGCGCGCCGGCCAGTTTTGGGGGGCCCGGCTCGAAGGCTCGATTTGGATTGGGGGCGGCCTCGGTCGTCGTGGGATGGTGTGGCATGTCGTCTTTGTCTAGATTCGATCGCATGGGCGATGAAGGTGATCCAAGCCGCTTTGCCGTGGCAGGTGGTGACGGGTTCGGCGCCCAGGGGCAGCGCGTCGACCAGCCCAACGAGCTTTGGGAATGGTTACGGTTGCTCAATCGTCGCAAGGCGCTGATCGTCGGATCCGGACTGGCCGCCGTGGCGCTCATGGCGCTGATCATTGCGCAGGCCACGCCGCTCTATAAGGCGTCCTCGCGCATCATCCTCGACACGCGCACCTTCAAGACCGTGAACACAGAGTCAGCGTTGTCCGGCCTCGACACGCTCAATATCGGTGCAATCCAAAGCGAGCTCGAGGTCATCCAGTCGGAGTTCCTGATCGGTCGCGTGGTCGACCGGCTTGGCCTGGCGACGAATCCGGAATTCAACGGCACCAAGCCACCGGGCTTCCTTGACACAACGCTGGCGCCGATTCGCGAGCTCTGGCACTCCGGGATCGCCTCCCTGCTGGCGCCGACCCCGCCGCCCAGCAAGGCGCCGGCACCGCAGGCGCGCCAGGTCCGCACGGACGACAGCGATCCCGGCAGGCGGGCCGCCATCGGCACCGTTTCGAGCCATCTCAGCGTCACGCTGCTTGGCCGGACCTTCGTCATTCTGATCACCGTCGAGAGCACCGATGGGACGATGTCGGCGCGCATCGCCAATGCGATTGCCGAGGTCTACCTGGCCGATCAGGTCGACAACAAGAACGAGGCCAATCGCCGGGCCACCGAATGGCTCGAGGAGCGCTTGGCCGAGCTGAAGCGCAATCTGGCGGTGGCCGAAGAGGCCGTGGCGACCTATCGGCGCGACAAGGGCCTGGCGGGCAGCCCGGAAGGCATCGTCTCCTCGCAGACACTGTCTGACCTCAACGCCAAGTACCTGGCCGCCAAGACGCGGCGCATCGAGAAGGAAGGGCGCCTGGTGGCGCTCAGCAAGGCGAGTCTCAATCCCGGCGAGATCGCCAACATCGCCGAGGTTCAGGCCAACGGCACCCTGAACAACCTGCGGACCCAGGAACTCGACCTCAATCGAAAGATCGCCGAGTACTCGACGCAGTTCGGCCCGAACCATCCCAAGATCCTTCAGGCGAAGTCCGAGCTTGCGGCGGTTCACAGCCGATTCCTGCAGGCCACGCAGAGCCTCACTCTCGCCATCCGGGCGGAGCTTGACGCCGCCAAATCGGAGGAAGAGGAGCTCAAGACCCAGGTCGAAAAGGCGTCGGTGTTGTCGGGCGCAACCAGCCAGTACGAAGCCGAGCTGAAGCAGCTCGAGCGCGAGGCGCAGTCCAACCGCGCCCTCTATGAGAGCTTCCTCAACCGCTTCAAGGAATTGCGCGAGCAGCAGGACATCCAGCGCGCCGATGCGCGCATCCTGGCGTATGCCTGGCCCTCCGGCACTCCGTCTTCGCCACAGTACAAGACCGGTCTGTTCGCCGCTTTCGTGATCGGCTGCGTGCTCGGCATGGCTGGCGCGATCGCCGCCGAGAAGCTCGACCGCGTGTTCCGCTCGGCGTCGCAGGTGGAAAAGGCGACGGGCGTCGCCGTGCTCGGCATGGTGCCGCTCGTCAAAGGTGCCCTGGGCACCCGTTCGACGGTCGTCTCGCAGGTGGTCGAGCGCACTACATCGTCGGCCGCCGAGGCCTTGCGCGCGGTGTTCACGGCGATCAGCCTCAGCAACCTCGATCGTCCGGCGCGCGTCGTCGCCGTCACCTCATCGACACCGGGCGAAGGCAAGACGACGTTTGCCGCCGCGCTCGGCGGTCTTCTCACCAAGATGAACGCGTCGCGTCGCGTGCTGCTGGTCGACCTCGACCTGCGCCAAGCCAAGCTTGCGGCGGCGTTGGGCCTGAAGGACCGTGCCGGCACGATCGACGAGTATCTGATGGGCACCAAGACGCTTGACGAGTGCGTGCATCGCCACGAGGGCTCAGGCGTCGACTATATCTGCGCCCGCTCCGATACGCCGAACGCGCCGGAGGTGCTCGAATCGCACGCCATGAAGGCAGCGCTCGCGACATTCGCCGACCGCTACGACCTGGTGCTGCTCGACAGCCCGCCGGTCATGGCCGTGTCGGATGCCCGCATCGTGGCGCAGCTTGCCGACTACACGATCTTCATCGTGCACTGGGCCAAGACACCTCGCGATGTCGTGAAAAGCGCTGTTTCGGCCTTGATGGGCGTGACCGACCGGGTCGGCATCGTCATCAACAAGGTCAACCTCGCCAAGCATGCGATGTACGAGTACGGCGACTACGGCGACTATTACTCGCGCTACCGCGGCTACTACGGGGCCCAGTACAGCGGCGGGGCGCGGCATGCCGCCGCGTCGGCCGCCGGTGAGACCAGTGGAATGGCGAAACTTACTCGTATCGTGCCCCGGATGAAGTAATCTTGGCCCCCACGGCGGGGGGCTCGACGGGCGCATGATCCTGCAACGGCTGTTTGGACGCAGTCCCAAGGCGCGACCGGGACTGATCCCGGCTGGCCATGCGGCCTATGCCGTCGGCGACATTCACGGCCGGCTGGACCTTTTGGACGAGATCCTGGATCTCATCCAGGCTGACGCGGTGCATCACGCCAACGATGTGGCGCGCCACCTGATCTTTCTTGGCGACTATGTCGACCGCGGGCCGGAGAGCCGTGGGGTGGTGGATCGGCTGCTGCAGGACCCGTTGCCGGGCTTCGTCACGGTCCGATTGATGGGCAACCACGAACAGGCGCTGCTCGCCTTCCTCGACGGCGATAGCGACGGAGGCGACTGGTTGACCTTCGGTGGCCTGGAGACATTGATGTCCTACGGCGTTCCGCTGCGCCGCTTGCCGCATAGCGAGGATGCGGTTGCCGAATTGCGGCTATCACTCGCCAGCGCCTTGCCCCCGGCACACGTCAAGTTCTTCCGCGAATGCACGCTCGTGCACGGCATCGGCGACTATCTCTTCGTCCATGCCGGCGTCCGCCCCGGCGTGGCGCTGGAGAATCAGAGTCCCATCGACTTGATGTGGATCAGGGATGATTTCCTGCGGGCTCGCGTGCCAATGCCCGGCAGGGTCGTGGTGCACGGCCACACGATCTGCGACCTGCCCCAGGATCGCGACAACCGCATCAATGTCGATACCGGCGCCTTCGTCAGCGGACGCCTGACGTCGCTTGTTCTGCGCGGAAGCGATCGAGGGTTCCTTTCGACTCTTGATGGCTGACTTTCTCCAGCTCGCGCTCTCCCATCTGTCGCCGTCGCTGAAGAGGATGGTACCGCGGCGGTTTCGCCGGTTTCTCCTCATTCACGTTTTTCACGTCGATAGGCGATACGGTGCGCTGCGCAGCGGGCCGATCAGGGTCTACATGGAACGCGAAATCCTGCCATGGGTCCGGCGCAACTGCTCCCGGGTCCTGTTCGTCGGAACGGCTCCCTATACCTATCACTACGAAAACGGATTTCATCGCGAGCAATACACGACCATCGATATGCATCCGAGCACGGCCGTCTGGGGGGCGCGCCACCATATCATCGCTCCGATCCAGGAAATCGGCCGGCACCGCCGGCAGGGCCATTTCGACTGCGTGATCATGAACGGTGTGTTTGGCTTCGGCATCGACGAAGCCGGGGACATGCGCGCCGCGATAGAGGCGATCCAGGAAGTGCTTCGGCCGGGCGGCCTGTTGGTCGTCGGTTGGAATACCGACAAGCATCCTGATCCGGATGGGCTTTTTGCGCCTTACTTTGCCGCACGCGAACGCCCGCCTTTTCCCAAACGTCTGGCGTTCGATGCGCCCCTGACGCACGTTTATGACTTCTATGAGCGCCGACCCTAGACGCCGAACGGGCGGAGGCGCGCTTCGGACCGTCGGCTATGCGGGGTGTAGCCTCGCGGTCTCGCTGACGTTTTTCATGGGGTACCAGCGTGATTCGGGCGGCGACGCGACGTTCTGGCTGACGCTGGTCGGCGTCAATCTCGCCCTATGGAGCAGCTGGCCAAGGTACCGGTCGTTCGCCATCCAGCAGGTGACCATCACTCTGACGCTGCTCGTCGTGGCCAATCCGGTTGTAAGCCTGCTGGCCAACACCTTCTTGCCCGCCAGGGCGGAGAGGACGCCGACCCAGCCACCCTATTTGGTTTCCTACTCGAAGGTCGTCGGCGAAACGATCCCGGGCATCAGCGGCGTTCAGCGCTTTTCAACCGACGGCCACGGATACCGTACGAACGGACCGATCGACTATGCCCACAAGCCGGCCAATTCCCTGCGCGTGGTTGCGATTGGCGGCAGCACGACGGAGGAGGCGTTCATCGACGACCGTCGGACCTGGACCTACCTGCTCGCCGAGCGCCTTTCCAAGTCTCTCGATCGCAAGGTCGAGATGATCAACACCGGCGTGTCGAGCCTGCGCGCCAAGGATCACTACCAGACCTTCGTCGAGAGCACGGACTATTCGCCCGACATCGCGATCTTTCTCATGGGGATCAACGACTGGAACCAGGCCATCCGTCAGGAGTACGCGGCGAGCCACCCGGCAAGGTCAATCGGCCTGAGATCGATGCCGCTGTGGTCGGTTATCCGGCGGGCAAAGTTCGACAGCTCGCTGCTGTTCGGCGCGATCGCGATTTTGAAGAATCTCACCAACCGGGCGCTCGACCAATGGGGAGTGCCGCTTCCGGTGTCGATAAACGACGGCTCGTATTTGAGGGCTCGTAATAACTCGCTCGCTCGTCCGGAAAAGTTCAAGGTTGAGTTGCGCAACGTCGATGGCGACTATGCCTACTGGGTTGGCAGGATCATGACCGTATGCCGCGAGCGGCGCGTGGAATGCGTCTTCGTCGATCAACCCAACGCCTACAGTTCCGACATAACGCCGGAATTGCAACGGCGCCTCTGGATGACTCCGAACAACGTCGGCTATACGGCAAGCCTGGACGACGTGAGGCACGTCGCCGACATGTACAATGCGTGGCTGGACAAGACTGCCGCGGCACGGGGCTTTACCTCGTGCCCAATCGCGGCCAAAGTCCCCTCGACGACGGAATATCTGATCGACGACTGCCACTACAACGAGGCGGGCTCCCGGCTCGTCGCGCAGTTGATCGGCGACTGCATAGAGCACCTCAGGATCGGCGCCCGCTGAACCTTACGGCCCGGGCCCCGGGCCTAGCTCACGAAATCGTAAGCGGCCCTTTTGTTCGCGCCGTGGCAGGTTTCGACCGTCTTATCGGAGGAATCCCATGAAGGTCACTTTCCTTTTGGCGTACGCGTTGGCGTTCTTCACTCTTTTTGCCACCGCCGCCTCCGCGCAGAACGCGCCACCGACCCGCATTCGCGGCACGATCACCGCCATCGACGGCAAGACGGTGAAAATCGCGACCCGTGAAGGCAAGTCGGTCGACGTCAAGCTTGCCGACAATTGGGCAGTGATGTCGGTATCCAGTATCCCGGCCTCCGAGATCAAGCAGGGCAGCTTCGTGGGCATCGCGTCCGAAGGCACCGATGCCAATCGCACCGCGATCGAGGTTCTGGTGTTCCCGGAGTCGGCGCGCGGCACGGGCGAGGGTCACTACCCCTGGGATCTCAAGCCGCAAAGCATGATGACCAATGCGACGGTGGGGTCGCTCTCGTCAGCGAGCGACGGCCAAACCCTCAAGCTCGACTACAAGGGCGGCTCGCAGACCATCAAGGTCAAGCCGGGTACGCCGATCGTGACCTTTGCCCCGGGGGACCGGGCCGACGCCAAGGTCGGCGCCAAGGTGTTCCTCGGAGCGGCCAAGGCGGCGGACGGCACGCTGAGCGCGGCACGCCTGCTGGTCGGCAAGGGCGGCATCGCGCCGCCGATGTGACGTCGGCGTCCCTTCAGGGGCGCGGACCGCGAAACCAGCTTCGGCCCTCGAAGTATCCCTTGTCGAGGCGCAAGGGATCGTCGGTGCGGACGAAAATCATGTCGGCCTGCCACAGCGCGGCGTCGAGCGGTCGACGCGTGAGCCCGCAAATGTCGTAGGCTACGAAGCCGCGCTCGTTCAGCCACGCGACCATCTCGTGCATCAGCGGCACGCCTTCATGAAGGTCCAGGAGGTTGATCTCCGTCAGGATGACGCGGATCTGGCGCAACGCCGCCTCGCTCCCCTTGAGGACCTCGAGCTCGTAGCCCTGGACGTCGAGCTTCAGCACGTCCGGCGCCTGGCCGGCATAGGATTCTTGGACCACGGTGTCCACTGTGATCTGCGGGAAGTTTTCGACCGGAAAACGCTCGTTCTCGGCGTCGCGCAGCAACGACGACGAAGTCGCCGCGACATGCATCGAGACGCTCGGCTCCACGCTGGCGCCGACCAGAGTCTCGTGCAGGTCGATGTTGGGATAGCGACGGCGCAATTCGGATATCTGCAGCCGCGCGTGCCGCAGCGGCTCGAAACAGGCGACGCGAGCCGATGGCCAGACCGCCAGCGCGGTCCTGGCGAAATCGCCGCGATATGCGCCCACGTCGAAGACGAGCTTGGCGATGACGCCGTTTTGCGCCAGCCGTTGCAAGGCCGTCGGTATGTCCGGAACATCGAAGCGGCGGACGAGCGCGCGGCGCAGCGCTGATCGCAATCGGGAGATCATGCCGGAAAGGAGCCCATACTGCCGTGACGTGTGGGCAACGACGACCAATCCCCGCGCCCGCCGCCTAGCGTCATAGTCGCCAAAGCGTGACGCCGTCCGGCTTCGAGCCGCGGTCGAGCAGGCCGGGCACATCGGCTACAAAACCGGCGCCTTGCTTGAGGAGCTTTGTCACCGCGCCCCAGCCGCCGTCGCGATAGGCGCGGTGAGCGACTGCCACCACGACTGCGTCGGCGGGCTTCATCTTGTCCGAGGCGGTGAGGGCGAGGCCGTACTCCTCGTACAGAAGATCGCCGTCGGCCATCGGATCATGCAGCTGCACGGCGATGCCGAAATCCTCGAGTTCGCGCACGATGTCGACGACGCGAGTATTGCGGATGTCGGGCACATTTTCCTTGAAGGTGACACCGAGCACGGTCACGACCGGCCGACCGCCGGCGGCGCGGCGCATGATGCTGCGGGCAACCCGGTTCGCGACATAGACGCCCATGCTGTCATTCACCCGGCGGCCGGAATGGATGACGTGCGGATGATAGCCGACCTCCTCGGCCTTGTGCGCGATGTAGAACGGATCGACGCCGATGCAGTGACCACCGACCAGGCCGGGCCGAAAGGGCAGGAAATTCCACTTGGTTCCGGCGGCCGTGAGGACGTCCTGCGTGTCGACGCCGAGCCGATCGCAGATCAGGGCAATCTCGTTGATCAGGGCGATATTGATGTCGCGCTGGGTATTCTCCAGCACCTTGGCGAACTCGGCGATTCGGATCGAGGCGGCGCGATGGGTGCCGGCCGTCACCACGCTCCGGTAGATCGCGTCGATGATCTCCAGAGTCTGCGGCGTGTCGGCCGACACGATCTTGAGGATGTTGTCGAACCGGCGCTCCCTGTCGCCGGGATTGATTCGCTCGGGCGAGTAGCCGACGTTGAAGTCGGTCTTCCACTTGAGGCCGGAAGCTCCCTCCAGGACGGGGATGCAGACCTCCTCGGTAACGCCGGGGTAGACCGTCGATTCGTAGACCACGATGTCGCCGCGCTTCAGGATGCTGCCGATCGTCGCCGAAGCTTTTTCAAGAGGCCGCAGATCCGGCTGCTTGCTGGCGTCGATCGGCGTGGGCACGGTCACAATATGGAAGTCGGCGGCGCTGAGATCGCTCGCCTCGGCGGTGAAGCGAAGGCCGCCGAGCCGCAGTTTTTCGGCCGCGACCTCGCCCGTCCGATCATGCCCCGACTTGAGCTCGGCAACGCGCCGCTTGTCGATGTCGAAGGCTACGACGGCCTGGCCCGCGCGGGCAAAAGTGGCGGCGACCGGCAGGCCGACATAGCCCAACCCGATCACGGAAATTCGCCGATTCATTTGCCTGTTCTGCCGCCTCCGCCGATGCTCGAGCCATCAGCGTATCATGGAGGGAATGCCGGGCCGAAGCGGCTTCGCAGCGCCTGGTCCGCTGCAGCGCGGCGTCAGCTGGCCGGGCTCCGCTTTGCGAGCAAAGCCTGCATCGGCCACATGATACGTCGTCGCAACCCCAACAACGCCGTCGTCCGGCGAAACCCCAATTTGCGGTAGATGGTAGGCAGAAGGCCCTGTCCGGGAATCTGAAAGTTGGGATCCAGCTCGTAGATCCAGCGCATCACGTCCGAGGCGGTATCGACATCATAGCGAGCGATCTGGTGCGCCAGCGGCCATAGCCTGCCGCGCAGCGGCGCCCGCTTTCGCCTTTCGGTCAAGGCGCCACGCGCTTCCAGCATCGGCAGGAACTTCTGGTAGATCCTGAGTTCGGCGCGCAGCTGCGCATAGGTGTCGGAAGGCTTGGGCGCCTGCAGTCGCCCGCGCTCATGGTGCAGGTGCACGAAGGCCAGCTTGTCGTAAATGGCAAGCCTGGGTTCCCGCAGCGCGACCTCCAGGATGAACATCCGATCGTCGTTCGCACCGAATTCCTGGCGGTGCGGAATGCCCTGGATGAAGGATCGCTTGAACAGGAAAGCAGAGTAGTGCGAACCCTGGCATTCGCCGAGCTCCTGGGCGATGAAGTCGTCGCACGGCACCCACGCCGCCTCCACCCAAGCCTGCGTCTTGACCTCGTACGTGTGGTAGCCGGCGACCACCAGGTCGGCGCCGGTTCGGCGTGCGATTTCGAGCTGGTCGTCACTCGCGCCGGGTTCCAGCCAGTCGTCGGAATCGAGAAATCGCACAAAGTCGCCGCGCGCTCTCGCAAGCGCTGAGTTGACCGCCCAGTCCTTGCCCCAGTTGTCGGTCCGGATCTTGACGATGTCGGGCTGTCGGTCGAGCCATTCCGACGTTCCATCGGTGCTGCCGTCATCGACGACGATGATTTCGTGCGAGCTCTTGGTCGCCCGAGCCGACTC
>JBPYDO010000390.1:0-5581 GCA_051985755.1 Reyranella sp. | reverse complement strand
TGACTGGCACCAAGTTCGGCTGCGGCGCTGGCCTGTGCGGCGCCTGCACCGTTCATCTCGATGGCACGGCCGTGCGCTCGTGCCAAACCTCGGCCAAGCAAGCGGTCGGCAAGAAGGTCACGACCATCGAAGGCCTGGGCGGCGGCAAACCGCATGCTCTGCAGGTCGCGTGGGAGGCCGAACAGGTACCGCAATGCGGCTACTGCCAGTCCGGCCAGATCATGCAGGCCGCCTCGCTCCTGGCGAAGAATCCCGATCCAACCAAGCAGGAGATCGTGGATCACATGGACGGCAACCTTTGCCGCTGCATGACCTACGGCCGTATCCAAAAGGCGATCATTCGCGCCGCGGCCGACATGCGCGCCAAGTCAGGGAGCTGACCATGACCAAGATGGACCGCATCGACTTCAATCGTCGCTCGTTCCTGATCGGCGCCGGCGCGACCGGCCTCGCCTTCGGCTACGTAGCGGTGCAGGGCATTTCCGACGCGTTGGCGGCGGGCACGTTCGGCCCGACCACCTGGTACTCGATCGGGCCCGACGGCCTGGTCACGGTGATGGTCGGCAAGGGCGAGATGGGCCAGCACGTCTCCTCCGCCATGGCGCAGATCGTGGCCGAGGAGCTCGAGGCTGACTGGAGCAAGATGCGCATTTCGCTGCCGGACAACGATCCCAAGTACAACGATCCAGTGCTGGGCGCGCTGATCACCGGCGGCAGCTGGAGCGTGCGCATGAACTTCGACGCCATGAGCCGGGCCGGTGCGGCGGGCCGCATCACGCTGATCGAGGCGGGCTCGAAGATTCTTGCCGCGCCGGCCGGCGAATGCCGCGCCTCCAACAGCCAGGTCATCCATAGCAAGACCGGCAAGAAGGTGAGCTACGCCAAGATCGTTTCCGACGGCAAGGCAAGCAAGGTATGGACGGCGGCCGAGCTGAAGACGATCAAGCTCAAGACGCCCGGCCAATACACCCTGGTCGGCCAGTCGGTGCCGCAGCTCGACATCCCGCCCAAGACCAACGGCACGGCGAAGTACGGCATCGACACCATGGTGCCGGGCATGCTGTACGGCAAGCCGGTGGTGCCGCCGGTGCGCTACGGCGCGACGGTGAAATCGGTCGACGATTCGGCGGCCAAGAAGATCAAGGGCTTCGTCAAGGCGGTGACGCTCGACGACAAGACCAAGACCACGACGGGCTGGGTCGTCGCCGTCGCCACCACCTACGAGGGCGCCAAGGCGGCCGCCGCTGCGCTCAAGGTCGCTTATGACAACGGTCCCAACGCCAAGGTCTCCGACCAGACCCTGATCGACGAGGCCAAGAAGCTGCAGAAGAGCGACACTTCGGGCCAGCTCTTCGTCAGCAAGGGTGACCCCGCTCCGGCGATCGCCGGTGCGGCCAAGGTGCTGGAGGCGGAGTACCTCACCTCGATCAACATCCACGCGCCCTTGGAGCCGATGAACGCCACGGCCTACGAGAAGGATGGCATCTGGCACGTCCATACGGGCAACCAGTTCGCCACCCGCACCGGCGGCATCGCCGCCGGCGCGCTCGGCGTCGATCCCAAGCACGTGGTGTTGCATCAGTACTTCATGGGCGGCGGCTTCGGCCGCAGGCTCGATGCCGACATGGTGGTTCCTGCCGTGCTGGCGTCGAAGGCGGTCGGCAAGCCCGTCAAGGTGATCTACGCCCGCGAAGACGATATGGCGATGGACTTCACCCGGCCGCTTACATACCAGAAGGTGAAGGCCGGCCTGGATGCCGGCGGCAAGCTGGTCGGCCTGCAGCACGACGTGGTCTGCGCCTGGCCGACGGCGCGCTGGGGCATCCCGGCGTTCCTCAACGACTCGGTCGACAAGAAGGGCAAGCTCGACGCCTTCACCGTGAACGGCGCCGACTTCTGGTACAGCGTGCCCAACCACAAGGTGCGGGCGATCCTGAACGAGCTGGCACAGAACGCCACGCCATCGGGTCAGCTGCGCTCGGTGGCGCCGGGTTGGACCTTCTGGGCGGTCGAAAGCATGATCGACGAACTCGCTCATGCCGCCGGCAAGGACCCCGTCGACTTCCGGCTCGCCATGCTCGACGGCGCCGGTGACAACGCGGTCGGCGCCAAGAAGCTCGCCAACGCGCTGCGCACCGCGGTCGGCCGCTCGGGCTACGGCGCCGTGAGCCTGCCCAAGAACTCGGGCATCGGCGTCGCATGCGTCAGCGCTCAGGAGCGGGCCACCGCGACCTGGACGGCCTGCACCGCCCAGGTCGAGGTCAATCCCAGCACCGGCGACTTCAAGGTCAATCGCCTGACCATGGCGATGGACCTCGGCACCGTGGTCAACCCCGATGGCGTCAAGGCCCAGGTCGAGGGCTCGGCGCTGTGGGGACTGTCGCTGGCGCTGTTCGAGAAGGCACCGCTGGAGAACGGCGCGCTTCAGGTCAGCAACTTCGACGGCTACACGCCGCTCCGGATGAGCCAGATGCCGGATCTCGACATCTCCATCATCTCGAGCAACGACCCGGCCTCGGGCTGCGGCGAGCCTGGCGTCACGGTGGTGGCGCCCGCCATCGCCAACGCCATCTTCAACGCCGTCGGCGCGCGCGTGCGCTCGCTGCCGATCACGGCCGAGGCCGTGAAGGCCGCGATCAAGGCCTGAACAAGACTTCGTTGGGAAGGGCGCGTCGCCGCCGGTGACGCGCCCTTATCTTTTCTGCCAAGGGCAATTTGCGCCGATTGGCGATGCGCTGGTCGATCACCGTCGGGCCGCTACAATTCCGGCCTTCTCGGCCAAGGCCTTCTCGACTAATGGCGCCACGTCCTGGGCGACGAGCGCACAGCCTGCCGCCGACATGTGGCCGCCAAAGCCAGCGCCGGAGCCGCCGAACTCGCGCTCGTTGTCGCCCAACCAGTACTTGCTGTCCTTCGGCACGACCTTGGCGAAGGGGCCGTAGTAGTAGACGCCGTACTTGGCGGCCATCGCCGCTGCTTTCTCCGCGGAGTGGATCTGGGGGGTCGACATGTAGATCGCCGGCATGTTCCGATCGTGCAGAAAGACGAGCGCCTTCTCGACGTAGGCCCGCGCCTCCGCCTTCTGACGGGCAGGACCAGGCTGGAAGAGCACCAGCTTGGTGTCGGCCGTGATCGCGGCGGGAAGGCGATTGAATGTCCACATCGGCAGGTCGCCGTCGACGCCGGCATTGATCACCGTCGCGTCGAGCCCGTCGCGCCGCAGGATCTCCTGCAGCTTGACGGGATAGATTTTGTCGCGGTCAACACCCTTGCAGTTGGTGGCGCTGGTGCCGATCGCAAGGACCTCGAACGCGCTGGCAGGGTGGCTGCTGGTCAGGCCTAGCGCTAGCGCCAGAGGGAGCAGGATTGTTGCTTTCATGGGCGAAAGTATGGGGCAGGGCCGGCGAGTTGAACAGTAGGGCACCGAAGGCACACCGCAGGACGCTCAACCATCAGTAGGAGGCCGTGAAGGCCGCGATCAAGGCCTAACAAGACTTTGTTGGGAAGGGCGCGTCATTGCCGGTGACGCGCCCTTTCCATTTCAGGCAACGGCACCGGCTAGGTGTGCAGCAGCGCGCCACGTGTGATGCGCTCGCTGGTCAAGCAGTCGTACGGCGTCGACTTTAGCGATGGCATCGCCGGCCGTCAGCTTGCCGGAAGCGACCGAGTCGAGCGTTGTGCGCCTGTGTTGCGGGCGCAGGCCGGCCAGTTCCGCGGAATAGCGCGCGAGGCGGTCAACGGCTTCGGTGCACTTCGTATCGGTCGCGGCCGCCTCCCGTACCGGCATGTGCTCAAGCAGATCGGAGCCCTCAGCCGCGACTTGCATTGTGTCCCTGTAGAGCTCGACGGCGCGCCGCTCGTCGGGGGTGTCTAGCGAAGCGTTGATCTTCGCGCTCTCCCTGATCGTTTCGGCAAAGCGAAGCGTGTGATCAAGGGCGTGCAAGGTGCCGATGAACCACCGCTGCTCCTCTTCCGACGACAGCGGTTCAGTCACTTTCGAGAGAAAGGCCTCCACCTGGGAAAGCGCGCCGGACGCATTGCGCAGCACAGTTCCGTCGCCAGTTGCACTTTCCGCCAGGCACAGGGCTTGCAAGGCGTGCGCCACCGTGCGGCGCGCAGCCTCGATGGCGACGATGGGCGGGCCGGCGAGAGCAGCCGGATCGAGGTATCCGGTAAATGCGGAACCGCGGTCCGGGACGATCCGCTCGATCATCCTGCTGAAAGGGCCGATCAGCGGCAGCAGAATCGCCACCCCCACCAGGTTGTAGGCGGTGTGATAAGCCGCCACCAACGTCACCGGATCGATGGTCTCGGAGGCGCGGACCATCAGGCGAAGGACCGCGGGAAACAGGACAAGGGCGACCGCCGCGGCGATGAGCTTGAAGGCGATGTAGGCCACGGCCAGGCGCTTGGCGGTATTGCTGGCCCCGACTGCCGCCATCGCCGAACTGGTCGATGTGCCGATGTTCTGTCCTATGACCAACGCCAGCGCCTGGTCGAGGCCGATGGCGCCTGCGAAGAGCGCCGAGATGGTGACCGTGATCGCGGCGGTTGAAGACTGCATGACGGTGGTCATCACGATGCCCGTCGCGACCAGCGCCAGCACGCCCAGCGCGCCGGACCACCACGAAACGCCAGGCCCGCCGAGGACGGTTGGCAGGTCGGCGGGGTGGAGCTGCTCGGCCAGTCCGCCCATGCCTTGCTGTAGCGTTGTCAGGCCCACCAGAATGAGCGCGAAACCGGCAATCGCTGCGCCGCCGGCTGCCCATCGGCCCTTGCCAATGAGTTTGAGCAGAGCGCCGGCGAATACGATCGGCAGCGCGTATGCGGTAAGGGAAACCCTGACGCCCAACAGCGCCACCAGCCATCCTGTCCCGGTCGTGCCGATGTTCGCGCCAAATACAAAACTCAGGCCTTGCGGAAATGTCAGCAACCCGGCGCTGACCATGCCGATGGTGGTCATCGTGGTCGCGCTGGAAGACTGCACGAGAAGGGTGACGACCGCGCCCCAGAAGGTACCGCTCAGCGACGTCGCCGCGGCCTTCGCAAGCACGGTGCGAAGGGCGGAACCGGCAAGAGCCTTCAGGCCGTCGGTCATCACGGCCATGCCCAGAAGGAAAAATCCTATTCCACCTGCAATACTGACGGCCGTCGCCAAGGCGCTTCACCAATCCACAGAACGAGGTTTCACGTGCCGGCTTCTACGGCGGTGACTGCACGCCGCAAAGGGGCCAAGGAACGGATGAGGAGCTTCTCCCCTTCCACGACGAAGAAGAACGCCAAGCCGGCCGCGAGAAGCCAGGGCCAGACCCGCAGCGGAATGGCTTCGTTGCCGAACATTGCCTGCAGTGGCGACGCGTAGGTGAAGATCAATTGCAGAATCACGACCGCGACGACACCGAGTGGCAGGTACTTGTTGCCCAGGTGTGCCGTGACGGACAGCGAGCTGTCCAACAGGTAACGACTGTTCAGCAAATAGAAGACCTGTCCGATGATGATCATGTTGACCGCTGCCGTGCGGGCAAGATCGTCCGGCGCGCCCTGCGATTTCATCCAGAAGAACGCCCATAGCGTGACCGCA
>JBPYDO010000389.1:0-12429 GCA_051985755.1 Reyranella sp. | reverse complement strand
GGTGAGGCGGCTGACGAGTTGAGTTAGTGGGCGGCGCGTGGTCCTGGCCGACATGCCGCCCGCGGGAAGTCGCTGAACGCCATGGCTGACGCACCGATCTACGCCCTCGGCGAGGGAACGACGCGAGCGGAGGCGGCCGCTTGGGCGAAGTTCTCGGGCGCGCGGGACAACAACGAGTTCTGGGCGAGCTGGCTCGCGATCCTCTGCATCCAGATCGAACGCGTCGGCGGCGCCCTGTTGCTGCTGGGGCCTGATGCCAGCGGCGCGTTCGTGCCGGCCGCCGTCTGGCCGCACGCCGGACGCGACATGCAATACCTGGGGCCGACCGCGCAAAAGGTCCTGACTGAGCGCCGCGGCGTCGTCGTCGCCGCCGACGGCACGCCGGCGCCGGTGCGCGACCAGCGGGCCTATGTCGGATATCCGGTCGAGGTGTCGGGCGTGCTGCGCGGCGCCGTCGTCCTTGATGTCGCGCCGGGACAGGACTCGTCACTGCAGCGGGCGCTTCGCCTGCTGCACTGGGCGAGCGCCTGGCTGCTCGACCAGTTTCGCCGGCGGGCGCTCGAGGAGCGCGAGGCCCAGCTGTCCCGCATGTCCCTGACGATGGACATCGTCGCCACCGCCATGCAGGAGCCGCTCTATGGGCCGTCGGCGCTCGCCGTCACCAACGAGCTTGCCGCCCGCCTGGAGTGCGACCGTGTCAGCATCGGCTGGGAGAAGGGGGGCAGCATCGAGGTCGACACGATCTCCAACAGCGCGACCTTCGATCCCAAGACCGACCTCGCCCGGCTGATCGGCGAAGCGATGGACGAGGTGCTCGATCTCGACGTAGCGCTCACCTATCCGCCGCGCGGCGACGACGAGCTGGTGGCCATCGCGCACGGCGAGCTCGCGCGCGAGTTCCGGGATGTCGCCGTCTGCTCGGTGCCGCTCATCAAGGACGGCCACACGACCGGCGTCTTGACCTTCGAGCGCGGCAGCAGCGGCAAGGTCTTCGACGAGGAAACGACGGAGCTCTGCAAGGCCGTCGGCAGCCTTCTCGGCACGGTGTTCGGGCTGAAGCGCGAGAACGACCGCACCCTCGGGCAACATGCCAGCGCCGTGGTCCGCGGCAGCGTCGAAGCCCTGTTCGGACCGCGCTATCCGGGCGTCAAGCTGATCGCCCTCATCGTGGTGGCCGTCGTTGCCCTGTTCAGCGTGGTGACGTCGACCTATCGGGTGACGGCGAAGACCGTCGTCGAGGGCATGGTGCAGCGCTCCACCGCCGCGCCGTTCGACGGCTACATCTCCGAAAGCAGCGTCCGCGCCGGCGACTTCGTGCATGCCGGCCAGGAGCTGGCCCGCCTGGACGATCGGGAGCTCAAGCTCGAGCAGGCCAAGCTCACGGCCGAGCGCGAGCAGCTCCGGCGCAAGCATCGCCAGGCGCTGGCGGCCCAGGACCGGGCGGCGATGGCGGTGATCTCCGCCCAGATAAGCCAGGTCGAGGCGGCGCTTTCGCTCGCCGTCGACAAGCTCGCGCGGGCGACGCTGGTGGCGCCCTTCGACGGCGTGGTGATCCTGGGCGACCTTCAGCAGCTGGTGGGAACGCCGGTCGAGCAGGGCAAGGTGCTGTTCCAGATCGCGCCGCTCGACAGCTACCGCGTCATCCTGCAGATCGAGGAACGCGACATCGCCCACCTGGTGCAGGGCCAGCGCGGCGAGCTCACGCTGCAGGGCATGCTGGGCGAGCGTTTCGACTTCTCGGTCGAACAGATAACGCCGGTGTCCACTGCCCAGGAGGGGCGGAACTTCTTCCGCGTCGAAGCCCGCCTCGACAACCCCTCGCCGCGCATCCGTCCCGGCATGGAAGGGGTGGGCAAGGTCGTCGTCGGCGAGCGCAAGCTGATCTGGATATGGACCCACAGCCTTGTCGATTGGCTGCGGCTCTCGTCCTGGAAGTGGCTGCCCTAGGGGCCGCGCGATGAGCATCGCCCTGCGCAGCAACTGGTGGTACCGGGTCGCCGACCGCAAGCCCAAGCTGCGTTCGCACGCAAGGCTGCACCGGCACCGCTACCGCGGCGACGTCTGGTACCTCCTGCAGGATCCCGGTTCCGCGCGCGTGCACCGCTTCACGCCGGCCGCCCGCCTGGTCATCGCCCTGATGGACGGCACGCGCACCGTCGAGCGGCTGTGGGAGCACGCCAACAAGCATCTTGGCGAGGATGCGCCTACACAGGACGAGATGATCCAGCTGCTTGGCCAGCTGCATGCCGCCGACCTGATCGAGAGCGACGTCACGCCGGACATCGCCGAGCTCTTCACCCGCAGCGAGCGCGAGGAAAAAGCGCGCGCGCTGCGCTCCTACGGCAACCCCATGGCGATCCGCATCGCCCTCTGGGATCCCGATGCCTTTCTCAATCGCTTCCGCGCAGCGATCGGCTTGGTCTGGAGCCGCTGGGGCCTCGGCCTGTGGCTCGCGGTCGTCCTGCCGGCTTTCTTCCTGATCTGGCCGCATTGGCCGGAGCTCAGCCACAACTTTAGCGACCGCGTGCTGGCGCTCGACAATCTGTTCACCCTCTACCTGACGTTCCCGGTGATCAAGCTGCTGCATGAGCTTGGCCATGCCTCCGCGGTCAAGGCCGGCGGGGGCGAGGTGCACGATCTCGGGATCATCCTGCTGGTGTTGCTGCCGGTGCCCTATGTCGAAGCCTCGGGCGCCAGCGTCTTCAAGTCGAAACACCAGCGGGCCGTTGTCGGCGCCGCCGGGGTCGCCGTCGAATTGTTCGTCGCTGCTCTATGTTTCTACTTGTGGTTGTTGGTCGATCCGGGCGTGGTGCGCGCCGTGCTGTTCAACGTGATGGTCATCGCCAGCATTTCGAGCGTCGTTTTCAACGGCAATCCGCTGCTGCGCTACGACGCCTACTACATCCTGGCCGACCTGATCGAGATCCCCAACCTCGGAGCGCGGTCGTCGCGTTATTGGGGATACCTGCTGCAGCGTTATGGTCTGGGCATCTACGAGATCGACCCGCCGGATGCGACCGCCAGCGAGAAGGCCTGGTTCGTCTGTTACGGCTTGGCCTCGGCCATCTATCGCATACTGGTGACGTTCGTCATCGCCTTCTTCATCGCCGGGCGGTTCTTCGTGATCGGGGTGCTGCTGGCGATCTGGGCGGTGGGCGCCATGGCGGTGGTGCCGATCGTCAAGGCCATTCGTCATGTCGGCGGCAACCCCAGATTGCGGCGGCACCGGGGCCGGGCGGCACTCGTGGTCGCGGGTGGCCTATCGGCGCTCGTCGCCGTCCTGTTCCTGGTTCCGATGCCCTACCATTCGCGCGCCGAAGGGGTGCTCTGGCTACCCGAGCAGGCCATCGTGCGGGCGACGGAGAACGGCTTCCTCTTCGAGTTTCTCGTCCCGCCTGGCACCACGGTCAGGCAGGGAGATGTGCTGGCGCAATCGCACAACCCTGCGCTCGAGGCACTGCTGGGCCAGAGCGAAGGGAAGGTGGCCGAACTCCAGGCGGAGTACACGGCCCAGTACGTCACCGATCGCGCCAAGGCCGAAGTGATTCGCGAGAAGCTCGAGGGCGAGCGCGCCACTCTTCGGCTGGTCCAGGCGCGCGCGGCCGACCTGCTGGTGCACGCCAACACCGACGGCGTTTTCGTCTCGCCGCAGATGGAGGACATGCCGGGCCGCTTCTTCAAGAAGGGCGAGCTGCTGGGCTATGTGATCGGCGAAGTCCGGCCGATCGTCAGGGTCGTCATCCCGCAGGATGCCAACGACAAGGTCAGGCTCGCCACCGACCGCGTGACCGTGCGCCTGGTCGATCACCCTGAGACGGTGCTGCAGGGCAGGCTGCTGCGTGAGGTGCCGGGTGGAGAGGATTATCTGCCGAGCTATGCCCTGGCGATCGAGGGCGGCGGCGAAATCCCGGTCGACCCGCGCGAGACCAAGGGGCCCAAGGCCCTGCAGCGCATGTTCCAGTTCGACGTCGAGCTGCCGGCGATCCGCCATGGCAAGTATTTCGGCCAGCGCGTGTTCGTTCGCTTCGAGCATCAGAAGGAGCCGCTCGGCGTGCAGTGGTACCGCAGCCTGCGCCTCCTCTTTATGTCGAACTTCGATGTCTAGGGCCGCGATCCTGTCGTCGGGGGCGCTGGCCTTGGGGCGGCCTTACGCCGAGCGCTCCGAGAACGAGCCTGGCTGGCACGACAGGGCGGCCGAGCTGCTGCTCGCCAGCGTCGTCAATCCGGCCCGCAACCGGCTGCGCGACCCCGCCCGCTCGCTGGGCGAGATCGTGGCGCATGCCGAACGTCACGAGCAGGCGCTGCGGGCGCTGAGCGATGGCGAGATCACCGAGCTCGCGCGCGGCATGCGCGGCCGGCTGCGCCGGCAGGGCTTCGCGGCACCGCTGGTGGGCGAGGCTTTCGCGCTGGTGCGCGAGGCGGCGGCACGCACGATTGGCCAGCGTCACTATGACGTGCAGCTGATGGCGGGTTGGGCGCTGCTGCAGGGCAAGCTGATCGAAATGGAGACGGGCGAGGGCAAGACGCTCGCGGCCACGCTGCCGGCCAGCACCGTGGCCCTGGCCGGCTATCCGGTGCACGTGATCACCGTCAACGACTACTTGGCCGGCCGTGATGCTGAGGTCATGGCTCCGGTCTATCGGCTGCTTGGGCTCAGTGTCGGCGCGGTGATCCAGGGTATGGCCAAGGCGGATCGGCGACAGGCCTATGGCAGGTCGATCACCTACTGCACCAACAAGGAATTGGCGTTCGACTACCTGCGCGATCGGGTGACCCTGTCGCGGCGGGGAAGCAGGCTTCACCTGGCGCTCGAGAAGCTCGCCGGCAAGCCGGACCGCGACCAGGGCCTGGTGCTGCGCGGCCTCTATTTCGGCATCGTCGACGAGGCCGACAGCGTGTTCATCGACGAAGCGCGCACGCCGCTCATCCTGTCTTCGGGCTCGGGCGCCCCCGAAGAGAAAGAAGAGTGCGAACATGCGCTGCAGTTCGCCGGCAGCCTCCGCCCCGGCGAAGACTACGAGATCGAGCCGGCAGAGCGCTCGGTGGCGCTCACGCTGGCGGGACAGGCTTCGCTCGCCCACCTGGTGTCGGGACTCAAGGGCATCTGGACGTCCAAGCGCGGGCGGGAGGAACTGCTGGTGCAGGCGCTCAGCGCCCGGCATCTCTTCCAGCGCGACCAGCACTATGTCGTCATGGACGGCAAGGTCCAGATCGTCGACGAGTCCACGGGCCGCATCATGGCTGACCGCTCGTGGGAGCGCGGCCTGCACCAGCTGATCGAGGTGAAGGAGGGCTGCAAACTCACCGAACGGCGCGAGACGCTGGCGCGGCTCACCTACCAGCGGCTGTTCCGCCGCTACATGCGGCTGAGCGGCATGACCGGCACGGCGAGGGAAGTGTCGCGCGAGATCGGGCTGGTCTACGGCCTCGATGTCGTTCGCATTCCCCTGCACCGACCGTCGCGGCGGCAATACGCGCGGCCGGTCGTCTGCGCGAGCCAGCGGGACAAGTGGCATCGGGTCGCCGAAGCGGTGGAGTTCGAGGCGGTTCGGCAGGGCCGGCCGGTGCTGATCGGCACGCGTTCCGTCCGGGCATCGGAGGAAATCAGCGCGGCGCTGCAGGAGCGCGGGATCGCGCATCTGCTCCTCAATGCCAAGCAGGACAAGGAGGAAGCCGAGGTGATCGCGCTCGCCGGCCAGCCCGCGCGCGTCACCGTTGCCACCAACATGGCGGGCCGCGGCACCGACATCCGGCTGGGCGAGGGCGTTGCGGAGAGGGGCGGCCTGCATGTCATCCTGACCGAGTTCCACGAATCGCGGCGCATCGACCGCCAGTTCTTCGGCCGCGGCGCCCGCCAGGGCGACCCCGGCAGTTGCCAGGCGATCGTTTCGCTCGAAGACGAGATTTTCGCCGTTCACGCGGCGCGTGCGACTCAGGTGCTCGCGCGCCTGGTCGCGAATGGCGCCGATTTGCCGGCCTTCGTATATGGCGGCCTTCGCCGGCTCGCCCAGTTCGCCGCCGAGCGGCGCAATGCCTACGTGCGCATCCAGAACCTGCGTCACGACCGGCGTCTCGATCAGGTGCTGGCTTTTTCAGGGAGGGGCGAGTGATGTACGGCCGAGCTTTCGTGGCGAGCCTTTTCTTCGCAACCGTCGCCGCGGCACCCCTTGCGGCGCCGGCGCAGGACCGCGCGGCGGCGGACGCCGGGTTCGAATGCCTCATCCAGCCGATGATGGTGCTCAAGCTCGGGACTCCGGTGCCCGGCGTGATCCACGAGGTGCTGGTCGACCGCGGCGCCGAGGTCAAGAAGGGCGAAGTCGTCGCCCGCCTCGAGTCCGGCGTCGAGACGGCGGCTATGGAATTGGCTAAGGCGCGCGCCGAAAACTACATGTCGGTGGAGGGCGCCCGCGCCCGCCTGGAATTCCTCGAGCGCAAGTCGGATCGCATGGCCCGGTTGCGCAAGACCGACAACGTCGCCCTGTCGACGGCCGACGAGGCATCGACAGCCGCCAAGGTTGCCGAGAGCGAGCTGCACGAGGCGGAGATCAACCTCAACCTCGCGAAGCTCGATCTCGAGCGCGCCAGCGAGATCCTCAAGCAGCGCACCATCCGCAGCCCGATCGACGGCGTCGTCGTCGAACGCTCGCTGGGCCCGGGCGAGTACATCTTCGAACAGGCCCATCTCCTCACGGTGTCGCAGATCGATCCGCTTCGCGTCGAGGTCTATGTGCCGCTCAGCCAGTTCGGCAAGGTCACTACCGGAATGAAGGCGGAGGTCTTCCCCGAGGAGCCCGTCGGCGGCAAGTATCCCGCGGTCGTCACCATCGTCGACCAGGTGTTCGACGCCGCGAGCGGCACAATCGGCATTCGGCTCGAGTTGCCGAACCCCGACCACAAGCTGCCCGCCGGGCTCAGGTGTCATGTCCGCTTTGCCGGCGTAGGCGGCTGAACCAACACCAGGCCGCTCCCCGCGACGTTGACGTCCCTGCGCGCCGGGGCGCAGGACGTGCTAGGGAGCGGCATGGGAATCGGCGAACAACAGGCGGTCGCGCCGCCAAAGAAGGCGGGCGGGGTGCGCGCTGTCCTGCTCAACATCCTGACGAGCGTTGTGTCGATCGTGGTCTGTGTCGTCCTGGCCGAGATCGTGGTGCGCATCATCGACGGTCAGTCGCCGGTGGCGCTTCTGCTGCCCAAGCAGATCGGCACCCTGGGCATCGACACCACGCAGCGCTACGTCGACAAGATCGCGCTGGCCGACGGCGTCGATCGCGCCTGGTACAGGACCGATCCGCCGCCCTTGCCCAACAAGAAGCCGGTGCCCAAGGAATGGCGCGAGCTCGACCACCTGCTGCAGAGCACGCCGCACTATTCCAGGAGCGGCGCCCAGTTCCTCACCTGGGACATGTTCAAGGCCTGGAATTCGGTGTTCGTCGGCGATCCGTGCAAGCACAGCTATCTCAGCGGCGCGCCGGGGAAGCTCTGGGTCTACGATCCGCCCGACGGCAAGCCGCGGCCGACCTTCCGCTTCCTGCCGAATGCCACCTTGCCCGACACCCTAACGACCAACCAGTTCGGCTGGCGCGGCCCGCCGGTGCCGTTCAAGCGCTCGCCGCGCACCATCCGCATCGTCTACGTCGGCGCCTCGACGGTCGCCGAGATCCATCTCACGCCCTACTCGGTGCCGGAGTTCCTCGATCACTGGCTGAACCAGTGGGCCCGGGCCAAGAAGCTCGACCTCAAGTTCGAGGTGCTGAACGCCGGCCGCGAGAGCATCACCGCGATCGACATCGCCGCCATCGTGCACCAGGAAGTGGCGCCGATGCGCCCCGACCTGGTGGTCTACTACGAAGGCGGCAACCAGCTCGATCTCTCGACGGTGGTGAAAAACGTGCCCAAGGCCAAGCCGGAGCCGGCCGGCTGGTTCGCCCGCACGCTGCGCGAGCTCGCGCCCTATTCGGCGCTGGCGCGCCGCGCCCAGGGCCTGACGTCGGGCGCCGAATGGCCCAAGCCCGACTACAAGATCGACTGGCCCAAGGGCCTCGACGGGTTCGACCCCGACATCACGCGGCCCGACCTGCCGGTCCACCTGAGCGAGATCATCAAGCAGCTCGATTCCATCACCGCCGATCTCAAGGCAGTGGGTAGCGAGCTGTCGGTCGCCTCCTTCCATTGGCTGGCCAAGGACGGGCTGGTGGTGGACGCGGCGCGTCACAAGACCATCCTCGACGTGCTGAACGTCCGCTACTTCCCCTATCGCTACCGCGACCTCGAGCGCATGACCGCGTTCGAGAACCGGGTGTTCGCCAAGTACGACAAGGTGCATGGCGAGCCGTTCATCGACGTCGCACGCTACATGCCCTACGACCCCGACCTGTTCAGCGACGCAATCCACAACACCCCGCCTGGCGTGCGCCTGCGCGCCTGGATCGAGTTGCAGCAGATCGTGCCCATCGTCGAGCAGCACCTGGAGGACGGCAGCTGGCCCAAGCCGGTGCCCGCCGACATGCCCGACACCCACCCGGCCTTCACCAAGCCGCCGCGCCTGATCACCTTCAATTGCAAGGCGTCCTAGGCTTTCTCCCCATATGAGTGGGGAGAAAGGCGCAAATTCCGCTCTTGGCTTGGCCGTGGCGGTGTGTATAAAGGCCCGCCAACCCGGCAGCCTTAACCGGCTGCCGGTTTTGTTTTCTCCGGCCCGGAGGTTGGCATGCAGATCCAGGAAGCGCTCACCTTCGATGACGTGCTCCTGAGGCCTGCCGCGTCCTCCGTCCTGCCTGGCCAGACCAACACCCGCACGCGGCTCACCCGTACCGTCGAACTCGGCATCCCGCTGATGTCGGCCGCGATGGACACCGTCACCGAAGCGCCGATGGCGATCGCCATGGCGCAGGCTGGCGGCATCGGCGTCATCCACAAGAACCTGGCATCCGAGGCGCAGGCCAACGAGGTACGCAAGGTCAAGAAATTCGAATCGGGCATGGTGGTGAACCCGCTCACTATCCACCCGGCCCAAACCCTGGGCGATGCGCTGAAGCTGATGACGACCCACCAGATCTCCGGCTTCCCGGTGGTCGAGGACAACGGCAAGCTGGTCGGCATCCTGACCAACCGCGACGTGCGCTTCGCCCACGACAATTCCATGCCGGTGAGCGCGCTGATGACCAAGGACCGGCTGGTCACGGTCAAGGAGGGCGCGACGCAGGACGAGGCCAAGCGCCTGCTGCATCAATATCGCATCGAGAAGCTGCTGGTCGTCGACGATGCCTATCGCTGCATTGGTCTGATCACCGTCAAGGACATCGAGAAGGCCAACAAGTTCCCCGGCGCATCCAAGGACGAGAAGGGCCGCCTGCGCACCGCGGCGGCGACCGGCGTCGGCCAGGATGGGCTGAGCCGCGCCCAGCTGCTGATCGACGCCGATGTCGACGTGATCGTGGTCGACACTGCGCACGGCCATTCCAAGGGCGTGCTCGAGGCGGTGACGCGCGTCAAGAAGCTCAGCAACTACTGCCAGGTCATGGCCGGCAACGTCGCCACGGCGGAAGGGGCAAGGGCGCTGATCGATGCCGGCGCCGATGCGGTCAAGATCGGCATCGGGCCGGGCTCGATCTGTACCACCCGCATGGTGGCGGGGGTCGGCGTGCCGCAGCTCACGGCGATCATCGAGGCGGCCGAGGTCTGCCATGCGGCGGGCGTGCCGGCGATCGCCGACGGCGGCATCAAGTATTCCGGCGACCTCGCCAAGGCGATCGCCGCCGGCGCCGACTGCGCCATGATCGGCTCGCTGCTGGCCGGCACCGACGAGGCGCCGGGCGAGGTGATGCTCTACCAGGGCCGTTCCTACAAGTCCTACCGCGGCATGGGCTCGATCGGTGCCATGGCGCGCGGCTCGGCCGACCGCTACTTCCAGGCCGAGGTCGAGAGCGCGCTCAAGCTCGTGCCCGAAGGCATCGAGGGCCGCGTGCCCTACAAGGGCCCGGTTGCCAACATCATCCACCAGCTGGTCGGCGGCCTGCGCGCCGCCATGGGTTACACCGGCAACGCCAGCATCAAGGACATGCAGAGCAAGAGCCGGTTCCTGCGCATCACCGGCTCGGGCCTGCGCGAGAGCCACGTGCACGACGTCGAGATCATGCAAGAGGCGCCAAATTACAGACGGAACATGTAGGCGCTTCGCGCCTACAAGTTCCGTCTGGGCGGCGTGTAGCGCTGCAGGGAGGCCGGAGGCCGACCGAAGCGCAGGCGCCGCACAGCGCAGAAAAGATGAGTGTCGCTGCCCCATCTGGATTCATTCTGCCCGGTGCGGCGCCCGCGCTGATTACAGCGCTACACGCCGCCGGCGCTGCGCGTTAGCGCAGCGCCTGGGTCATTTCATCGTCGCCAGCTTCGTCGCTATCTGTTCGGCGATCAGCTTGTAGCCGTCGGGGCCGGGGTGCCAGGCGCGGTAGATGGCGTCGCGGCCGCGCGTCTGCACGGCCTGCCGCAAGGGCTCGTAGAGATCGAGCGAGCTGAGGCCGGCCTGCTCGGCGCAGCTCAGCACCTCGCGCGAGATGCGGCGCTGCTCGGCCGCGAACTCGGCGTTCTGCCAGACGTAGAAATCGTACTCGGCCACCACCAGCGTCGGCACGCCGAGCCTCGCAATGCGGCGCATCAGCGGGCAGGCGAGCCGAAGCCCGGTGCCCCGCGGCATGACGCGCACATGGTCGACCGTCCATTCATACTGCCAGCCCTGGTGGCGCAGCACGGTGTCGACCAGGATCGACCAGCCGAAGGCGGTCTGCCAGAAGTCGAGCGTGTCGCGCGGGTCGGGCGATGGCGGCACCGGCACATTGCGCAGCACGAGCTCCTGCCCAAGCAATTCGAAGTAGGGCTTCTCGGCGCCCCAGGTGCGGCTCATCTCGGCGCGTCGCACGTCATCGGCGATGAAGCCCAGGACAATCACGCCTGGCTTGAGCTTGGGTACCAGCTCGGCGGTGCGCAGCACCGTCTGGTCGAGGCCGTAGGCCGCGACGCCGGCATTGATCACGCGACGCCTGAGAAAGCCCTGTAACCAGGAAGGCCAGGTCTCGCTGTCGTCGACTTCGTCTCCCTGGGTGTAGGAATCGCCGGTCGCCAGCACCGGTTGGGTGTCGGTCGCATCGGCCGGCAAAGTCGGGGTCAGGCGAAAGCCGTCGGCATCGTAGTTGACATGCGCGCTCGATACGCTCGCGCGCTGCCGCCAGCCGAGCTGCGAATCGTACGTGAAGCGCTGCTCCTTGTTCTCGGCCGCCGAGGCGAGGCGCTGCTTCAGCACCAGGTTCTGCCAGTGCAGCAGCGTGTCGGGGCCGCGCACCAGGCGGCAGCCGATCTCCAGCGCCAAGAGGCAGAACAGCACCGATCCCAGGACAAGCGCCAGCCGGCCGAGCAACTTCAGCGTGCCCCGAGTTCGAGGGCGTGCGCGACCAGCTGGGCGATCAGCGCATTGCCGCGCGGGTTGAGATGCCAGTGGTCGTAGAGAAGCTGCGGTCCCCCCGGCACTTCGGCCAAGGCATCGAAGCTGTCGATGATGCCAAGCCCCTCGCGTTCGGCGCAGGTGAGAACACTGTCGGTTAGCCGCCGCTGTTCGGCGGCGAAGTCCGCGTCCTGCCACACATAGGGATCATACTCGGCCAGCAGCGCCACGCGCACCCCCTTGTCCTGCAGCGCCCGCAGCCGCCGCGTCAGCAGGCAGGCGATGCGCTCGCCGGTGCCCGACGGATGGACGCGGATGCGATCGATGTAGAGCCCCCAGCTCCAGTCGAAATGCCGGGCGGTGAACTGGATCAGGTAGGAGTAGCCGAGCGTCCGCTGCAGGAATCCCAGCTCGTTCGCCGGGTTGGGCCGCGGCGGCACGGGCACGTTGCGCAGCACCAGCTGGTCGCCGACCACGTCGAAGTACGGCTTCTCCGCGCCCCAGGTGCGGCGCATCTCGGCGCGCCGCAGGTCGTCGGCGATGAAGCCAACGACCACGGTGGCGGGATGGACGTGCTCGGCCACCATCTCGGCGCGCAGCACCGACTGGTCGAAGCCGTAGCCGCTCACGCCGGCATTGAACACGCGCCGATGGGCCAGGTCCTGCAGCTGGGCGGGCCAGGTATCGCCGTCGGTCACCTCATCGCCGTAGGTGAAGGAATCGCCCACCGCCAGCACGCTGCCGGCGGCCGGCAGGGCGGCATCGTCCTTGCCGTTGCGGCGCAGCCCGTCGGCATCGAAGTTGAGGCCGGCCGCGCTGTAGCCGGGCCGCGGCACGTAGCCCAGCAGGCTGTCGTCGACCATGCGGCGCTCTTCGTGCTGGGTATGCGTGGTGCGCGCCCACAGCACGAAATTGGGCCAGTACCAGAGATAGATGCCGCTCACGGCGCGCAGCGCCAGCTCGATCACCAGCAGGCCGACCACGATCGAGGCCAGCAG
>JBPYDO010000388.1:0-2385 GCA_051985755.1 Reyranella sp. | reverse complement strand
GTCAGCGATGACCGCCTTCCAATCGAGATGGATGGCCGCCGATGGATGGTGCTGCCGGGCAACGGCTGCGGTCGCTTCGCTGCCGCAGGCGATCGCAGCCAATTCGGCGCCCGGCGTCTTGGCGATCGCCGCTGCGTGATAGCGACCCCACGCGCCGTAACCGATCAGGGCAAGCCGCATCACCAGCCTGCGCCCTCGGTATCGGCGTAGGCCGGCGGCCACACCACGCTGAAGCGCTCGAACACGGCCGGCATCGTCGGATCGAAGGCAAAGCCCTCGGCCTTGGCCCGGCGCGTGAAGTAGCGAATGTGCATGGCGAGCCAATCCTGGCGCGTGCGCTCGCCCTCGCCTTCGTCCCAGGCAAACGCCTCGTCGACCCGGTCGAGCGGCTTCACTTCTACCGTCTTCGAACGCCAAATGGCGTGCGGCCGGTCGGCGCTGTCGAGCACCACGACATGGCCGCCGACGCGCGCCATCATCTCGCCGCCCACTTCGACGTCGCGCAAGAGGCAGGCAGTGGCGCGCTTGGTGCCGCTCAGGATCAGCTGCAGCAGCTCATCGCCCATGCCGGCGCTGTCGCCCATGCGGCAGACGTCATAGTCCTGCTCCGGCACGCTCTTGGCGCGGCGGAACTCCGCCCAAAAGGCCTCGACCTCGGGTGACTTGGATTTGTCCATGGCAACAGTCGCGTCCGAAAACCGCCAGCTTCACCCGACCGCATCGCCTACATCGCGCGGCAAATCAAGGAGCACGCCATGGCAACCCTTCGCAAGCAGATCGCCCTCAGTACCGGCCCGGCCATTGTGTGGTCGGCGGTACGGGCCTTCGATCAGGTTCACACCCGTGTGGCGCCGGGTTTCCTCACCAAGCTCGAGATGGATAGCGGCGACCGCGTCCTCACCTTCTTCAACGGCCTGGTGGCGCGCGAACGGTTGGTCACCCTTGACGACGAGGAATGCCGCCTGGTCTATTCAATGGTCGACGGCCGGCCGAGCCACTACAACGCCGCCGTCCAGGTCTTCCCCGAAGGCGACGGCAGCCGCCTCATCTGGACGATCGACGTTCTGCCCGACGAGTTGGCGCCGACCGTCGACGGCATGATGGACCACGCGGTCGGTTTTATGAAAAAGACGCTCGAGGCAGCCTAGGCAGAGCGACGGCCCTTGAGCGACAGGCGGCGAAGCCTGTATGACGCGGGCGATGGAAATCTCCGCTCGCGATATCGACCATGTCAGCGTCACCGCCACAACGCCCGACGACATCGCGGCGCGCCTGCTGCAGCTGGGCTTCTCTTTCACCCCCGAGGGCGTCGAGCCGCGCTGCATGTGCTTCCAGCCCGACCGCGACGACATCCCGAACTACCTCGAACTGATTGAAGGCGAGCCGCAGGTCGCGCTGGCCCTCAATGTTGCCGAGCTCGAGGGCGAAGATCGGCGGCACATGTGGGAGAGCGACGATGGCTTGCCGGTCGAAGCCGAGGTGGTGGTTGGCACCGGGGACAGCGGGCCCCTGGCTTGGTTCCCGGTGGCGCACAGGACGCCTGAGGCATTCATGGAGCCGGACTGGATCGTGCATCCCAACGGCGCGCTGGGCCTGATTGCCGTGCATGCCGTCGCCGAGGACCCGAGCGCGCTTGCCAAGACGCTGAAGCAAAGCTGGCAGGCCGAGGTGGACGAGATCTTCGACGGCTGCGTGACACTGAAGACGGGCGCAGTCGAGCTGCTGGTCTGGTCGGCCTCGGCCTGGCAACTGGAGTACCGGGCGATCGAGGCCATGGCACCGGCGCAACTGCCGCGCGTGGTCGGGCTCACCATCGCCGTCGAGCGATCCCGCCCGCTTCAGGCTCTGCTGCGCGCCAACAACGTGGGCTTCGCGCTGGGCGACGGCGATCGCGTGATGGTGCCGCCCGAGCAGGCCGGCGGCCTGATGATCGAGTTCATGCCGCAGACCTGAGGCGTCAGCCGCGTCGCTTGGCCTCGCGCTTATGGGCGGTCGATGCCGCGGCCTCCAGCGCCTTCGATATGTCCTCGACGTGAGCGGTGCTGCTCACCTCCACCGGGACGACGTCGCCCGCCGCAAACGCCACCGCGGCGCGCCCGAGTTGATGCACCGCGCGCGTAATGCGGTTGGCGACCAGAATGCCGAGGGACAGCGCGACAAGCGTCAAGGCGAAGGCGAGGGCCAGCATGCCAAGCATGCTCTCCCAGAGTGGCGCATTGACCACTGCCGCTGGCACGGCCACGCCTGACGACCAACCCGTAATCGGCGAGCGGACGAATGTGTTCTTGATGGCGATCCCCTCGCGCGACACGAGGTCGAACACGCCGGAGCGACGCCCGCTGGTGGCGGCGAGAACCATGGGCTGCATCGCCAGCGAGCCGACGA
>JBPYDO010000387.1:0-11503 GCA_051985755.1 Reyranella sp. | reverse complement strand
TCATCGGATCGAGATTGCCCTGCACGCAGATATGCGGCTGCAGTTCCCTGGCCGCCCAGTGCGCGCCGATCGCGGTGTCGATCGACAGCGCGGCAAAGGCGTCGGGCCGGCGATACATCAGCGCCGCCGGCCCGACGCCACGCGGGAACGCGATTACCGGCGCCTTCGGATGGCGCGCCCGCACGCCGTGCGCGATGCGCACCATCGGCTCGAGCGACCAGCTGAAGAGCTGCTCCTCGGGCAGCACGCCGGCCCACGAATCGAACAGCTGCACGGCATCGGCGCCGGCATCGATCTGATAGGCGAGATGATCGACCACCGCGTCGACAAGAAGATCGATCAACAGGCCGAAGGAATCGGGATGGCGATAGGCCCAGTCCTTCACCTTGGCGAAGTCGCGGCTGGCACCGCCTTCGATCATGTAGCAGGCGAGCGTGAAGGGAGCGCCGGCAAATCCCAGCAAGGCGGTCTCCGGGGCGAGGGCCGCCCGGGCGGCGGAGATGGCGCGATAGACCGGCGCAAGGTGATCGCCGAGCCTTGCCCGCGACAGCTGGCCGAACTCGGCCGGCTGCTTCAACGCCTCGAGCTGCGGTCCCTCGCCTTCGACGAACCAGACCTTCTGTCCCAGGGCATCCGGCACGACCAGGATGTCGGAAAAGATGATCGCGGCGTCGAGACCGAAGCGTTTGACAGGTTGCAGCGTGACTTCGACAGCCTTGTCCGGCGTGTAACAAAGATCGAGGAACGACTTTGTCGTGGCGCGGATGGCGCGATACTCCGGCAAATAGCGTCCGGCCTGGCGCATCAGCCAGATCGGCGGCGACGGCAAACGCCCGCCGTACAGCGTTTGCAGCAATCGACCACCTTTCACGTCTTTTCCCTCATGCCTTCCTCTTACTCTTTCATAGAAGGCAGTAGGAGTCGTTGGCGGTGTGAAGCGCGGGGATGAGCGTCATTCCAGCGCTGTCCCCAGTCGCTTGTGGATCGGATCAGCCGATGATTCCACCATCTCCCGCGCGCTCTCCCGATTCGCAGGATTCTCCTGGGAGCTTTTCCGGAGGGGACCGCCTTCGGGAGCGTCATGGCGAGTCGGGTCCGGAAATGCGCCAAACCGATGCCAGGCCTGATCTATCCCCGAAATCGCCGAGGCAATCCCGCGTTTCTCCCCGCATCGCTGTGGGGTAAGTTGGGTCGTGGCCAACCGCAACTTTCACATCCATCTGGTTTCGGATTCGACCGGAGAAACCGTATCGAGCGTGGCGCGCGCCTGCCTGGTGCAATACGAAGGCGTCTTCGTGCAGGAGCATGTCTGGTCGCTGGTGCGCACGCGAGGCCAGATGGACAAGGTCATCGAGGCGATCGAACGCAACCGCGGCCCCGTCCTTTACACGCTGGTCGACCCTGAGTTGCGCGACAGCATCCGCGATCATTGCAGGCGCTTGCAATTGCCCTGCGTCGGCGTGCTCGACCAGGTCATGACCGTGCTGGGCGCGCATTTCCATTCCAAGAGCGAGCAGTGGCCGGGCCGCCAGCACCAGCTCGATGAGGGATATTTCGATCGCATCGATGCCATGCACTACACGCTGGCGCACGACGACGGACAGTCGACGCACGATCTGGAGGATGCCGACGTCATTCTGGTCGGACCGTCGCGCACGTCCAAGACACCGACCTGCGTCTATCTCGCCAACCGGGGCGTGCGCGCGGCCAACGTGCCGCTGGTACCATCGATGCCGCCGCCGCCCGAGCTCGAGACCACCAAGCGCCCGCTGGTGGTCGGGCTGATCACCGATCCCGAGCGGTTGGTGCAGATCCGCATGAATCGCCTGCGCCTGCTGCAGCAGGAGACCGAAACCGCCTACACCGACATGGACCAGGTGCAGCGCGAGATCCAGGAAGCACGGCGGCTCTACGCGCGCCGCAAATGGGCGACCATCGACGTCACCCGCCGCTCGATCGAGGAAACGGCGGCGGCCATCCTGCAGATGTTGACGGTGCGCCGGGAGCAACGGTTGCAGGCGGGCGCCCAGTAGCCGGCTGCTTTTCCTGGGTGGGGGAGGCGATCATGACTGGCTGTCGTCGCCCGGTTTTCGCACTCAGCGTCGTTGCGACGTTGCTTGCCGCTGCGGGCGCGCTAGCAGCCGACGCCATCGTCGTCAGCCGCGGCGAGGACGTCACGATGTTTGGCGTGTGCGTGCCCAGCATGACGGTCGACAACCAATCGGCCGAAGTCATCGACTTCCTCGAGGTCGACCTGGTGATCGGGCTGACGAATGGCCGCGAAAGCACCGTGCAGCTGCAATCAGCCTATCGCACGGGCGCGGTGCTGCCGATCATCCCGGGCGCCAAGGCCACCCTGAAGCAACATCTCGATCTTGCGCCATCGCTCGGCGTGCCGTGCAGCGCGGTGAAAACCCGCAAGATCGCCCGCATCGTCTGCGAGACCGAGGGCGGCAAGACGTGCGCCTCGGCCGTCAAGGCCGAGCCTTAGAACGCGAGCTTTAGCCCCAGCGACTGCGGGCGGCGGTCTGCCTCATGAGCTGCCCGACCACGCGGCGCACGACATTGACCGGAATAGCAAAGCCGATGCCGACGTTGGCGCCGGTCGAACCGATGATGGCGGTATTGATGCCCACCAGCTCCCCGTTCATGTTGACCAGCGCGCCGCCGGAGTTGCCGGGATTGATGGCGGCATCGGTCTGGATGTAGTTCTGCGGCCCGCCGCCCATGTCGGTGCGCCGCACCGCGCTCACGATGCCGTGCGTCACGGTCTGGCCGATGCCGAACGGATTGCCGATGGCGATCACATAGTCGCCGACCTGCAGGGCGTCGGCGTTGCCGAGCGGGATGGTGGCGAGATTGCGCGCCGGCACCTGGATCACGGCAAGATCGTGGCTTTCGTCACCGCCGACCTTGCGCGCATTCATCTTGCGGCCATCCGACAGGGTGACGGCGATCTGATCGGCATGCTCGACCACGTGGTAGTTGGTGACGATCAAGCCCTCGCGCGGCTCGATGACGACGCCCGAGCCGGCCGCCTGGAACTCGCGCTCGATCGGCCCCTGCGGGACGTTGAAGAACTGGCGAAACAAAGGATCGTTGAACAGCGGATTCTGCTGCATCGCCACGTGACCCTGGATGGCGATGCTCACCACCGCCGGCGCGGCGCGCCGCACCAGCGGTGCCAGGGTGGGCGGCGACAGAGTCTGGGCCGAATATGCACGGGCCGAATATGCCTGGGCCGACACCGGTGCCGGGGACAACAGCGCTGCGCTCAGAAGGCAAAGGGCGGCAAGACAGGCTGCAATCGGACGCATGGCTCTTCTCCGCGATAAACGCCAGCAAATCGCGACAGTTGCGCCCCCGAAATGCGGCTGAAGTTTGGTGCGCCTCTTACTCCGCGGCGCGCGCGGCCGGCTCGAAGCGGACGTCGAAATCGCGGATCGAGCGCTCGACCTCGCCGGCCACCTGCTTGAGCTTGTCCTGGTTGACGACCTTCAGGCCGAACAGGTCCTTGACATAGAACACGTCGACGGCGCGCTCACCGTAGGTGGTGATGTGGGCCGAGGTGATCTGCAGGCTACAGCGCGTCAGCGCCCGCGTCACCACGTGCAGGAAGCCCGGCCGGTCACGGCCATTGACCTCGATCACCGTGAAAGTGTCGGAGGCGTTGTTGTCGATCAGCACCCTGGGCTGCACGGTGAAGACGCGATCTCGCCGGGGCCAGGAGGACCGCTGGCTGTCGAGCTCGCGCTGGATGTCGAGGCGGTTGGAGAGGGCGAGCTCGACGCGCGCCGCGAGGCGGGCCAGGCGCTGCGGGCCGTCGAACGGCTTGCCCTCGAGGTCCTGCAGCCAGAAGGTGTCGAGCGCCATGCCGCTCGCCAGGGTGAAGATCTTGGCGTCGACGATGTTGGCGCCGCTGATCGCCATGGCGCCGGCCAGGCGGGCGAACAGGCCGTGCGTGTCGAGCGTGTGGATCGTGACTTCGGTGGCCGACCGCGTGGGGTCGATACGATGCTCGATGGCGAGCGGCTGGTGCTCGCGCTCGGCGCGCCGCACCAGCTCGGCCTGGCGCGCCAGGGTGTCGACCGGGAAGGAAAGCCAGTAGGGCGCATAGCCGCGCGCGAAGTGCGCCTCCTTCTCGGCGTCGCTCCAGCCCACGAGCTTGTCGCTCACTTCGGCCTGGATCGCCTTGATGCGCTCGGCGCGGCCGCCCGACAGCGTGCCGCCTGACATCACACGTTCGGCGGCGTAGTAGAGCTGGCGCAGCAGCGCCGCCTTCCAGCCGTTCCAGACATTGGGCCCGACGGCGCGGATATCGGCCACGGTCAGCACCAAGAGGAGCTTCAGCCGCTCTGGCGACTGCACCAGCGCCGCGAAGTTGTCGATGGTCTTGGGGTCCATCAGGTCGCGCTGGAAGGCGGTGGCCGACATGGCGAGGTGATAGCGCACCAGCCAGGCGACGGTCTCGGTCTCGGCGGCGCTCAAACCCACCCGTGGGCAGAGCTGCATCGCGACGTCGGCGCCCAGCACCGAGTGATCGCCGCCGCGGCCCTTGGCGATGTCGTGCAGCAGCACGGAGAGATAGAGGACCGGCCGCGAGATGATCTTGTGCACGATCTCGGCCGACAGCGGATGGTCGTCCTTGAGGCTGCCGCTCTCGATGCTGGCCAGGATGCCGATCGCCCGGATCGTGTGCTCGTCGACCGTGTAGGTGTGATACATGTCGTGCTGCGTCTGGGCAACGACACGGCCGAAGTCGGGCACGAAGCGGCCGAACACGCCCGCCTCATTGAGGCGGCGCAGGGTCGTCTCCGGATCGTGCCGCGACGTCAGCATCGCCATAAAGAGGCGGTTGGCCTCGGGATCGCTGCGCAGGCGGTCGACCAGCCGGATGTTCTGGGTGATGAGCCGCAAGGTCGCGGGATGGATGTCGAGGTCGTTCTCCTGCGCCACATGAAAGAGCCGCAGGATCGCCACGGGGTCCTGCACGAAGGCCTCGGGCGTGGCGGCGGCCAGCCGCTGGCCGTCGAGGCGGAAGCCCTCGAGCTGGCGCGGGCGCAGGCTCTGCCACAGAGCCGCCAGCGTCGGCTTGCGCTTCTGGCTGGCTTCGAGCGCCGCCACGAAGATGCGCGTGAGGTCGCCGACCGTCTTGGCGTGCAGGAAATAGTGCTTCATGAAGCGCTCGACGCCGCGGCTGCGCAGCCGGTCCTGGTAGCCGAGCCGGGTGGCGATCTCGCGCTGCAGGTCGAACGACAGCCGGTCGTCGGCGCGGCCGGTGAGATAGTGGATGTGGCAGCGCACCGTCGTCAGGAAGCGGTCGGCCCGCTGGAAATGGCGGGCTTCGATCTGGGTCAGCACGCCCTTGGCGACCAGCTCGGCCGGCTGGTCGACGCGATAGAGATACTTGGCGATCCAGAACAGCGTGTGCAGGTCGCGCAGGCCGCCCTTGCCCTCCTTGACGTTGGGCTCGACGACGTAGCGCGAATCGCCCATGCGGCGATGGCGCTCGTCGCGCTCGCCGAGCTTGGCCTCGACGAAGTCGCGGCCGTCGCCGCCGGTGAAGCGCTGGGCGAACGCCTTCATCAGGTCATCGCAAAGCGCGCGATCGCCCCAGATGTAGCGCGCCTCCAGGAGCGCCGTGCGGATGGTGTGATCGCGATCGGCGTAACGCAGGCTCTCCTCGACCGTGCGCGTGGCATGGCCGACCTTTAGGCCCATGTCCCACAGGAGATAGAGCATGTACTCGACGATCTGCTCGCCGCGCGGCGTCTGCTTGTAGGGACGCAGGAACAGGAGATCGAGATCGGAGAGCGGCGCCAGCTCGCCGCGGCCGAAGCCGCCGGTCGCCATCAGGCCCAGCCGCTCGGCGGCGCTGGGATTGGCGGCGGGATAGACGTGGCCCTCGGCAAAATCGAAGATCACCCGCACCAGCTGGTCCATCAGGAACGAGGTGGCACTGAGCACCGCCGGGCCGTCATTGCGCAGCGGTCCCGGCGTTTCGAAGCGCCGGCGGATCTCGGCCCGCCCGTTGGCGAGCGCTTCGCGCAACAGCGCCAACACCTGCGGCCGCGGCGGCTCGTTGCCGGTCGGCAGATCCTCGACCAGCCGGCCGAGCGCCTCCTCGAGTGCGCGCCGACGCACGATCGAGCGCCGGTCGGGAACCTGGTCGTAGGCCTTCGCCATGGCGCCGGATACTACAAGGCGTTGGGGGCGTAATACACGGCCCTTAATATGGGCACGATGCGCTATAGGCACGACGCGGGGAGATCGTGCGATAGTCGGCCGATGCGGTTTGTTCTTTCGATCATTGCGGTGTTGGCGCTGGTCGGGCCGGCGCACGCCCAAACCCGCGCCGCGCCGGTACCGGCGGCCAACCTGATCGATCTCAACAGCGCCAGCCGCGACTCCCTAATGACCCTCGACGGCATCGGCGAAGTGCGGGCCGACGCCATCATCCGCGCCCGCCCGTTCAAGGCCAAGACCGAGCTGGTCGAGCGTCATCTGATTCCCGAGCATCTCTACGAGCAGCTGGCCAACAAGGTGACGGTGCAGCCGATCCCGGGAGCCGCGCCGGCCGTGCCGGGCAAGCGGCCGTGACGGCGGACGCCACCATCTATGCGCTTGGCACGCCCGCGCCATCGCGCGCTCAACCCGGCGCGGTCTCGGTCATCCGGCTGAGCGGTCCGCGCGCCGCCGATGCCCTGATCTTTCTCACCGAGGCGCACGCCTTCAAGCGTGGCTACTCGGCGCGCGACCCGGCGCTGCCGCCACCGCGGCGCATGGTGGTGCGGTCGGTGCTCGATCCTCTGAGCGCCGAGGTGATCGATCGCGGGTTGGTCGTGTGGTTCGAGGCGCCCAACAGCGAGACCGGCGAGGCCATGGCCGAGCTACACCTGCATGGCGGGCGCGCCGTCGTGCACGCCGCGCTGGCGGCGCTCGGCAAGCTCGGCTTCTGTCGCCTGGCCGAACCGGGCGAATTCACCCGCCGCGCCTTCGAACACGGCAAGCTCGATCTCACGCAGGCCGAGTCGGTCGCCGACCTGGTGATGGCGGAGACCGATCGGCAGCGCCGGCAGGCCCTGCAGCAGATGGAGGGATCGCTGCACCGCCTGTACGAGGACTGGCGCACCCAGGGTTTGCGAGCGCTCGCCCACCTCGAGGCGGCCATCGACTTTCCCGACGAGGACCTGCCGGCCGGCATCGCCGAGCAGGTTCGCGACGCGATCACGGGCCTGCGCCACGAGATCGCGCAGCACCTCGACGATCGGCGCGGCGAGCGGCTGCGCGAGGGGCTGAGCATCGCGATTGTCGGGCCGACCAACGCCGGCAAGTCCTCATTGCTCAATCTACTGGCGCGGCGGGATGCGGCGATCGTGTCGGAGACGGCCGGCACGACGCGCGACGTGATCGAGGTGCACATGGATCTCGGCGGCTGGCCGGTCGTGCTGGCTGACACGGCGGGCTTGCGCGATTCGTCCGATGCCATCGAACTGGAAGGCGTGCGCCGCGCGCGCGCCCGCGCCCAGGCGGCCGATCTGCGGCTGCTGGTGCTCTCCGCGGTCGAGGACTGGCAAGAGGCACGCGCCAAGTTCACGTCGGGCCTCAAGGGCTGGAATGACGGACTCGACGTCGTGGCCGTGAACAAGGTCGATCTGGCGGCCGTCACCGGCCCGGGCGTGCTCGCGGTGTCGGCGAAGACCGGGACCGGCTTGCCTGAGCTATTGGCGCGCCTGGAGAGCGCCGCCGGTCAGTTGATGGCCGAAGGCGAGGCGCCGCCGCTGACACGCGCCCGCCATCGTGAGGCTCTGAAGGATGCCGAAGCGGCACTCGGCCGGGCGCTCGAGGCGAGCGAAGTGGCGCTGGCCGCCGAGGACCTGCGACTCGCCATGCGCGCCCTTGGTCGCATTACCGGAGCGGTGCGTATTGACGAGCTGTTGGACGTCATTTTCCGCGACTTCTGTATCGGCAAGTGAAGGAGCCCAATGACCAAGATCCTGCTGACCCGCCATGGTCACGTCGATGGCATCAAGCCCAAGCGCTTTCGTGGCCGTGCCGAGTTGCCGCTGACCGCCCTGGGCCTGAAGCAGGCCGATCTCTTGGCCAAGCGCATTGCCCGTCAATGGAAGCCGGCTGCGGTCTACACCAGCGGCATGCAGCGCTGCGTCATTACCGGGGCAAAGATCGCCGCCGCCTGCGGTGTTGCCTCGACGACACTCGACGGGCTGATGGACCTCGACTACGGCGCCTGGCAGATGCGCGTCCAGGATGAGATCAAGGCCGAGGCGCCCGAACTCTACCTTTTGTGGCACCAGGCGCCGCATCTGATGCGCTTCCCCGGAGGCGAATCGCTGCAGGAGCTGGTGGCGCGCACCGCCGAGGGGCTGCGTTGGGTGCTGCAGCGTCACGCCGGCCAGGACGTGGTGCTGGTCGGCCATGACAGCGTCAATCGGGCGCTGCTGCTGCAGCTGATCGACCAGCCGCTGGCGGCCTACTGGAAGCTGGCCCAGGACCCCTGCACGTTGAACGAAATCGACATCACGGGCGGGCGCGTGCAGGTGCAGCGCATCAACGACACCAGCCATTTGCCGCCTGACGGCGATTGAGCAGGGCGGTTGACGGAACCCGGCCGGAAGGCTTCCGTTGGCGCTGAATGCGTCGGGACAACCTCGCTCCCTACCGCGCCAAGCGCGATTTCTCGAAGACCGGCGAGCCTGCCGGCAAAGCGGCTGTCGCCGCCGCGTCGCATTTGCGCTTCGTGGTGCAACGCCATGACGCGACGCGACTGCACTACGACTTCCGCCTCGAGCTCGACGGCGTCTTCAAGTCGTGGGCGATCACGCGCGGCCCGTCGCTCGATCCGCACGACAAGCGGCTGGCGGTCGAGGTCGAGGACCATCCGCTCGACTATGGCGACTTCGAAGGCACCATTCCCGACGATCAATATGGCGGCGGCACCGTGCAGATCTGGGACCGCGGCTACTGGCTGCCCGAGGGCGACCCGCACGAAGGGCTGCGGCGCGGCGATCTGAAATTCCGGCTGGTCGGCGGCCGGCTGGACGGCAGCTGGGTCCTCGTGCGCATGCGCACCGACAAGTTCGGCGGCAAGCGCACCAACTGGCTCCTGATCAAGCATCGCGATGAGGCGGCGCGCGAGGGTGACCAGGATGGCCTCTTGAAGGATCAACGCTCCATCGCTTCCGGCCGCACGCTGAAGGAAATCGCGCTGGGCACCGGCAAGGCGCCAACGCCGTTCATGACCCAGCGCAAGCGCGGTGCCGGCGCGGTGTGGGAGAGCAACAAGAAGGGCGGCGGCGCGCGCGTGGCGCTGCCCCAGAGCAAGGCCAAGGCGAAGAAGGTGGGCAGCCTGCCGAAATTCGTCGAGCCGCAGTTCGCCAAGCCGGTCGAACAGCCCATGTCGGGGCCGAGCTGGGCGCACGAAGTGAAGTTCGACGGCTATCGCCTGCAGCTGCGCGTCGAGCACGGCAAGGCGCAACTGCGCACGCGCAAGGGGCTCGATTGGACCGACAAGTTCGCCGCCATCGCCCGCGCCGCCCAAGGGCTGGCGGACTGCATCGTCGACGGCGAGGCGGTGGCGCTCGACAAGAAGGGTGTTCCCCGCTTCGACGCGCTGCAGGACGCCTTGGCCGAGGGCAAGACCCAGGACCTGATTTTCTTCGCCTTCGACCTGTTGTTCGCCGATGGCGAGGATCTGCGGTCGCTGCCGCTGCGCGAGCGCAAGGCGCGCCTGCGCGAGCTCTTGTCGAAGCCGAAGGACAAGGGCCGCACGATCCGCTACGTCGAGCACTTCGAGACGTCGGGCGACGCGGTGCTGGAATCGGCGCGCCGCATGGGCTTCGAGGGCATCATCTCCAAGCGGCTGGATGCCGCCTATCGCCCAGGCCGCGACGGCAGCTGGACCAAGACCAAGGTCAGGCCGGGCCGCGAAGTGGTGATCGGCGGCTGGACCGGCGATGGCACCAAGGTCGGCTCGCTGTTGGCCGGGGTCTATCGCCGCCAGGGCAAGGCAAACAAGCTGGCCTATGTCGGGCGGGTCGGCACCGGCTTCGGCGAGGCCTCGGCGCGTGGACTGATGGCGAAACTCAAGGCCGTCGCGAGCAAGGCGAGCCCGTTTGCCAAGGAATCCAGTCCGCCAAAGGAGAGCGACATGCATTGGGCGCGCCCCGAGCTGGTCGCCGAGATCGAATTCGCCGGCTGGACCGATGGCGGCAACATCCGGCAAGCGGCGTTCAAGGGGCTGAGGCTCGACAAGCCGGCCGACGAGGTCATGGCGGAGCCTGCCGAGCTTGCCGAGACGAAGGCCGCCCGGCCGGCGGCGATCGCACGGCCGGCCAAGACATCGCAGCCGGCGGCGGCGGGGTCTGCGACTGTGATGGGTGTGGCGATCTCGCATCCCGATAAGGCAATGTGGCCGGGCGAGAAGCCGCCGATCAGCAAGCTCGAGCTGGCGCGCTATTACGAGAGCGTTGGCGACTGGATGATGGAGCATCTCAAAGGCCGGCCCTGCTCCGTCGTGCGCACGCCCGACGGCATTGCCGGCCAGAAGTTCTTCCAGCGCCACGCCATGGCGGGCGGCTCGCCGCTCTTCAACGAAGTCAAGGCGCGCGGCGAGAAGGAAGCCTACCTGCAAATCGACCGGGTCGAGGCGCTGGCCGCGGTGGCACAGATCGGTGGAACCGAACTGCATCCCTGGAACTGCCAGCCCGACGTTCCTGAACTGCCCGGGCGGCTGGTGTTCGATCTCGATCCGGCGCCCGACGTCAAATTCAGCGACGTCGTCAAAGCCGCCGTCGAGCTGCGGCGGCGACTGGAGAAGCTCAAGCTGGTGTCCTTCTGCAAGACGACGGGCGGCAAGGGATTGCATGTCGTCGTGCCCTTGACGGCCGACCGCAAGAGTCCCGACTGGGACGCCGCCAAGATGTTCGCACGGGAAATCTGCCGGCGCTTGGAAGCTGCCGAGCCGGAGCGCTATGTGCTCAACATGGCCAAGAAGGAACGCGGCGGACGGATCTTCCTCGACTATCTGCGCAACGATCGCATCTCGACGGCGGTGGCCGTCCTGTCGCCGCGGGCGCGGCCCGGCGCGCCGGTGTCGATGCCGCTCGAATGGAACCAGGCGAAGGCCGGTCTCGATCCGCAGCGTTTCACCGTGCGCACGGCGCCGGCCCTTCTGAAGAAGACCCGGCCGTGGCGCACCTATGCCAAGTCGGCGCGGCCGCTGCGCGCCGCCATCGAGCGCTTGATCGAGGCGAAGGAGTGATCAGTCGGCGGCGAAGCGGTGCCGCTCGTCGGCGCGGTATTTGGCTTCGGCGGGCTTAGCCCCCGGCACCGGGTCGATGCCGCTGGCGCCGCCCTTGTTCTCGTAGATGTGGATCTCTCGCACGGCCGGCCGAGCGTCGCGGTGAGCGTCGAGCCAGAGCCGCAGCATCAGGCGCTTCCTGTCGGGCTCGTCCCAATCCTCGAACTCCGAGCGGGCGTGCAT